>DATHIT010000820.1:0-14939 GCA_035489915.1 Pseudonocardia sp. | reverse complement strand
GGCCGGCGTCGGCCTCGTCGCTGCTGCGCCGCAACCTGCTGATCTACGGGGTGGGCGGCTTCATCATGCCGTTCATCGGGATCAAGGTGATCGACCTAATCGTCCAATTCATCCCAGGGATCGGGTAAGGACCATGACTATTACCAACCGCCTGCCCACCTCGGTACGCCATCACCTGGCCGCGCTGCGCGCGCTGCTGGTGTTCACCGTCATCGTGGGCATCGCCTACCCGCTGGTCGTCACCGCGATCGGGCAGCTGGTCTTCCACAACCAGGCCAACGGCTCGCTGATCGAGCGCAACGGCCAGATCGTCGGATCCAGCCTGCTCGGACAGGCCTTCGTCGACGCCCAGGGCAACCCACTCCCGCAATGGTTCCAACCCCGCCCCTCCGCGGCGGTGAACCCCGCGAACAGCAACGACCCCGGCTACAACCCGCTGTTCTCCGCCGCGTCGAACCTGGGACCTAGCAACCCAGTCCTGCTCAAGGAGATCAACGACCGGCGGGCGGCGGTCGCCGCGTTCGACGGCGTCTTGCCGGCCGCTGTCCCCGCCGACGCCCTCACCGCCAGCGGCTCGGGGTTGGACCCCGACATCTCCCCGGCCTACGCCTACGAACAGGCCGACCGAGTCGCGACCACCCGACACCTCGATCCCGCCACTGTGCGGGCGCTGGTGACCGACCACATCCAGGGTCGGAACCTGGGATTCCTCGGCGAACCACGGGTCAACGTCGTCGAACTCAACCTCGCCCTGGGCCAGCTCGGCGGTCAGGCATGACGACCGGATTCCACTGATGGGGAGAGGATCGGCGCAAGAACGCGCTGCGACGTCAGTGCGAGGCGCACTTGCCGTTCAGTCCGAGCATGGCCCGGTATGCCTGCTCGCCGGTCATCGGTGGCTCCGGCAGTGGATGGGCGCTCTCCGCGCGGAAGCCGTCGAGCATCAGATATAGGTGGCGCCTCCATGCGCGCGGGGCGACGTCCCGGGTGGCCTGGGTGATCCGGCTCTGCGACCAGATGACGAACGCCAGGTCCTCGGTGGTGAGGTCCGGCCGCAGGCTGCCCTGCTCTTGAGCGCGGCGGATGATGCGGGCGGCGATGTCACCGATGCGGTCCTGATTGGCAGCGAGGCCGGCTGCTTCGGGCAGGCGCATGGACACGAGGTCGTTGAAGCCCTGGTCGTCGGCTTGCAGCTGGCACATCGCCTCGACGAACAGGACGAAGCCTTCCCACGCGTCGTCCAGCGCGACCGCTCGCTCGGCCGCCTCGAGCCACCTTTGAAGCTTGTCGGCGAAGAGGGCCTGGATCAGGTCGATGCGGGTGGGGAAATGTCGGTAGAGCGTTCCGATGGCCAGGCCTGCGTCCTTGGCGATCTGCTCAAGGGACGCCTCCACCCCGTGTTCCGCGAAGCGCACGCGGGCGACTTCCAGCAGCGCATCGCGGTTGCGCTGCGCGTCACGCCGCAGCGGGCGGCCTGAACGTCATCCTCTGGATCGCGCAGGCCTTACTGGCCGCGGCGTTCGGGCTCGCGGGAGTCATGAAGACCACCCAGCCCAGACAGAAGCTGGCGAAGAACCTGCCCTGGGTGCAGGACGTCTCAGACGGCACGCTGCGCCTGATCGGCGTGACGGAGTTCGCCGCGGCACTGGGCCTGATCCTCCCGGCAGCGACCGGCATCACCGTCTGGCTCACCCCGCTCGCCGCGTGCGGGCTCGCGCTGATCATGGTCCTGGCCGCCGGGCTCCACGCGCGCCGCAAGGAGCCCGGCGGCATCGCCACCAACGTCGTCCTGCTCGCCTTAGCGGTCCTCGTTGCCTGGGGCCGCTTCGGCCCGTACTCCTTCTGAACCAGCGAACGGACACACCATGCGCCTCACCGTGTTCGGCGGCACCAGTCCCACCGGAGGACACCTCATCCGTCAAGCCCTACAGACCGGCCACACCGTCATGGCCCTCGCGCGCGACCCGGCCAAGTTGGCCTCCGGGGACGGACTGACCGTCATCGAGGGCCAGCTCACCGACACCGATGCCGTCGCGCGCTCCGTGCAAGATGCCGAAGCGGTCATCAGCCTCCTGGGCCCGCCGTCCAAGGGGCGCATTGAGGTCGCCCCGATTCTCGACGGATACCGCAACATCGTCGCCGCCATGGGAACGCACGGTGTCAGACGGCTGGTCGCCCTCGGCACCCCCAGCATCACCGATCCCGCCGACCGCAGGGAACCTGCATTCTCCATGCTGGTCGCGGTCGGGAAGCGGATCAAACCCTCCGCATACCGGATCATGGTCGGCATCAGCGAGATCGTCCGCGCTTCGGACCTCGACTGGACGATCGTCCGGGTGCCTCTCCTCACCGACGGCCCGCGCACCGAGCGGATCAACGTCCGCACCGTCGGCGACAAAGGAGGTATCCGATTGTCCCGTGCCAACGCCGCTGCCTACTTCCTCCTACAGGCCGAGGACACCACCCGGGTCGGCCAGGCCCCGCTCATCACGGACACGTGAGACCTCCCGCCGGACTATCGTCCACCGCGATTCGGGCCCGGTCAGGCCAGGCCGCGGCTGCCATCAGGCTGCGTCGCGCGCCGGATCGGTCGCCGTCGGCTGCCGCTGGCCACCATCGGTGCGGTACCGACGGTGGCTGGGTCGGTGAGGCAGCCGAGCATGAACTCGGCGACGTCGGCGTTGGTCACGCTGCTCCACGGTCCGAGCTTGAGCAAACCGGTGCGGTGACGGCCGGTGCGGCCGGCGACCACGACCCGAGGTGCCCGAACCACGGTCCAGTCCAGTTCACTGGCCCGCACGGCTGTCGCCATGGCGCGCGAGTCGGGGACGAGGTCGCGGCTGCCGAGCCAGAGCACCGGCAGGATCAGCACACGGCCGACGTTTCGCGGGTCACCGGGGAAGTCGAGATGGAAGCCCTGCATGACCACCAGGCGACGGACGCCGGCGTCGCGCATCGCCGACATGATCGCCGAGGTCCCGATCCGGATGCTGTCGGGATCGGCGAAACCGCCGAGGGTGGTCAGTACGGCGTCACAACCGGCGACCGTCGAGCTCACCGCGCGGAGATCCTTGGCGTTGCCGGACAGGACAGTCAGGGCGGGGCTGGTCCGGGCCACTTTCGACGGCGTGCGGGCGAGGACCCGCACCTCGTGCCCGGCATCCAGAGCCTGGGCCAGCAACGCGCTGCCCACGGTGCCGGTGCCTCCGAAGATCGCGAGTCTCATGGCCTAGGCCTCCACGACCTGCTCAAAGATCTCGACCCCGGCGATGGACCAGGCATTCTCCTCGGGATAGACGATCGAGCGCGGCGTTGCGGCGGCCGTGTTCGCGGCGTCCTCGGAGGCGAACGTGACCACGCCCATTCCCGTCTCGCCGCGGACGCCGCGCAGCCAACGTCCGGAGACGAAGCCGGGCTGCTCCTTCGCCCATGGGACGACGAACTCCCGGAAATGCCTGTCCACCTCGTCGGGCCGAGTCGGGTCCAGCGTCATCCGTACGACCATCGTGTGCATGTCGTGCTCCTCTGGCGATTGTCGTTCAACGCCTGGTCGGCGCGTCGGCCAGCAGAAGATAGGTTCGTTTCCCGACGCCGCGACATTCCAGACATGTGGTATGTCCGCGGGTGGGCTGAGTCCCTACCGTGGTCCGATGACCACGGACGCGCGGGAGCGGGCGGTGGACAAGATCGCCCGGCTGGCGGGAGAGCCCAAGGACCTCGCGAGCTTCTGGCGGGAATGCACCGAGGTCGTCGGCACCGTGGTGCCGCACTACTGGACGCCGTGCTGGTACACCCTCGACCCCGCGTCGTTGCTGATCACCAGCCACTTCCATGAAGGTCTCGCGGAGTTCCCGGCCGAGTGGCTTGCGCGCGAGTACTACGACGACGACGTCAACAGAATCGCCGACATCGCCGTGTCGAGCACCGGGATCTCCACGCTGCACGAGGCGACCGCCGGCGATCCGTCCAGCAGCCCACGCTGGCACGCCAACATGACGATGGGTGGCGACCAGGAGATGATCGCCCGGCTGGGCACCCCCTCCGGAGTGGTGTGGGGCATGCTCGGGCTGTACCGGGAGACCGGGCGAGCGATGTTCGACGTCGTTGACAAGCAGTTCGTACAGGCCGTCGCCCCACACCTGGCCGAGGGCGCGCGGCGAGCCCTGCTGGTCGGCGAGGCCACTGACCCGGACGGCACGGACGGCCCTGGGCTGGTGATCCTCAGCGACCGTTGGGAGATCCAGTCCGCCACGCCCGGCGTCGAGCGCTGGCTCGCTCAGCTGCCCGACAGCGACAGCGACCGAGTCGGTGGCCGGCTGCCCTCCGCCGTGCTGTCCGTGGCCGGTCGGGCGTTGCGGGCGGCGGAGAACCCGGACGAGCCCAGTGGGATCGCGGTGTCGCGGGTGCTCGCGCGCAACGGGGTGTGGGTGGTCCTGCACGGCGCCTGCCTGGTCGACCAGGGCGCCCGACGGATCGCGGTCATCGTCGAGCCGGCCCATCCGGCCCGGATCTTCCCACTGCTGATGTCGGCATACCGGCTGACCGAGCGGGAGCGCGACGTCACCCGGTTGGTCCTGCAGGGCGCCTCCACCGCCCAGATCGCGCAGGAGCTGGTGGTTTCGCCGCACACCGTGCAACAGCACCTCAAGAGCGTGTTCGACAAGACCGGCGTGCACAGCCGCCGCGATCTCGTCGGCAAGATCTTCTTCGCGCACTACGAGCCGCGTTTCCGTGACAACGAACGCAGGGTGGCCGACCACAAGCCGATGCGGGGCGGGCCCGCAACGCGGTAGGTCGGCGGTTCGACCCCGCTCCTGGCCACCGTCTAGACCCGTTCACCCGGCGACATCATCGTCCTGCAGGGCCCACGGGCCGAGTCGGGACGCGAGGTGCAGTGCCAGTTCGAGGGCGAGGCGCCGTTCGGCGGGCGGTCGGCCGAGCACCTGCTCGGCCCGCTCCAACCTGTACCGCACGGTGTTGTGGTGGACGCCGAGCCGGGCCGCGGTCGCTCGGAAGTTGCTGTTCGCCGCGAAGAACTCCTCGAGTGTCGCGCGGACCTGGCGCACCGCGTCGCTGTCCGCCGCGAGCGCGCCGAGCTCCGCGCGGACGAACGTCCGGCACCACTCGGGGTCGGTTGAGCAGACCGCGGCGATGGCCACGTTGTCATAGCGGGTGAGGGTCCCGGGACCGCGTCGGGCGAGCTCGGCGACACGCAACGCGGCGAGCGCTTCGAGGTGGCTCTCGCGGAAGCCGGCGAGCCCGCGTCCTGGGCGCCCGTACGCCGCCACCAGTGACGCGGCCGGCTCTGGAGCACGCACCGGCGCGGCGGTACAGGGCACCCAGCACCAGGTCGTCTCCATGTCGACGCGAACGATCAGCGGCCGCGCGTTGCTGATCGCGGCGGTGAGCTGCCGCACCGCGGCGCCGGCGTCGCCCGCCTCGTGGCGCAGGACGAGCGCGACGTGCCGTCCGGCGAGGTCGTAGCCAAGGCGCGCGCTGGTTGCCGCGACGTCGAGGTCGGGGTCGGTCAGTGCCTTCCGCACGTCCTCGACCTGGGCCAGTGATCGCTCGCGCGCGAGGCGCTCGGCCTCCTCGCGGTACTCCTCGGCCAGGCGCTCGCTGACCTCGTCGAGCCACCCGAGCACGAAGCTCGTACCGGCCTGTGCGACCGCGACGGCGTCCTTTCCCGCCCCGGCGTGCACACCGACAGCCTCAGCCCACTGCTCGGTCCAGTGCTGGACGCCGATGCGGTAGGCGCGCATCACCGCCGAGAGCGCCAGCCCGCGCTGGACCAGCGCGCGGGTGAGCTGTCGAACCTCTACCGTGGGCGCCACCGCATGCATCGGCACGTTACGAATCAGCCCGTCGAGCAGCGCATTGCTGTTGGCCTGACAGCTGGCGACAACCAGCGCGCCCGCGTTCATCCGCGCGAACTCCGGCAGCCGGTCGGTGATACGAGCGGCCAACTCCGCGCCGAGTCGGGGCGACTCCGGGAGCAGTGCCGCCGCGACCGTCCGGACGCGGGCGAGGGTTTCAGGGCTGGCCGCCACGCTGGTCACGACAGCGGAGCTTCGCCCAGTTGCGCCAAATGGTCAATTCAGGCCGTCCTGTCTGACCGGTTGACCGTAGTCGGAGGCGCCCGTGGATCTTAAGGTTTGACCACCATCCCCAATGTCGGAGGTGCGGGTAATGCGGGCGGATTGCGATGTTGTCGTCATCGGTGCCGGATTCGGCGGCCTGTATGCGGTGCACAAGCTGCGCGACGAGCTCGGGCTGAGCGTCCAGGGCTTCGACCTCGCTGGTGGTCCAGGGGGCACGTGGTGGTGGAACCGCTACCCGGGGGCGCGCTGCGACATCGAGTCGGTGCATTACTCGTACTCGTTCTCCGACGAGATCCAGCGCGAATGGCACTGGACCGAACGCTTCCCCGCGCAACCGGAGATCCTGTCCTATCTCGAGTTCGTCGCGGACAAGCTGGACGTCCGCAAGGAATTCAGGTTCTCCACGAGGGTGACGTCAGTCGTGTGGGACGACGAGGACGAGACCTGGACGGTCACCACCGACTCCGGTGCAACGAGTACCGCCCGTTTCGTCATCGCCGCCACCGGAAATCTGTCCATCCCCAAGGCACGGTCGGAGTTCCCGGGCCTGGAGGGTTTCCCCGGCGAGGTGTACGCGACCAGCAGCTGGCCGCACGAGGGGGTCGACCTGACCGGCAAGCGGGTCGGCGTGATCGGAACCGGGTCTACCGGGATCCAGGTCATCCCGGAGATCGCGCGCCAGGCCGACCACCTGACGGTGTTCCAGCGCACGGCCAACTACGCGGTGCCGCTCGGCAACGAGCCGGTCGAGCCGCCACGGCGCCGCTGGTATGCCGAGAACTGGCGGGAGGTCCGCGCGAAGTCCCGGGACCGCTTCCTCGGCGCGCCCTACGAACTGCCCGAGCCGAGCGCGCTGGCGGCCACCCCGGAGCAGCGCCGCGCGCGCTTCGACCGACTCTGGGCCGAGGGCGGTTTCCGGATGGTGACATCGAGCTACGGCGATGTGCTCATCGACGAGAAGGCCAACGACACCGTCGCCGACTACGTGCGGGAGCGGATCCGCGAGCGCGTGCGCGACCCGAGGACCGCCGATCTGCTGTGCCCGACCGACCACCCCTACGGGACCAAGCGCCCGGCACTCGAGACCGACTACTTCGTCACCTACAACCGGGACAACGTTGACCTGGTCGACGTCCGGGCGGTGCCGATCGAAGAGGTGACCGCCACCGGCATCCGGACCGCCGAGCGGGAGTACGAGCTCGACGTGATCGTCCTCGCGACCGGCTTCGACGCGATCACCGGTCCGCTGCTGAACCTCGGGTTCGTCGGTCGTGACGGGGTCACGCTGGCACAGCGCTGGGCCGACGGGCCGAAGACCTACCTGGGGATCTCGGTCAGCGGGTTCCCCAACCTGTTCACCATCACCGGTCCACAGAGCGCGGTTGTGCTCTACAACAACCCGCTGGCGATCGAGGACCACGTGGAGTTCGCGGCGGCGGCGATCAAGCACGTGCTCGACTCGGGGGCGACGACGATCGAGACGAACGAGGCGGCCGAACGGGCGTGGCACGCCGAGGTGGAGGGCATTCTCAACCTCACGCTGCTGCCCAGGGCGAACTCCTGGTACATGGGCGCCAACGTGCCCGGCAAGCCCCGGGCGACGTTTGTCTTCGCCGGCGGCGCGCCGCTCTACCGCGCGATGTGCGCGGACGTGGTGAACAACGGCTACGCCGGCTTCGCCATCGGCGAGAAGCCCGCTCCCGGGATCCCGCCGATGGTGCAGCTCGACCCGGCCGTGGCCATGGTCGTCGGTGCGATGCTGATGCAGGACATGAAGCCGCTCGAGGAGTGCACGCTCGAGGAGACCCGGGCGGCGATCGAGGGGTTCGCGATGATGCAGACGCCGCCACCCCCGAGCGTGCGAGTCGTGGATACGACCTACCCCGGGCCGTCCGGTGACCGGCCGGCGCGGATCTACCTACCCGACGCCGAGGGCCCGCTGCCGGTGATCGTCTACCTCCACGGCGGCGGGTTCGTCGCCGGCAGTATCGACATGTGCGCCGCGCCGTGCGCCACCCTGGCGGACGAGCTGGGCGCGATCGTCGTCACCCCCAGCTACCGGCTCGCTCCGGAGGCGCCGTTCCCGGCCGCGACGGACGACACCTACGCCTCCGTCTGCTGGACCGCGGACACGATCGCCGAGCACGGCGGCGACCCGGAGCGCATCGTCGTGATGGGCGAGAGCGCCGGCGGGTTGCTGGCCGCCGTGGCGGCGCAGCGGGCGCGTGACGAGCACGGGCCTGACCTGCTGGCCCAGGTGTTGCTCTACCCGACCATCGACGCTGAGGCCGACACCGCGTCGCGGACCGAGTACGCCGCCGGGCCGGTGCTGAGCGCCGCGGCCGCGCAGGGCATGTGGGCGGCCTACCTCGGTGACATGTCCAACGCGAGTTCACCGCTCGCCTCGCCGGCCCGCGCCGGGTCGCTCGCCGGGCTGCCACCGGCGCTGATCCTGACCGCCGAGTGCGACCCGCTGCGCGACGAGGGCGAGGACTACGGGCGCTCGCTCGAAGCCGCCGGTGTCCCCGCCCGCGTGGAGCGTCTCGACGGGCTGGTGCACGGCGTGTACAACATGTCCGCGTTCGTCCCGAGGGTCGCGGAGTTCAATGCGGCGGTGGGCACCTTCCTCCAGCCGCTGACGATTCGCACCCCGGTCGACGTCGGTGGCGTGAACCGCGGCGACAGGTAGTCAGTCGCAACGTTGGCGGTTCGACCCCGCCCCTGGCCACCACTCGCACCGCCGGTGGATACTCCCGTCCGTGGCGTACGACGTCGACATGGCCAATCGGTTGCGCGAGATTCTGGCCAGCGAGCCCGGAGTTGTCGAGAAGCCCATGTTCGGCGGCCTGGCCTTCCTGGTTGCCGGGCACATGGCGGTCAGCGCAAGCCGTCAAGGCGGTCTCCTGCTCCGCGTCGATCCGGCCCAGACCGACACCCTGGTCGCTGATCCACAGGCAAGCCGGTTCGTCATGCGGGGACGCGAGATGGACGGCTGGCTGCGCGTGGACATAGACACGCAGGCAACCGACGACGAGCTCAGGCGGTGGGTCAAGCACGGGGTCGGCTACGTCAGGTCGCTGCCGCCGAAGTAACCGAAGCTTCGCTGTTGACCCGGCTCACCGGAGCATGTCAGGCACCGGCGCGCCCATATGGGCGGCCTGTTTGACATATGTGCGGGTACGGATCCTAATGTCAGGAGGCCGGCACAACGAGGTATCTGCGCCAGAACCGGGGAACTCCGATGACTGCAGCGTCGCACGACCATCTGGTCCAGGCTCACGCGATCCGTAAGAGCGTCGTCCAGGCCAGGACGGCGGAGAACCCGTGAGAAAGGTGCGTCTGCCCGACGAGACGGGCATTTTCCTCGTCCTTGTGGTCGTGCTGGTTGTACTGAGCATCCTGTCGCCCTCGTTCGCCACGGTGAGCAATGGCATGAGCCTGCTGCTCAACGGAGCGGTGATCGCGTTCCTCGCCCTCGGTCAGACGTTCGTCCTGCTGACCGGCGGCATTGATCTCTCCACCGGGGCCAACGTCGCGATGACCGGCGTGTTGGCGGCTGTTCTCATGGCGGCCGATATCCCTTGGCCGATCGCGGCCCTGCTCGCGGTGGGCGCCGGACTTCTACTCGGCGTGATCAACGGCCTGCTGATCCACTACGTCAAGGTCCCGCCGTTCATCGTGACGTTCTCCACCCAGGGCATCGCGATCGCGGTTCCGCTCATCATCACCGGGGCGAACTCGATCTCGGTCCGCCAACCCGGCTTCTCCTGGATCGGCCAGGGCCGCATGGCTGGAATCCCGTTGCCGGTAGTCATGCTGATCGTGGCGGCGGTCGTGGCCACCTGGTTCCTCACCCGAACCCGCTGGGGTGTGCACATCTACGCCTCCGGTGGGAACAGAGCCGCGGCGCGGCTGGCCGGGGTGAATCTGTCGACGATCACCGTTCTGGCATATGCGGTCAGCGGCGTCTGCGGTGGCATCGCCGGATTGATCGCGACATCCCGACTGATGGTGGGGTTCCCGGCCACCGGGCTGGGTAACGAACTGTTCTTTTCCATCGCGGCCGCGGTGGTCGGCGGGGTGAGCCTGTTCGGCGGCACGGGCGCCGTGCCGGGCGCCATGATCGGCGCCGTACTGATCGCCGCGGTCAGCAACGGCATGAATGTGCTGAACGTCAGCAGCTACTGGCAGTCGCTGGTGATCGGCTTGATCATCCTGCTCGGAGTCTCGTTCGACACGTATCGACGGGGACTGTCGGGCCGATCCGTGCTCAGCGCGCTGACCAGCGCGTCGGGGCGAGCGCCGAAAGAGACTGCCGCCCCGGTTGGCTCCGTTCCGGAATCGAGGTAAAAGCATGTCGGCACGACGCAGAGGTTGGATAACCGTGGTCGCCGCATTGGCCGTGACGGTCCTGGCCGGCGCCTGCAGCAACCAGGCCACCAGCGGTGAGAATAGCGGCGCCAATACCGCCCTGCCGAGCAGTTGCAAGCAAAGCAAACCGGTGCTCGGTGTCGCCCTCCCCAATACCGTGAACCCGTATTACGTGGCGATGCGGCAGAGCTTCATCGACAACGCCGCGAAGAGCGGGCTCGAGGTCAAGGTCGCGATCGCCAACGACAGCGACTCGAATCAGCTGTCCCAGATCAATGGTTTCATTCAGCAAGGTGTCTGCGCCGTCGCCCTCAACGCCGTCAATTCCGGGCCTGGCGCCGCGAGCGTCGCGGCGCTGAACCAGGCGGGGATCCCGGTGTTTTCGGTGAACGTGATCATCTCACCGGACGACCTCAAGACGCAGAATGCCAGGGTTGTCCAGTACGTGGGCGCCGACCAGCCCGAGGGCGGCAAGGCGATGGGCGAACAGCTGCTCAAGGACACGGGCGCTAACGCCAAGATCGTCGCCGGCATCGTCGGAGACCCCGACCAGATTCCCACCAACCAGCGTGACCAGGGCTTCACCGAAGCGCTGCGGGCCAACCCCGAGGCCAAGGTCGGCCCGACGGTGAACAGCAAGGTCGACCCCAACGTCAGCCTCCAGGTGACGACGGACATGCTGCAAGGCAATCCGGACATCAACGTGGTGTTCGCTGACACCGGACCGGGCACGGTTGGCGCACTGCAGGCGATCAGCCAGCTCGGCAAGACCGGCAAGGTCACCCTCTACGGGTTCTGCGCCGCCAACCAGCCGCTCGACGCCACCTATCGGGCATGTGCCGCGCAGGAGCCGGCGGACTACGCGCGGATCGTCGTGGAGAACGTGCAGAAACACCTCGGCGGCGGTCAGGTCCCCGCGACGATCCTGCAGCCGTTGAAGATCTTCACCAGTGGAGTGCCCGCCCCGGGTGAAGTCGGCTAGCGAAAAGAGGCATCACGGTGGCTGTGACCACGACTGCCGGTTTCACCGCGAGTTCGGTCAGCAAGCGGTACGGACAGACGCTCGCGCTCGATGAGGTAACCGTCAGCCTTGTTCCCGGTGAGGTGACGGCCCTGGTCGGCCACAACGGCGCGGGAAAGTCCACGTTGCTGCGGGTGCTCGCGGGGGCGGAGTCCCCGGACAGCGGCACATTGCTACTTGACGGTGAGCCGAGGCATTTCTCCGCTCCCGCGGATGCGCTGTCTGCCGGGGTGGCCTGCGTGTACCAGGAACTTCGGTTGGTCAACCAACTCACAGTTGCGCAGAACGTATTCCTCGGCCACGAGACCACCCGGCGCGGGCGTCTGGTCCGATCGGAAATGAATAGACGGACAGCGGACCTGTGCCGGGAGTACGGCGTCGATGTGCCGCCGACAACCCGGGCCGGCGATCTACCGGTCGCGCAGCGCCAGATAGTCGAGGTGATCGCCGCGCTGAACCGCCGGGTGCGGTATCTCCTACTGGACGAACCGACCACAGCCCTCGAGGCACACCAGATCGAGCATCTGTTGAGCACCGTGAAGCGCGTATCCCGGGAGCGGGAAATGGGTGTGCTGCTGGTGGACCACAAGCTGGACGAGGTGTTCTCGGTGGCCGATCGGGTCATCGGGCTGTCCAACGGGCGGGTGGTGCTCAGTGGTTCGGCGGATACGGTCAGCCATCACGATGTCGTTCAGGCCATTGTCGGGGAGTCCGCGTCGGCCGACGGTGTCGCGCCGGAGGGCCCGAGTACGCGGCTGTCGGCCACCGGGGTGAAGCAGCGCGCGGAGCCCCGGGAAGCCGTCGCGCTGAGCGCCGAGCACCTGGCCACCGACCGGCTCAAGGACGTGACACTGCACGCCCAGGCCGGTGAGGTGCTCGGCCTGTACGGGCTCGTCGGTTCCGGACGGACCCGCTTCCTGCGCACCGTCTACGGACTGGAGCGTCTGTCGGCGGGCTCGCTGACCTTGTGCGGCGCACGATATGTGCCCACGAGTCCGGGTTATGCGATCGAATCCGGGATTGCTTTTCTGTCCGAGGAGAGAAAGGCCGACGGCTTCATCCCGGGGATGAGCGCCCGGGAGAATGTGCCGTTGCCTGTGCTGCGCCGGTTCAGCCGAGCTGGCCAGCTGCAACGCCGGAGGATCGCCGAGGCGGCCCGGAGCGCGCTGAGCAGCGTCGCGGTACGCGGCGACATCGACCAGCCGATCACCCGCCTCTCCGGCGGCAATCAACAGAAGGTGTTGTTCGCCAGGGCAGCCCTGCAGAACCCTCGACTGCTGCTCCTCGATGAACCGACAAAGGGCGTCGATATCGGGGCGAAAGCCGAGATCCACGCGCTGATCCGGGCCATGGCCGAGGACTCGGGTGTCACCGTTGTCCTGGTGTCTACCGAGGAAGAGGAGCTCATCGGGCTTGCCGACACGGTGTGCGTGTTCAAGAACGGGTCGTGCGATGGAACGCGGTACTCCCGCGGTTCGGTCACCCCGGCGGATCTCCGCCGGCTCGCGTGGCCCAGTAGCGCGGAGGCGGTTTAGGACTGCAACGGCTGGTGGTTGTCAGTGCGGTGGTCGTTGGCCGCGATGTCGGTAGTGGCGGGTTCGGGCTTGGTGTGGTCGGCGGCGTCGCCAGTGTGATCAGGTGCGAAGTCGCGATGCAGCGGCGATGTGCTGCGCGCGGGTGGCCCTGTCGTTCTTTTCGATGTTATGCTCCCGTGCCGCTCGCCGCTTTCTTATCTCGGCTGGCAGCCTCTGTTCCAAGGATGTCCGTTCTTGTCGGTGCGGGCAGTTATTCTTTGGCCATGTTGGTTGAGCAGGTTCCCGATGGCTTGGAGGGAATTCCTCCGGGTCCAGAACTTGCCGCCATACTCGCATCACTGGATATCTCTCGGGTTGCGGGCGGGGATTTGCCCATTGTGTTGCGGGCGCAAGCCCGGCAGCGTTCCCACGACGAAGCACAATTCCTGCGTGTCATCGCCGAAATGGGACGGCGTGACCCTTTCGCCGAGCTGGACATGGTCGCCACTCTCGACGAGCCGGCCCGCTATGCCGCCGACGAACTCCGAGTCGCATTGGCCTGGACCCGGCGCAGTGCGGAAGCCACCCAGTGTTATGCCGACGACCTGGTATTCCACCTGCCCCAGGTACACGCGGCACTCTGCGCTGGGCGTATCGACCCGGCCAAGGCCCGGGTGTTCTGGCATCACCTGCACCCTTTGGCGGCCCGCCACGTCGAGTCGATCTGCACGGATCTGCTGGTTCTCGCTGGCCGGCTCACCACCGGCCAACTCGCCGCCCGCCTGGCCCGGGCGGTCATCGCCGTCGACCCCGACCGCGCCCGCGAACAGTACGAGCGCGCGGTCACCGAGCGCAGTGTGATCGCCTACCTGAACCCCGACGGCATCGTCACCCTCACCGCCACCGGCCTACCCACCGATGAAGCGGCCGCCGCCTGCGAACGCATCCACCACCTGGCCACCCAGATCAAACGCGCCGGCCACCCCGCCACCCTCGACCAAATCAAGGCCGAGGTGACACTCGGGCTGCTCAACCGCCGCTTCGACCACATGACCACCACCCAGATCATCACCGCCATGACCAGCGACCTTGAGTCCCAGGCCAGCCACGCCCAGGTCAACACCGATCAAGCCAGCCAACCGGCGGCCCCGACCCAGCCTAACACCCCGACGCCGCCCAACACCCCAACGGGTCCGCGCCCCGGAGCTCCGGTCGAGGCGGACGGTGAACCGGCCAGGGCGGCGGAGCCGAGCGCCAGTCGGGCCGCCGCGCGAGGCGGCCCCGCGCCGGGCGGCACGACGAGAAACCCGCGTGGTCGGCTCATGGGGGTTGAGGTGAGCGTGCAGCTGGCCACACTGCTGGGCCGAAACGACCACCCCGCCACGATCCCCGGGCTAGGCCCGGTCCTAGCCGACGTAGCGCGTCGAGTCGTGGCGCGCCAACGCGGCGCCCAATGGCGCTACACCCTGCTCAACCCTGACGGCCACTTCGCCTTCGGCGGGATCACCCGCCGAAGACCCACCGCAACCAGCAACCACTCCCACGGCGGGATCATCGAACTCCTCATCCCGACCGACCTCCTGGACGAACTCACCCACCACCCACCCGAAACCAGCGGATGGACCCAGGTCGTCGCCGATATCGTTGCCCAATACCGCCACCACATACAGCAACTCCGCGATATCGACGCCAACCCCGACCGACGATTCCCCACTGCGGCGCTACGGCGACATATCCAACAACGGGACCGCGCTTGTGTCGGCCCGGGTTGTCGGCGGCCGGCCAGCAAATCCGAATACGACCACACCCGGGAATACCAGCATCACGGCCCGACCACCTCCATTAACGGCGGCCCGGTTTGCACACACGACCACAACTTGAAAACCAAAGCCGGCTGGACACTCCACCAACCCAACCCGGGCGAGTTCATCT
>DATHIT010000819.1:0-3132 GCA_035489915.1 Pseudonocardia sp. | reverse complement strand
ACGGGCCGGCGACGGTGAGTGTGCACGCGACGGCCGAGGAGGCCTGGCGCGCGCTGGACCGGGAGGTACGGGCTCGCTGCGGGCTGCGGCCCCGGCCCCGGCGGGTGATCGAACCGGACGCGGCGACCCGGCTGGCGAATGCCTGGCGGGCCGGCGACGCGGAAACCCGGTTCTGGCAGATCTGCCCACACCGGCTGCCCCTGATGGTGCCGGCGATCGGCCGCCCGGTGGTGCCCGCCCAGCACTGAGGCTCCGAAGGCGAGCGCGCTGGCGGCCGGTTGCGCGGAGAACCAACGTTCTCTAGGCTCCGAACAGATGGAGAGCGATCGTTCTCCCACTGCTGCCCAGTGGCCTTGGGTCACTGCCGGACTCGCCGAAAGAGGTCACCGTGAGCCAGCGACCGCCGCTCCCACCCTTCTCCCACCAGGACGCGTTGACCAAGGTTCAGGCCGCGGAGGACGCCTGGAACACCTGCGACCCGCAGCGGGTCTCGCTGGCCTACACCGAGGACTCGGTATGGCGGAACCGGGACCAGTTCGTCGCCGGCCGGGCGCGGATCGTCGAATTCCTGACCCAGAAATGGCAGCGCGAACTGGACTATGCGCTGCGCAAGAGCCTGTGGAGCCACGACGGGAACCGGATCGCGGTGCGTTTCCAGTACGAGAGCCACGACGCGGACGGGCAGTGGTACCGCAGCTACGGCAACGAGCTGTGGGAGTTCGACGAGAACGGGCTGATGCGCCGCCGGGAGGCCAGCATCAACGACCTGCGGATCAGCGAGGCGGAACGGCGGATCTTCGGCCCGCGCCCGGAGAGCGAACGCGGGCAGGAGATCCCACTGCAGTAACCGATCAGTTCTGCCCGGTGCCGGCCTTGACCGCGGTGACCCGCAGCTGCGGGCTCGATGGGTTCCCGGCGCAGCCGGTGCCCTCCGTCGGCACGAACAGCGACGCTCGCTCCGGGGGCGGGGAGACCCGAAGGCCGCGCACCGGGGTGGGCCTGCAGGAGGTCGAGTCGAAGTTGAGCACCTGCACCATGGCCAGCGTGGCGGTGGCGACGCCACCCGGGGCGAGCGTCACCCATCCGGGGCGGGGGCCCTCCGGCTGTGCGGCCGGGCCCACCTGGGTGCCGTTGTCACCGGTCACGTAGGACACCCTCGGGAAGCCCTGGATCACGCACGGCCGGGAGCCCTTGTTGGTGAACCGCAGCGGCACGTACACGGTGCCGGCGGCGCCGTCGCCCGGCCCGAGGTCGACCGTCAGCGTGCCGGTGTTGCAGACCACCGGGCTCCCGCCAGCCTGGCTTTGGCCGCCCTGACCGGGCACCGCTGCTTCGGTGGCGCTCGGCGACGTCGCGGTAGCGCCCGGGGCGGGCGGCGGGTTGACGGTGGGAGCTTCGGAGCAGCCAGCGATCACCAGCGCTAGCACCACGCCGGCGGCGTACGCTCCGGCGAGTTGCGCGGACCGAGGGGCTGATCGGTAAGGCTTCATGCGCTTCCCCCTTGTGCTCCGGGAGTGGGGGTGACCCGGCCGTTCGCGGTGCGACGGCGGGTGAGCCCCAGGCACGCAGGCTACTCCGATTCGATCACCAATGCTCAGCGACGAGCTCGCTGGCCGCCGCGGGCGAGGTTGACCGCTTGACCGGCCCCGGGCGGCTGGTGCCCGGCCAGCCACTGCTCCAGCGCGCGTCGCACCTCGGCCAGGTCGGGACGGGCGGTCGGCTCGCTGGCCAGGCAGGCGGCCAGCAGCGGTCGATGCACGCTGTGCCCGGGCAGGTGGGTGGGCGCGGTACTGAACGCGGCCGCGCGCAACCCGGTCGCCGCACCGGGATGGTCCCCCCTCGGCGGCGCCCCGGTGAGCGCGTAGGAGATGGTCGCGGCGAGCTGCCAGGCGTCCGAAGCCGGCGTGGCGCGATCGCCCCGTGCGGTCTCCGGCGCCAGGAAGTCCGGGGTGCCGATCACCATGCCGTGCATGGTCAGCGTCATGTCACCCCGGGCGCGGGCGATCCCGAAGTCGATCAAGTGTGGCTCGCCACGGTGGTCTAGCACCACGTTGCTGGGCTTGACGTCGCGATGCAGCACACCGCGCTGGTGGGCGGCGGCCAGCGCGCCCGCCGTGCGCAGCCAGATCCTCGCCGCGGCCAGATCGTCCACCGGCCCCTGCGCGGCCACCAGCTCGCCCAGCGACCGGCCGTCCACGTACTCCATCACGATCACCAGGCCACGCAGCCTGGCCAGGCCCGGGTCGGTCTGGCTGTCCACCAGGTCGATGATCCGCACACAGTTGGGGTGCGCGACCGCGCCCAGCGCCCGGGCCTCGCGGCGGATCCGCAGCTCCGTGTCGTGGTCCGGGACGTGCGCCGCCTTGATCGCGACCCGGTGGCCGAGTCGGTGGTCCATGGCCAGCCACACTCCGCCGAAACCGCCCGAGCCGAGCTGGCGGACCAGGTCGAACCGCCGGCTCGCGCCGTTCGGGGACTCCACCAGGGTGGCCGGTGGCCGGGGCTTCGGCACGACCGCGCCACGCGCCGGGGTGGGCAGCGGGCCGGGCTCGGCCGCGAGCGGTGCGCTGGCGGACGGGCTACCCGCGCGGGAGGACGAGCCGGCGGCCGGAGCTGGCGGCGGGTTGCCCGCCGGGCGCGGCGAGTTGCCCGCGGGGCGCGGCGGGTAGCCGGCGGGAGGTGCCGGCGGGCGGGCCAGCGGGGTGCCCGCCAGCCAGCCACGCCATCCGTCGTTTCCGGCGGGCGGCAACCCGGCGCCGGCCAGCGCGTTCCGTGCCCATGCCTTTGCCGCCTCCGCCGCCTTCCCGGCCTGGTCGGCCAGCTGGTCAGCTAGTGGCCGCGCGGTCCTCGGGGGCTTCGCCGAGGCGCGCGGGGCCGGGACCGCATTGGGCCGGACCCGCGCGGAGCTCGGCCGGTCCTTCGGTCGCGGGGCGTCCTTCGGCCGTGCCGAGGGGATCTTGGGGCGTGCCGACGTGGCCTTGGGCGAACGGACCGGCCAGAACGCGCGCGCCGGCGCCCGGGCCGGGGGCGGGATCAGCAGGACGACGAACAGCCCACCGGCCGTCCCGAGCAGCACCCCGAACCAGAGCTGCGCGGTGGACCCGGCCGGCATCGGACCGGTGAGCAGGGCCA
>DATHIT010000818.1:0-5158 GCA_035489915.1 Pseudonocardia sp. | reverse complement strand
CGTCGTAGACCGCCCGCTCGACCAGGATCCGGGACCCGGCGGTGCACCGCTCACCGTTCAGCGAGAACACCCCGAACAGGGTCGAATCCAGCGCGGCGTCAAGATCACAGTCGGCGAACACCAGCACCGGGGACTTGCCGCCCAGCTCCATGGACAGCCCCTTGAGGTGCTCGGCGGCCGTCCGCATGATGGTCTTACCGGTGGTGGTCTCCCCGGTGAACGAGATGAGCGGCACCTCCGGGTGCTCCACCAGCGCCGCGCCGGCGTCCTCACCGATGCCATTGACCAGGTTGAACACCCCACGCGGCAGGCCGGCCTCGGCGAAGATGCCCGGCCACAGGCTGGCCGAGAGCGGGGTGAACTCGGCCGGCTTGAGCACCACCGGGCAACCGGCCGCCAGCGCCGGGGCCAGCTTCCAGCTCTCCAACATGAACGGGGTGTTCCACGGCGTGATCAGCCCGGCCACCCCGACCGGCTTGCGCACCACGTAGTTGAGCTGGCTGCCCGGCACCGAGTACGCGTCATCGCCGCTGGCCACGATCAGGTCGGCGAAGAACCGGAAGTTCTCCGCCGCGCGCCTGGCCTGGCCCCTGGCCTGGGTGATGGGCAGCCCGGTGTCGAAGGACTCCAGCTCGGCCAGTCGATCCTCCCGGGCCTCCACCGCGTCGGCGATCGCCATCAGCACCCGGGCCCGGGGCCGGGCCGGCATGCTCGGCCAGGGGCCCTCGGTGAACGCCCGGCGGGCGGCGGCCACCGCGCGGGCGATGTCCTCGGCGTTGCCGGCGGCGGCGATGGCGTACGGCTGGTTGGACACCGGGTCGAGCACCTCGAAGGTGGCTCCCGAGGCGCTGTCGGTCGGCTCGCCGTCGATGTGGTGCGGCAGGTGGGTGGGCAGGTCGGGCGGAGTCATCGGGTCACCTCCGGGACCGGGGTGAGCAGGTGCTCCGACCCGGCGAGCAGCTGTTCGGCGCGGGCCTGCCCGGCCTCGGTGAGCGGGATCAGCGGTGGTCGGACGAACCCGGAGCCGATCAGTCCGCGCCGGGCCAGCAGCCACTTCACCGCCGCCGGGTTGGTCTCGGTGAACACCAGGTCCACCAGCGGGTGCAGCTGGTAGTGCAGCTCGCGGGCGCGGCGCTGGTCGCCGGTCTCCCACGCGGTGTACATCTCGGCCACCGCCGCCGGCGCCAGGTTGGCCACCGCGCTGACGAAGCCCACCCCGCCCAGCGCGAGCAGCGGCAGGCAGAGCAGCTCGATGCCCGACCAGACCAGCAGCTCCGGCCCGCAGGTGTGCAGCACCCGGGAGAAGTGCTCGAAGTCTTTGGTCGTCTCCTTGATCCCGACGATGTTGTCGAAGTCGCGGAACAGCCGGCCCACGGTGTCCGGGGCGATGTCCACCGCGGTGCGGGACGGCACGTTGTAGACCACCAGCGGCAGGTCGGGGAACTCCCTGGCCACCGTGGCGTACCAGCGGTACAGCGCCTCTTGGGTGGGCCGGGCGTAGTACGGGGTGATGATCAGCGCGGCGTCCGCGCCGGCCTCCCGCGCCACCGCCGTGAGCGACAGGGTCTCGTCCAGCTTGGCTGAACCGGTGCCGGGCAGGAACGGCACCCGGTCGTCGATCACCGAGGCGGCCAGCCGGATGGCGTCCGCCCGCTCGGCGAGGGTCTGCGCGCTGGGTTCCCCGGTGGAGCCACCCAGGGAGATCCCGTGCGAGCCGGCGGCCAGCTGGAACTCGATCAGCGCGCGCAGCCCGTCCGGGTCCGGCGCGCCGTCGGCGGTGAACGGCGTGATCACCGGCGCGATGGAGCCGCGGATACTCGCCGGATTGCCTCGGAATCTCATGCCTGGTCCTCCTCGGTGCGTGCGCCCCGGGCCAGGAAGGCCCGCAGGGTGCCCAGCCGGTGCTCCCGCGCGGCCAACTCGACCTCGGCCTCGTTGGCGCCGGAGCCGATCAGCCGGAGCAGCTCGTCGTGCTCGGCGACCGACTCGGTGGCCCGGCCCGGGATGAAGGTGAAGCTGGAGTCGCGGATGCTGGCCATCCGGGCCCAGGTCCGGCTGACCAACTCGGTGAGCTGAGGGTTCGGGCAGGGGGCGCACAGCAGCCGGTGGAACTCCCGGTTCAGCGCGGTGAACGCCAGCGGATCGAAGTTCCGCAAACAGGCCCGCAGCCCCTCGTTGACCTCGTTCGCTCTGGCCAGCTCGGCTGCGGAGAGCAGCGGCGCGGCCAGCCCGGTGGCGGCGCCTTCCACGATGGCCAGGGTCTGCATGGTGTGCCGGTACTCGGTCGGGTTGATGCCGGTGACCCGGGCGCCGACGTTCCGCTCGAACTGCACGAACTGCTCGGCCTCGAGTCGGCGCACCGCCTCGCGGATCGGCACCGGGGACACCTGCAGCTCCCGGGCCAGCTGGTCCAGCACCAGCCGGAAGCCGGGGGAGTAGCTGCCGTCCACGATCCGCGACTTGATCACTTCGTAGGCGCGCTGCGACTTGCTGGGCGGGTCAGTCACCGTTCGTCTCGCTTCTCGTCGTGCCCCTCGGCCGCCCAGGCCCGGTAGCGGTCCAGCCAGGCGCCGGTCAGTGGGTAGAGCCCGTCGATCGAGGCCCCGGTGCTGACCTGGTCGGTGACGAACCGCTCCTGGCGTTCCTGCTCGACGGCGTCGGCGAGTACCTCCTCGGCCAGCGCCGACGGGATGACCACCACTCCGTCGTCGTCGCCGACCAGGATGTCGCCGGGCAGCACCGCGGTACCGCCGCAGGCGATGGCCACGTCGGTCTCCCACGGCACATGCCGGCGGCCGAGCACGGCTGGGTGTGGGCCGGCGGAGAACACCGGGATGTCCAGCGCGGCGACCACCGCCGCGTCCCGCACCCCGCCGTCGGTGACGATCGCCGCGGCGCCGCGGATCTGCGCGCGCAACGCCAGGATGTCGCCGATCGTCCCGGTACCGCGCTCGCCGCGAGCCTCCATGACCAGTACCTCGCCGGGGCCGACCGCCTCGATCGCCCGCTTCTGCGCGTTGAAGCCGCCGCCGTGCTCGGCGAAGAGGTCCGGGCGGTGCGGCAGGTAGCGCAGCGTGCGGGCCCGCCCGGCGAACCGGGAGCCGGGGCGCGCCGGATGCACGCCGTCCACCGAGACGTCGTTCAACCCGCGCCGGCGCAGCTGCGCGGACAGTGTGGCCACCGCGACCCGGCCCAGCCCGAGCAGCAGCTCGTCGGGCCGGTCGGGCTGCTGCGCCGGGGTGGCCGGCGCTCCCCACGCATCGGCGCGCAACTGGTCGTCGACCTTGGGTGGGGCGCCGAGGCTGGCCAGCGGCGGCCCGTCGATGACAGTGGTGCGGAGTCGGCCGGTGTGGGCCGGGCGGCCGGGGGCGAGGCTGTCAACCTCCACCTCGACCACCGCGCCCGGCCGCAGCACGGACGCGCCGGCGGGGGTGCCGGTGAGGATCACGTCGCCACGCTCGAGGGTGGACAGCCGGGACAGGTCGGCCACCAGCTCGGCGAACGGGAAGAGCAGGTTCTCCGTGTCGTCGGATTGCGCCAGCTCCCCGTCCACCCAGGTGCGTATCCGCAGCGCGGTGGGGTCCAGCAGCTGGGCGTCGAGCAGCGTGGGGCCCAGCGGGGTGAACCCGTCGCCGCCCTTGGCGCGCAGGTTGGAGCCCCGGTCGGCGTAGCGCAGGTCGTAGAGGCCCAGGTCGTTCGCGGCGGTCACCCAGCCGACGTGCGCCCAGGCCCGATCCACGCCGACCTTGCTCGCCTCGGCGCCGATGACCAGCGCGATCTCGCCCTCGAAGGCGAGCAGTTCGGTGCCCACCGGCCGCTGCACGGTGCCCCCGGTGCCGGCCAGCGAGCTGCTCGGCTTGAGGAAGTAGGACGCGTGCGCGGGGGTGCGGCCACGCTGCGCGGCCCGGCTCGGGTAGTTGGTGTGTACCGCGATGATCTTGCCGGGCCGGACGCCCAGCTCAGCGGTAACCGGATCAATGACGGGGGAACTCACGGTTGATACTATACGAGATCATATATGATTAATCTAGACCAGGCAGTCCCGAACCGCGCCCCGCCAACGCGGCTATTTCCACTCCACTGTCGTGCAGTCCGCCCAGAACAGCGCTGTAGTGGAAAAATACGGAGGGACTCCGCCGGCGGTGGCCCCTTGCCGGCAGCCTTTCGACTTCGCACACTCCGCCTACCCTCGCACAGCGTGCGCGTCGGCGAAGTGCCCAGCATGATCCGCGTTTCGGTGCATGGACGGACGAAAAACGTCCCTCCCAACACCGAAACAGGGATCACCTCACCCACGCCCGGCCGCGCCCGGCCCGGTCAGCCGCGTGTCGCGGGGCGCCGACCGGTAGCAAATCAGTCCAGCGCGATGGGCGGCAGCGGCTCCGGGTCGGCGAATCGGCGCAGCACGGTGCCGGTCAACACGGAGACGTCGTTGTCGTAGCCGTTGTGCCCGAGGCTGCCGGCCCAGGCGATCGAACCGGTGGAGAACACCGCCCCACCGGCCGCCGTGGTGAAGTACACGATGTCCGCCCGCACCTGGAAGTGGTCCGTGCCGCCCATGCCGTCGAACGGGAAGTAGATGTCCTCGGCCACCAGGGGATAGTTGTCCGAGTGCCGCCCCGCGCTGGTGGCCAGCAGCAGCGCGTGCGCCGGGGTGCCCAGCGCGAGGTCGTAGCGGTCGCACTCGTGCCCGGCCGCGCCGCCGCCGACCAACCCGTGGTCGCCGATCAGCTCCGCGCCGGCGATCCCCTCCACCAACCAGGCCGCACGCGGATCGGCGAAGTCGGCGAGCGGGGTGTACGGCGAGGAGTGGTCCATGCCCTCGGTGGTGAATCCCACGCCGAACAGCTTCTGCGGCGCGCGCCCCCGGTTGCGCCAGAGTCCGCCGCGCTCCGGGGTGAACGCCATGTGCAGCTCCCCGGGGCGGGCCTGCCAGGCGCGGCAGCCCGACTCGCCCTTGCGGACCTCGATCAGGTGCGGCCGCTCCGGGTGGAAGCTGGTGACCCAGTAGAACCCGTTCCCGCCCAGGTACATGGTCCGGCCACCGGTGCCCAGGTAGTGCTCGAACGCGTCCAGCATCCGCGCCGAGGTGTACTCCGGGTGCGACCCGGTCAGCACCACCCGGTACCGGCCGAGCAGCTCCGCGCCCTCGGCGTCG
>DATHIT010000817.1:0-11561 GCA_035489915.1 Pseudonocardia sp. | reverse complement strand
GAGCTGGACAAGCGCTGGCCGGAGACGGACATCGAACCGTCGCTGGACCGGATCCGGGCGCTGACCGACCTGCTGGGCGACCCGCAGCGGGCCTACCCGGTGGTGCACGTGGCCGGCACCAACGGCAAGACGTCGGTGGTGCGGATGATCGACGCGCTGCTCTCCGAGACCGGGCTGCGCACCGGCCGGTACACCAGTCCGCACCTGCAGCGGGCCACCGAGCGGATCACCCTGGACGGCGGCCCGATCTCGCCGGAGCGCTACGTCGAGGTGTACCGGGAGATCCAGCCCTACATCGAGCTGGTGGACGCCCGGCGGACCGACGGACAGCCGGCGTTGAGCAAGTTCGAGGTGCTCACCGCGATGGCCTTCGCCGCGTTCGCGGACGCCCCGGTGGACGTTGCGGTGATCGAGACCGGGCTCGGCGGCAGCTGGGACGCCACCAACGTGGCCGACGGCGCCGTCTCGGTGATCACCCCGATCGGCGTGGACCACGTGGAGTACCTCGGCCCCGACCTGGCCGGCATCGCCAAGGAGAAGGCCGGCATCATCAAGCCCGGCTCGATCGCGGTGATGGCCGCGCAGGACACCGAGGTGGCCGCAGTGCTGCTGGAGCGCTGCGTGGAGCTGGGGATCACCGTCGCCCGGCAGGGTATGGAGTTCGGCGTGCTGCGCCGGGACAAGGCGGTGGGCGGCCAGCTGCTCAAGCTGCAGGGCCTGGGCGGCGCCTACGACGACGTGTTCCTGCCGCTGCACGGCGAGCACCAGGCCGGCAACGCGGCGGTCGCGCTGGCCGCCGCCGAGGCGCTGCTGGGCGTCGGCGCAAACCGTCAGCTGGACGTGGACGCGGTGCGCTCGGCGTTCGCCGGGGTGAGCAGCCCCGGGCGGCTGGAGCGGCTGCGCACCGCGCCGGCGGTGCTGGTGGACGCCGCGCACAACCCGCACGGGGCCCGGGCACTGGCCGCCGCGCTGACCGACGCGTTCGGCTTCCGCCGGCTGGTCGGAGTGGTCGCGGTGCTCCAGGAGAAGGACGTCACCGGGATGCTCGAGGCGCTGGAGCCGGTGCTCGACGAGATCGTGGTCACCAGCAACGCCTCGCCCCGCGCACTGGACGTGGACGAGCTGGCCGGGGTCGCGGTGCAGGTGTTCGGTGCGGACCGGGTCACCGTGGAACCCCGGCTGGACGACGCGGTGGAGCAGGCCGTGCGGATGGCCGAGGAGGTCGACGAGGAGACCGGCTCGCTGGCCGGCGGAGGCGTCGTGGTGACCGGGTCGGTGGTCACCGCCGGCGAAGCCCGCACCCTGTTCGGCAAGGCGACCCCGTGACCCGGTCCGGCCCGGGATCCGAGCCATCCGCTTCGGAGCCGGGGGCCGAGGAGCCGTCCGCTTCGGAGCCGGGGGCCGAGGAGCCGGGGCAGGAGCCGTCGCGGTCCGCGGCGTCGTCGTTGGCGCCGGTCGATCCGTTGAAGGGCTTTCGCGGGCCGGTGGCGGCGACCTTGGTACTCGAGGTCATCGTCGTGCTGCTCACCCTGCTGGTGGTCACCAAATTCGGCGGCCAGAACGGTGGCGGGTTCGGCGTCGCCCTGGTGCTCGCGCTGGCCGCCGCGATGATCGTCCTGGTCCGCTTCGCCGGCCGGCCCTGGGTGCTCCCGGCGGCGCTGGCGCTGCAGGTCGTGATGGTGGTCGGCGGCCTGCTGGTCGGCGTGCTCACCGCGCTCGGCGTGATCTTCGGCCTGGTCTGGCTGGGCCTGCTCATGATGCGCCGAGACGTGGCCCAAAAAATGGCCCGAGGCGAACTCCCCAGCCAACGCCTGTCCTGAGCCCGCCGTCGCGCGGCGAGTGGCACGTCAGCTGGCTTCGATCATGAATTTCGCCCGACTGGAGTGCCATTCGACGAAACGGCCACGCGTCCGGGTTGCGTTGGTCAGGCTGGTCGGGTGGCACTGGGCCCGTTTCGAGGTAGTGATGCGGTTGGTGCTGGGCTGGTCACCCGCGATCAGTTGTTCGGCCCGCGTTATCGACGGGTGTTCCCTGATGTCTATCTGCCGATAGGGACAGCGACCGATCTCGGGACTCGGTCTCGAGCGGCATACCTGCTGGTCCGGGATCGGGGCGGGGTGCTGGGCGGCTATTCGGCCACCGAGTTGCTGGATGCCGGCGTTGCCCCGCGAGGCGCCCCGGCCGAGGTGATTGTCCCGGTGCGGGCGAGGGCACACCCGGGGTTGTGCATCGTGCGGGGCACGGTCGACGCGGTCGACCAGGCCGTCGTCGAGGGGTGCCGGGTAACCACGCCGCTGCGCACGGCGTGGGACCTGGCCAGGCGGCTGCCGTTGGTCGAAGCCGTGATCGCGGTGGACGCGCTGGCGCATCGGCACGGGTTCGCGCCGGCGCTATTGCTGGCGCGGCGCGCCGCCGCACCCGGTGCGCGAGGGTGCCGCGGGCTGGACAAAGTGGTCGTGCTGGCCGATCCCAAGTCCGAGTCGCCTCAGGAATCCCTGCTGCGGCTCGGGCTGGTACTGGCTGGGTTGCCCCCGCCGGCCGTGCAGTACCGGGTACAGGATGAGTACGGATTCGTCCTCACTCGCGTCGATCTGGCGTACCCGGAGGCGAAGCTGGCCGTCGAGTACGACGGATCGACGCACTTCAACGCCCGGCGCGCCGGGCTGGACCGGCAGCGGGACGCCGAGCTGGCTGGTTACGGCTGGCAGACGCTCCGGCTGGTGGCCGAGGACATCTGGACCATGCCACAGACTGTGCGCCGGATTCGGACGCTTCTCGAGCTACGGGCCCCCGAGCTGCCGCGTTGAGTGGTACCGGAGTCGGCTTTGATCATGGTGTGCGCCCTACTGGAGTGCCAGTCGGTATGGACAGCGGCGCACAGATAGGCTGCATCATCGTGAGCGAGCGGACTTTGGTTCTGGTGAAGCCGGACGGCGTGGCCCGTCGGCTGGTGGGTGAAGTGATCTCCCGGATCGAGGCCAAGGGCCTCAATCTGGTCGCGCTGCGGCTGCGCGTGGTGGACCGTGAGCTGGCTGCTCAGCATTATGCCGAGCACGACGGCAAGCCGTTCTTCAACGATCTGCTCGACTTCATCACCTCCGGCGCGCTGGTGGCGGCGGTGGTCGAGGGTCCGCGCGCGATCGCCGCGTTCCGTCAGCTGGCCGGCGGCACGGATCCGGTGGAGAAGGCCGCTCCTGGCAGCATCCGGGGCGACTTCGGCCTGGAGGTCCAGTTCAACCTGGTGCACGGCTCGGACTCGCCGGAGTCGGCCGCCCGCGAGATCAAGCTGTGGTTCCCAGACCTGTGAGTCGGTAGCTGCTGCCGCTGCTGCCCGGCGCCCACGCGGCGGGCAGCGCGGCGGCGAGCGCGTGCTGGGCCCGCCAGCCGGTGCAGTGGCCGGACACCACCAATGACGGGTTCAGTGCGGTCAGCTCGGCAACCGTCGGTGGGATGATCGGCTCGAACGCCGGCCCGCCCAGGTGCAGCCCGCCGACCAGGGCGTGCAACTGGTCGACGCCGGTCAATCGCTGCGCGTGCCGAATGATGTTGATCACGCCGGCGTGCCCGCACCCGGTGAGTATCACCAGGCCCTGGCCCCGGACGTGCACCACGAGTGCCTGGTCGTCGATCACCAGCGGGTCGTGTCGCCACTCGGCGCCGGTCCAGGCCTGGTGCGGCGGCGGCATGCCGCGCTCGAACTCGGTGGTTCGATCCACTTCGCCGGTGATCAGCACGGAGCCGTCCACCAGCAGCGAGGGATGGCGGCGCTCGATCACGTCGAAGCCCTCGCGGGTCAGTGCCGCCTTGCTCAGGGTGGGCATCTCGACGGGGTCATTGCCCGGCAGGTTGAGCCGGCGCCGGGTCCAGATGTATGGGTGCACCACCATCGGCAGCGTCCGGAGCCCGCGCTTGCCGGCCATTCCGGCCAGGCCGCCGGCGTGGTCGAAGTGGCCGTGGCTGAGCACTACCGCGCGCACGGCGGACAGGTCCACGCCCAGTCGGTCGGCATTCCCGACCATCGCGCCGGGCGACATACCGGTGTCGAAGAGCAGGGTCGTCTCGGTGGTCCCTCGACGCACGGTCACCAGCGCGGAGAATCCGTGTTCGGCGGTCAACCCCACGTAGGTCGAGCCGCTCTCGAACTGCGCCGCCGGTGCCGCGGCTACGTGGAACGGGGCCCGGTTGATGTGCTCGTCGCCGGTCAGCAGCGCGTCGAACACGTTGTCGACCAGCGTGGTGATCCGCACCTCGTCGACCGGCTCCAGGGTGATCGGATCCACCGCTGGCCCCGGGGCCGGGCGTGGAGCGGTGGCTATGGCCTCGTGCGGCTGCGTAGTTGACGCCTCACACATGTCACCGACACTAGGGCATGCCTGACGGATCATTCAGCCGGCTGCGCGGCGCCCAGGTGGCGCCTCGCGGCGTTGTCGTCGGCGCCGATACAACCCCGGTATCGGCGCCTCCTCCGCCTTGCGAGCCACCACCTGGATCGCCGCTCGCTCGGCATAGATCCACCAGACACGCCCTAGCCGGAAGATCGCCTCCGGCCGAGCAATGCGGCGGAGAGTGCGCCGGCCAGGCACAGGACCGCGGTCAGCTGGAAGATCTCCCGGTACTGGGTGAGCAGCGCGACCTGGACCGCCTGGGTGTACGCGGCCAGCTCTTCGGCGTACCGGGCGGCGTCCACCCCGAACGGCAGCGGCGTGTTCAACGAGGCGGTGAGCTCGGTGAACCGGTGCAGCCCCCAGGCGGACAGGGCGGCGATACCGATCAGCATGCCGGCGGTGCGCGCCACCACGGTCGCCGCCGAAGCCACTCCGTGTCGGTCGGCCGGCACCGCGCGCAGCACCGCCGACGCCACCGGCGCCACCACCAAGCCCAGCCCGAGGCCGGTCAGCGCCAGGTCGGTGGTCGCCATGGACAGGGTGAGCGGTCCCAGGCTGTGCGTGGCGGCCAGCGGATCGGCCGGCCAGCGGGACATCAGCGCGAAGCCGGCCGAGGCGGCCACCATGCCGAGCACGCCCACCACCGGCTCGCCCAGCCGGGGCGCGGCCAGCCCGCCGAGCAGCGCCCCGACCGGCAGCGCCACCAGGAACCGGACCAGCACCAGGGCGCCACCGGTGGCGTCCAGGCGCAGCACCGACTCGGCGAACAGCTGCACGTCGACCAGGGTGACCATCAGCGCGGCACCGACCACCATGCTGGTGACCAGGCCGGCCGCCACCGGTCGCCCGTGCACTCCGCGCGGGTCCAGCAGCCGGGTGCGGGCGCGGGCCTCCCAGCCGAGGAAACCGAGCAGCGCGACGCCGGCGAGTACCAGGGTGGTCGGCCCCCACGGCGGCAGCACGGCGGTTCGCGGGTCGGGGTTGTACAGCCCGACCACGCCGAGGGCCAGCGCGGCGGCCAGCAGCGCGCCACCGACCAGATCGATGCGGTGCCGCTCAGCGGGCCCGGCGGCGTGGTTCCGCTCAGCGGCGGCGGCGCGGCCGGGCACCGCCAACCACACCGCGACGATCGCGACGGCGGCCAGCGGCAGATTCACCCAGAACAGCCCGCGCCAGCCGAGCAGCGCGGCCACCCCGGCCCCGTACAGCGGGCCGAGCACGCTGCCCAGCTGCTCCGCGGCGCTCACCGTGCCCAGCGCCGCGGCCCGCCGCCGCTCCCCGACCAGGTCGCTGACCAGCGCCATGGTCACCGGCAGCAGCGCGCCGCCGCACACCCCCTGCACCCCGCGCCCGATCACCACGGTGGCCAGCGCCGTCCCGCTCGCGGTCACCGCCGACCCGACCGCGAACCCGACCAGGCAGAACTGGATCACCGGGCGCCGGCCGAAACGGTCGGAGAGCTGGCCGAGCAGCGGCATCGCCGCCACGTAGCCGAGCAGGTAGCCGGTGACCAGCGGAGTGGCCCGCTCCAGTCGGTTCAGCGGGATACCGAGGTCGCGCACGATGTCGATCAGCACGGTGACCACGACGTAGCCGTCCAGTGCGGCGAGCAGCACGGCCAGCCCGCCGACCCCGATGGCCAGGCCGACGCGGGACTGCTGTCTCGCCGACGTGCTCACCCGACGCTCAGGACGGCGGCGCGACGGTCACCGGGGCGTTGAGGTCGGACAGGGTGAGGGTGACCGGGGCCGGTGCGCCACCGGCCGGATTGGGCACCTCGACCTGCGCCTTGAGCAGCCGCGAGCCGGCCTGGTCGAGCCACACCGTGCCGCTGTTGGCGCCGGCCAGCCCGGGCACCACGGCGCTGACCAGGGAGGGGTCCAGGTTGGCGTGCACCCGGTACGCCGGCACCCCGTTCACGTCCTCGCGGGCCTGGGTGGTGCCGTTGGTCGCGGTGCGCAGCAGCGCCGCGATGCCCCGGTCGGGGTTGAGCAGCGCGGTGGGGTCGTAGATGCTCGCCGCGAGGGCCAGCGGGAGCCGTTGGTACCGGCCGGTCGCGCCCTTCAGGTAGAGGGTGCCCTTGGTGATCACGAAGTTGAACTCGACCGGGGACGACCCCTGATTCAGCGTGGCGGTGCCGATGGCGTCGCCGCTGGCGGTGAGCTTGCCGGTGGCCGACCGCACCGGCAGCGTGCTCAGCGCGGGATCGACCTGAACGTCGATGGCCGCGGTCTGCACCGCCGCCATCGCCGAGGCGGACTTGGCCAGCAACTCCTGCCCGGCGGGCAGCGGCGGTTCGGTTGGGCCGCCACCACCGCATGCGGTCAGCGCCAGGAGCAGTGCGCATACCCCGAACAGCGGAGCGAGGAGCGACATCGGCGCCGCGGATCGAGGGGAGTGGGCAACCACGGCGGCAGTCTAGTGACGGGAAATCGGGCCTCCGCACCGGTCTCGGTCGGCGGTAAGTGGCTTTATTTCTGTCGGTCGGCCCGGCTAGCGTCGCGCTCGTGTCCGATGCACTGATCCAAGCTCGAGGCCTGGCCAAGCGCTTCGGTTCGGTGGAGGCGGTGCGCGGAATAGATCTCGACGTGAGCCGGGGCGAGGTGTTCGGGTTCCTCGGTCCGAACGGCGCCGGCAAGTCCTCGGCGATGCGCATGATCGCGTGTGTCTCGCCCCGGAGCGCGGGATCGCTGCAGGTGCTGGGGATGGATCCGGACGCCGACGGCCCGGCGATCCGCGCGCGCATCGGCGTGGTCCCCCAGCAGGACAACCTGGACGTCGAGCTCACCGTGCGGCAGAACCTCGAGGTGTACGGCCGCTACTTCGGGCTCTCCCGGGCCCGGGTGCGTGCCAAGGCGACCGAGCTCCTCGCGTTCTCCCAGCTCACCGATCGGGCAGACGACCAGGTGGATCCGCTGTCCGGCGGCATGAAGCGGCGGCTCACCATCGCCAGGGCCCTGGTCAACGACCCGGAGCTGCTGCTGCTCGACGAGCCGACCACCGGGCTCGACCCACAGGCCCGCCACCTGCTGTGGGACCGGCTCTACCGGCTCAAGCAGCGCGGGGTCACCCAGCTGATCACCACGCACTACATGGACGAGGCGGAGCAGCTGTGCGACCGGTTGGTGGTGCTGGACCAGGGCCTCATCTCCGCCGAGGGCTCGCCGGCTGACCTGATCGAGCGGTACTCCACCCGCGAGGTCGTGGAGCTGCGGTTCGCGCCGGACGCGCCCCGCCCGGAGCCGGCCACGCTGGCCGCCATCGCCGAGCGGATCGAGGAGCTGCCGGACCGGATGCTGCTGTACGCCAGCGACGGGGAGGCGGCGCTCGGCGCGGCGCTGCGGGCCGGGGCCCGTCCGCAGGCCAGCCTGGTCCGCCGCTCGTCGTTGGAGGACGTCTTCCTGCGCCTCACCGGCCGGAGCCTGGTCGAGTGACGGCCAAGCCAGCGCTAGCCCGCTCGCCCGGGTCCCAGCCCTCCGGGCCGCACCGCGCCGAGGGTCGGGTGCTGCCCAGTTGGCGCGCGGTCCTGATGGTGATGGAGAGCTATTGGACCTGGTACAAGCGGGGTTGGCGGGCCACCGTGGTCACCAGCGTGCTGTCGCCGGTGCTGTTCCTGCTCGCGTTCGGGGTGGGGTTCGGCAGCTTGGTGCGCGCCGGCGCGGCCACCGGCGGTGCTCCGTACCTGGTCTATCTGGCGCCTGGGCTGCTGGCCATGTCGGCGGTGCAGACGGCCGCCTTCGAGTCGACCTACCCGGTGCTGTCCGGCTTCAAGTGGCAGCAGGTGTACTGGGGGATGTCCGCCTCGCCGATCACGCCGGGACAGATCGCGGCCGGTCACCTGTGCTGGGTGGTGGGCAGGATGTTGTCCTCGGGCGCGGTGTACCTGGTGGCCATCGTGCTGGTCGGCGGCGCGGCCGGGCCCGGGATCGTGCTGTCGTTGCTGGCCGCGACGCTGTCTGGCACGGCGTTCGCCGCGCTCACCATGGCGTTCGCCGCCAGCGTGCAGAACGAGGGCAGCGCGTTCGCCACCTACTTCAGGTTGGTGCTGATCCCGATGACGTTGTTCGCCGGGACGTTCTTCCCGGTCTCCGAGCTCCCCGGGTGGCTGCGGCCGATCGCCTGGATCACCCCGCTCTGGCACGGCACCGAGCTGGCCAGGGGCTTCGCGCTGGGCACCCTGCGCTGGGCACCGGCGCTGGGCCACCTGGGTTACCTACTCGTGCTGCTGGCCATCGGGGCCGTGCTGACCCGGTGGCGGTTCACCGTGAGGCTCAGGCGATGAGCGCCGATTCGCTGGCCCCGGTGGCCTCCGCTCCGTTGCTGAGGATCTTGCCGGTGGGCGGGTACGCGGGGCGGTCGCGGGTGCTGGTGGTGCGGTCCGCGCTGGCTTACCGGCGCGCCTGGCTGGCCTTCGTATCCGGCGCCTTCGAGCCGGTCTTCTACCTGTTGGCGCTGGGTCAGGGCCTGGGGGCACTGGTCGGTGCGCTGCCGGGGCCGGATGGCACCCCGATCAGCTACGCGGCGTTCATCGCGCCCGGCCTGCTGGCCGCGTCGGCGATGAACGGCGCGGTGTTCGACTCCACCTACAACGTGTTCTTCAAGCTGCGCTACGCCAAGCTCTACGACGCGATCCTGGCCACCCCGCTGGGGCCGGTGGACATCGCGCTCGGCGAGATCGGTTGGTCGCTGCTGCGTGGCGGGCTGTACGCGATGGGCTTCCTGGCCGTGATGGCCGGGTTCGGCCTGCTCACCTCACCGTGGGCGCTGCTCGCTCTGCCCGCCGCGCTGTTGGTGGCGTTCGCCTTCGCGGCGGCCGGTATGGCGGCCAGCTCGTACATGCGTTCCTGGCAGGACTTCGACCTGATCCAGCTGGTGATCATGCCGATGTTCCTGTTCACCACGACGTTCTTCCCGCTGTCGGTGTACCCCCGGGGGCTGCAGCTGGTGGTGGAATGCCTGCCGCTGTTCCACGCGGTGGAGTTGATGCGCGGCTTGACCACCGGAATCGTCGGCCCCGGCCTGCTCGGTCACGCCGCCTACTTCGTCGTAATGGCCAGCCTCGGCGCAGTAGTAGCCGCCCGCCGCCTAAACACCCTCCTCCTCCGCTGACCCCGGTGCCGCGCCAGACCGGGTAGTCCCCCGCGCGCCCCCGCCGTACCTACCCAACTCGACTTGTCGCGTCTTTTTCCAACGACAGGAGCCACTCGTCGCGTCTTTTTCCAACGACAAGTGGGCTTGATTCGAGGGCGACGGGAATGGCATCGCGATCCGACAATTTGCGCGCGGTCGCACTTGTCGCGCCGGGTTTGTGCACATCGGCGTGTTTTGTCCACAGGCTCCAACGGCTGCCTGGCGGCGGGACGTCGAACAGAACATCGTCGAGGCATGGAACGAGATTCACCCCCGTCCTCACTGCTGACCCGAGCGGCGGCATTGCGCGACGGGCTCGACCCCGATGTGCTCCGCGCCGCGCTGCGCCGCCAGGAGCTGCAGCCGCTGCAGCGCGGCATCTATCACCGGGGGCGAGGCGCGCCGCCGCTGCAACGAGCCCGGGCGGCGGTGCTTGCGGTCGCCGAACCGGGAACGGCGGCCAGCCACACGACGGCGGCCCGGGTGCACGGTCTGGTGGTGCCCAAGGGCGGTCCGGAGCACGTCACGCTGCCGCGGTCCGAGCGCCGACCCCACCGCGACCGGCTTCGGCTGCACACTGCTCGGCTTCACCCGGCGGACCTGATGAAGGTGGCCGGTGTCCCGGTCACCGCGCCTGCTCGGACGCTGGTGGACCTCTGCCGCTGCCTGGAGCGGACGGATGCCGTGTGGGCGGTTGAGCGGGCGCTTGCCGCTGGTGTTGTGACGGCCCAGCAGATGGAGTGGGCGGCGATCAGGCTGGCACGGACTCCGGGCATAGTCATGGCGCGAGCTCGGTTCCGAGCTGCCCGGCCGAGCTCGGGATCGGCACTGGAGACCGAGGCCCGCCTGGTGATCGTCGATGCCGGACTGCCGGAGCCAGAACCGCAGGTCGAGGTCGAGCTCCCCAATGGGCGTCACGCTTATCTCGACCTTGCATACGCCGACCTCAGGATCGGCATCGAACTGGATGGCCGTGACCACGAACGGGTCGACGCGCTGTTCCACGATCGTTGGCGGCAGAACGGTGTGCTCTCCGCGGAGTGGATGCTGCTCCGATTCACCTGGCGCGACGTTCGCTACGACACCGCACGGATGGTCGAGGCAATCACCCGCGCCCGTGACGGACGCAGCCAGTCTCGGATACCGAGCACACGTCGTCCGGTGGACTAATCGCCCCTGACCGGTGCCTCCTGTCGTTGGAATTAGACGCGACAACTGGGACTGGTCGTTGGAAAAAGACGCGACAAGTCGAGGTGCGGGCGGCTTTGGCGGCCGGTCAGGGGAGGCGGTCGCGTAGCCAGGACGGGCCGACCACGTTGCCGCCGGCGGCTTCCACCCTGGCGCGCAGGCCTCGGTCGGCGGTGACCACGGTGGGCTCGGCTCCGGCGGCGACCAGGTTGTTCACCTCCGCCACGATGGCGGAGTCGCCGTCGGCGGGAGCGTGCACCACGCGGGGCCCGGGCTCGTCGGTACGGGCACCGACGGGCCCGGATGCGTCGGTACAGGCATCGTCGGTCCCGGGCGCGTCGGTTCCGGTGGCCGGGGCTCCGGCGCGGGCCGCTCCTTCCAGGACCACCACCACCGGTCCGTCCAGCGCACCTGTCGACAGGGCTTCGGCCAGCGCGGACACCAGCCGCGACGCCGCGCCCGCCCGGTCGCGCCACCACCCGTCCGGGCGCGAGCCGACCACGTTCGCCGCGTCCACGACAAGTGCCGCCCCGGGAGCCACAGGAACATCCTGGCGCACGGTCGGGCCTGGTGCGGTCTACCCTGGTGCGGCGTGAGTGTGGAATCGGTCTTTCCGGCGCTGGAGCCGCTGCTGCCTCGGGTAGCCAAACCCGTGCAGTACATCGGCGGTGAGCTGAACAGCACGGTCAAGGACTGGGCTTCGGCCGCCGTGCACTGGGCGCTGATGTATCCGGACGCCTACGAGGTTGGCCTGCCCAACCAGGGTGTCATGATCCTCTATGAGCTGCTCAACGAGCAGCCGGACGTGCTCGCCGAGCGGGCCTACGCGGTCTGGCCGGACCTGGAAGCGCTGATGCG
>DATHIT010000816.1:0-3152 GCA_035489915.1 Pseudonocardia sp. | reverse complement strand
GAGGAGCTCGGTGGCGCCGGCCTGGGCGTGCTGGAGACCGCCCTGGTGCTCACCGAGGTCGGCCGGCGCACCGCCCCGGTGCCGGCGCTGGAGACCCTCGCGCTCGGGGTGCTGCCGGTGGCCCGCACCGGCACCTCGGGGCAGCGCACCGCGCTGCTGGGCGCGGTCGCCGACGGAGCGGTGCTCACCGGCGCGGTACACGAACCGTCCACACCACTGCCCGCCGCGCCGCACACCACCGCCGAGGTGGACGGCGACGGCTGGACGGTGTCCGGGACGCTGCTCGGGGTGCGCTCGGCGGCCCAGGCCCATCGGGTTCTGGTGCCGGCGACCCTGCGCGGCCGAGGTACCGGTGTGCTGCTGGTGGATCCGGACGCGGCCGGGGTGTCGGTGATCCCTACCCGGTCCTCCTCCGGGCTGCCGGAGGCCACCATGCGGCTCGCGGGCGCGCGGGTCGGCCCGGACGATCTGCTCGGCGGCGACCACAGCGGCCGGGTGCTCGCCGAGCTGCACCGGCTGGCCCTGGCCGGGGCGTGCGCGCTGGGCGACGGCGTGCTGGCCGGCGCGCTCGAGCTGACCGCCGACCACCTGCGTACCCGGGAGCAGTTCGGCCGGCCGCTGGCCACCTTCCAGGCGGTGGCCCAGCAGGTCGCCGACGTATACCTGGCGTCCCGCACGGTGCACCTGGCCAGCGTGGCCGCCTGCTGGGGTTTGGATGCACCGTCTTCCGAGACCAGTGATGACCTTCGGGTGGCGAGCTACTGGCTCGCCGAGCACGCACTGCCCGCCCTGCAGACTTGCCAGCACCTGCACGGCGGCCTGGGCGTGGATGTGAGCTACCCGCTGCACCGGCACTACGCCTGGGGCACCGACCTGGCCCGGTTCGTCGGCGGCGTGGAGCACCGGTTGGAGGCGATCGCGTGCAACTCGAGCTGACGCCCGCCCAGCGTGACCTGCGCGCCGAGCTGCGCGACTACTTCACCGGGCTGGTCTCCCCGGAGGAGCGGCGCACCATGCTCACCGAGCGGCACGGGCCGGTGTACCGGGGCGTGGTGCGCCGGATGGGCCGGGACGGCTGGCTGGGCGTGGGCTGGCCGGTGGAGCACGGCGGCCGGGGCTTCGGCGAGGTGGAGCAGCAGATCTTCGTCAACGAGGCGGCCAGGGCGGACGTCCCGCTGCCCTCGGTGACCCTGCAGACCGTCGGCCCCACGCTGCAGGAGTACGGCACGCCGGAGCAGCGCGAGCGGTTCCTGCCGGCGATCATGGCCGGCGAGGTGCACTTCTCGATCGGCTACACCGAACCGGAGGCCGGCACCGACCTGGCCTCGCTGCGCACCACCGCGGTGCGTTCCGGCTCGGACTACCTGGTGAACGGGCAGAAGATCTTCACCACCGGTGGGCACGACGCCGACTTCGTCTGGCTGGCCGCCCGGACCGACCCCTCGGCGCCGGCGCACCGAGGGATCTCGATCTTGATCGTCGACACGAAGGATCCCGGCTACTCGTGGACCCCGATCATCACCTGCGACGGGGCGCACCACGTGAACGCCACCTACTACTCCGACGTGCGGGTGCCCGAGTCGATGCGGGTGGGTGCGGAGAACGCCGGCTGGCGGCTGATCACCACCCAGCTCAACCACGAGCGGGTCATGCTCGGGCCGGCCGGGCGGGTGGCGGTGCTGCTGGACCGGGTGCGTGGTTGGGCCGCCGGGCGCAGCACCCCGGACGGCGTGCCGCTGCTCCAGCTGCCGGACGTGCGCCGGGTGTTGGCCAGGGGCCACGCCGCCCGGCGGGTCAACGAGCTGCTCAACTGGCAGGTGGCGGCCACCCCGGGCGCGGTGGACGTGGCGGACGCCTCGGCCACCAAGGTGTTCGGCTCCGAGGTGCTGCAGTGGCTGGGCCGGGCGCTGCAGGAGGTCGTCGGCCGGCACGGGGACCCGGCCGATCCGGACACCGCCGAGCTGGTCGAGTGGCTGGACGTGCAGGTCAAGCGCAACCTGGTGCTCACCTTCGGCGGCGGGGTGAACGAGATCCAGCGGGAGTTCATCGCCTCCTTCGGCCTCAAGCTGCCCAGGGTGCCCAGGTGAGCGCGCCGCCCGGCACCGCCGACACCGCGGCGGCCATTCGGGAGGCGGCCCGGCGGATCCGGGAGCAGGGCGACAGCGCCCCCCAGCTGGCCAGGGACCCGGTGAACACCCCGATGATCAACAACTGGACCGAGGCGCTGGGCGACGCGGATCCTCGGTATCCGGAACTGGCCCCGCCGGCCATGGTGCAGGTCTGGACCATGCGCGGGTTGCACGGCCGACGGCCGGCCGACGACCCGCTCGGCGCGATGACCGCCGTACTCGACGAGGCCGGTTACACCTCGGTGGTGGCCACCGACTGCGACCAGAGCTACGCCCGCTACCTGCGCCCGGGGGAGCGGCTCTCGGTGCGCAGCCGGCTCACCGACGTGGTCGGGCCGAAGCGGACCGCGCTGGGCGAGGGCTGGTTCGTCACCACGGTCAGCACCTGGAGCGTCGGCTCGGGCGATGACGCGGAGCCGGTCGCCGAGATGATGTTCCGCATCCTCAAGTTCCGCCCACCCTCGCCGCCCGAGCCAGCCGCGGCGCCTCGTGCGGTGCTGCGGCCGGTGGTCAACCGGGACACCGAGTACTTCTGGGCCGGCATGGCGGCCGGCGAGCTGCGGGTGTGGCGGTGCGGCGAGTGCGGGCTGCTGCGGCACCCGCCGGGGCCGATGTGCCCGCGATGTAGCGCCACCCACCCGGAGTTCCTGATCGCCTCCGGCCGCGGTGAGGTTTACAGCTACGTGGTCCACCACCATCCGCCGGTGCCCGGGCGGGAGCTGCCGTTCGTGGTGGCGCTGGTGGCGCTGGAGGAAGGTGTGCGGGTGCTGGGTGAGCTGCGGGATACCGACCCGGCGGGGGTGCGGGTGGGCCTGCCGGTGGAGATCGTCTTCGACCGGGTGGACGACGAGCTGACTCTGCCGGCGTGGCGGGCGCGATGACGTCGACCAGGAATGACGCTTGGGTCCGTCCCTCGGTGGGCGACCTGCTGCCCGAGCTGCGGCTGGAGGTCACCGCCACATTTGTGGTGTCCACCGCGCTGGCCACCCGGGACTTCCAGGACGTGCACCACGACCGGGACGC
>DATHIT010000815.1:0-6009 GCA_035489915.1 Pseudonocardia sp. | reverse complement strand
GCGATCCCGCACGAGCGGTGGGTGGAGCGGCCGATCGCCTGTGTGGTGGTAAAGCCGGGCGAGAAGCTGACCTCGGCGGAGGTGCTGGACTACCTCCGGCCCCGGGTGGCCAAGTGGTGGCTGCCCGACGCCGTGGAGTTCATCGACGAGGTGCCCAAGACCAGCGTTGGCAAATTCTCCAAGAAAACCCTGCGGGACAAGTTCTCCGGCTACGAGCTGCCCAGCTAGGCGAGCTGAACCGACTTCAGACGTCGACGAAATCAGGGTCGGCGCGAGGCACTGGGAGGGCGCGACCTTCGCGGCCAACGACCTGCCCGGCCCGGAGCCGGTGCTGTTCTTCGCTCCGAGCGTCGGCGAGAAGCGCGCCGCCGCGCTCGCAACCGCCTACACCGAGTTGGTCGAGGGCAGCGCCGATCCCCGCAAGGGCCTCGTGTTCACCCTGTAGCCATGGGTTTCCACTGGTCACCCCCCGCACTCAGGGCCCTGGAGGGGAACATTTCTGAGCGCTTCCCCAGGCACGAACTGGAATAGATCGGCACGTAGGGCAGCGTGCTTGACCGATCACGGATAGTCTCCACGGCCATGACCCGGCCCACCGTCTGCCTCGACGTGGGTTCGGGCTGGGTAAAAGCGCTGGGCATCGACGGCGACGGCGAGCCGACCGGATGCGCCCAGCACCTGACCACCCCGCACGATCTGCTGGAGGGTGTGCTCGCGGCGGCCACCGCCGTCGGCCTGGACGGCCCGCTGTCCCCGCGCCGGGGAGTCGGGTCCGATGCCGAGTTGCTGGCCTGCTCGTCGGCGGGTGGCGGGCTGCGCCTGGCCGTGGTCGGGCATGACCGGCTGGCCTCCACCGAGGCTGGGTTCCGGGTGGCCAGGTCGGCCGGGGCTCGGGTGGTGCATGTGCACGCCGGGTTGCTGGAGCCCGCCGGGGTGCGCGCGCTGCGCTCCAGCCGACCGGATGTGGTGCTGCTGGTGGACGGGGCGGACTCGGCGGCGGAGGGCATCCTGCTGCGCAACGCCGCCCGGCTGGCCAGGGCCCGGGTGCGCGCGCCGATCGTGCTGGCGGTGCACACCCCGGTGCGGGCGGACGCGCTGGCGCTGCTCAAGGCCACCGGTCGCACCGTGCTGGCCACCGAGACGGTGCTGCGCTCCGGCGGCGAGATCGTGGCCGAGCCGGCCAGGGCGGCGGTGACCGAGCTGCTCGCCGGCCATCTGGTCGGCGGGCGGGGGACGGCGACCACCGCCCGGTTCCGCCGACTGGCCAGGCAGGCCACCCCGGGCGCGGTGCGCCGGGGCGCGGTCGAGCTGGTCCGGGCCAGGGGCTCCGGCGGCGGTGCGGTGCTGGTCATCGACGTGGGCTCGTCCACCACGGACGTCTACTCGGTGCTGGCGCCGCCCGGGCCGGCCGACGAGCCGGAGGTGAGCTGGTCGACCGCGGAGGCGGATCTGGGTATGCGGCCGACCTCGGCCGGAATCTTGACCGAGGGACAGGCCGAGGGGTTGTTGGATCCGGTGGAGGCGGACCTGCTCAGCCCCGCGGTGGAGCGGCTCGCCGAGGAGACCGACTATGTGCCCACCGACCCCGGTGGCCGAGCCGAGGACCGGCGGCTGGCCGCCCTCGCCTCGGTGCTCGCCGCGCGGCGGCACCTGCGGGTGGCCGGCCAGCAGCTGGTCGACGCGGGGGTGGGTTTGGTCGTGCTGACCGGCGGGGTGTTCCGCCAGCCCGACCAGAACGGGATGGAGGCGGTGCGCCGCACGCTGCGCACCGACCCGGTGCTGCGCGAGCTGCTGGAACACTGCCCGATGGCGGTGGATGACGGGTTCGCGCTGGCCCCGGCCGGATTACTGGCGTCCCGGGGGCGCACCAAGGCGGCGCGCACCGTGCTGGACGCGGCGATCGCGCCGGACGCCGGCTGAACGAGGCGTGGTGAACGCCGCTCCGAGAGATCGTCCCGGCCTCCTGTGGTGAGCCGCTTCGCCGGGTAGCGTGACAGCGGTTCGGACGAGGACGGGGGAAATATGAGCGCACCGACGACTGACATCGACCGCTCCGGCGGCCGGTTCCAGCGGCGCAACGGCATTGACTTCGCGGTGGCCAGTCTGGGTCTCGCGGAGTTCGGCCGCAAGGAGATCCGGCTGGCCGAGCACGAGATGCCGGGCCTGATGGCGCTGCGCAGGGAGTACGCCGAGGCGCGGCCGCTGCACGGGGCGCGGGTGTCCGGGTCCCTGCACATGACGGTGCAGACCGCCGTGCTGATCGAGACGCTGATTTCGCTGGGCGCCGAGGTCCGGTGGGCCTCGTGCAACATCTTCTCCACCCAGGACGGCGCGGCTGCCGCGGTGGTGGTGGGGCCGCACGGCACGCCGGAGGAGCCCAGCGGGGTGCCGTGTTTCGCCTGGAAGGGCGAGTCGCTGGAGGAGTACTGGTGGTGTACCGAGCAGATGCTCACCTGGCCCACCGCGGACGGCGGCACCGAGGGCCCGAACATGATCCTGGACGACGGCGGCGACGCGACCCTGCTGGTCATCAAGGGTGTGCAGTACGAGGCGGCCGGGGTGGTGCCCCAGCCAGAGGACGACGACTCGCACGAGTACAAGGTCATCCTGGACACGCTGCGGGCCTCGCTGGCGGCTGACGGGCAGCGGTGGACCAAGGCGGCGGCGCAGATTCGCGGGGTCACCGAGGAGACCACCACCGGGGTGCACCGGCTCTACCAGTTCGCCGAGCGCGGGGAGCTGTTGTTCCCGGCGATGAACGTGAACGACTCGGTGACCAAGTCCAAGTTCGACAACAAGTACGGGATCCGGCACTCGTTGGTGGACGGCATCAACCGGGGCACCGATGTGCTGATCGGCGGCAAGGTCGCGGTGGTGTGTGGCTACGGCGACGTGGGCAAGGGCTCCGCCGAGGCGCTCTCCTCGCAGGGCGCCCGGGTGATCGTCACCGAGGTGGACCCGATCTGCGCGCTGCAGGCGATGTTGGAGGGCTTCCAGGTCACCACGCTGGACTCGGTGATCGACAAGGCGGACATCCTGATCACCACGACCGGGAACAAGGACATCGTGTCCGCCGCGCACATGGCCCGGATGAAGCACCAGGCGATCGTGGGCAACGTCGGGCACTTCGACAACGAGATCGACATGGCCGGGCTGGCCCGCTACCCGGGGATCCGGCGGATCAACATCAAGCCGCAGGTGGACGAGTGGGTGTTCCCGGACGGGCACTCGATCATCGTGCTGTCCGAGGGACGGTTGCTGAACCTGGGCAACGCCACCGGGCACCCCAGCTTCGTGATGTCCAACAGCTTCTCCAACCAGGTGATCGCGCAGATCGAGTTGTTCACCCGCCACGGCGAGTACAACAACGACGTCTACCGGCTGCCCAAGGCCCTGGACGAGAAGGTCGCCAAGATCCACGTGCTGGCCCTGGGCGGCGAGCTGACCAAGCTCACCAAGGACCAGGCGGAGTACATCGGCGTCGACGTCGAGGGGCCGTTCAAGCCCGAGCACTACCGCTACTAAGCGCCGGGTAGCGACTGGAATCGGCGAGGGTGCCGGCCGGGGACGGGTGGGTGCGGTGCGCGCGCGGCCACCGGCACTGGGGTGTGTACGGCGCGGCCGGCCTGCTGGCGCTGCATCGCGACCCGGACGGCGTGGCCTGGGTGCTCATGCAGCACCGGTCCTGGTGGAGCCACCACGGTGACACCTGGGGCCTGCTCGGCGGTGCCCGAGGGCCCGGCGAGACCGCGGAGCAGGCCGCCGGGCGGGAGGCGTGGGAGGAGGCGTCCCTACCCACCTCGGCGTACACCGTCACCGGCCGGTATGTGGACGACCACGGCGGCTGGTCCTACGTGACCGTGCTGGCCACCGCCGAGGAGCGGGTGCGGATCACCACGCTGAACGCGGAGAGCACCGAGGTCGCCTGGGTCCGCCAGGACGAGCTGCGCCGGCTGCCCCTGCACCCCGGGTTCGCCGCCAGCTGGCCCTCGGTGGTCGCGCTCCTGGACGCGTAGCCGGCGGGCTAGTGTCTCGTGTCCATGGGACGGCTGGTGGTGATCGAGGGGCTGGACGGGGCCGGGAAGCGGACCCTGGCGGATGCGCTGACCGAGGCGCTGACCGCGCGTGGGGCCAGGGTCGCCCGCGCGGCGTTCCCGCGCTACGACACCGATGTGTACGGCCCGCTGGTGGCCGACGCACTGCACGGCCGCCTCGGTGACCTGACCGACTCGGTGCACGGCATGGCGGTGCTTTTCGCGCTGGATCGGCGGGCCGCCGGCGACGAGCTGCGCGCCGCGCTGGCCGAGTCGGACGTGCTGCTGGTGGACCGGTACCTGGCGTCCAACGCGGCCTACGGCGCCGCCCGGCTGCACCAGTCCGGTGACGGGGAGTTCGTCTCCTGGGTGCGCGAGCTGGAGCTGGACCGCTTCGGCATCCCGGCGCCGGACCTGCAGCTGCTGCTCCGGGTGCCGACCGAGCTGGCCGCCGAGCGGGCGGCGCGCCGGGAGACGCTGGACGCGGCGCGGGCCCGGGACAGCTACGAGTCCGACGACGAGCTCCAGCGCCGCTGCGGGCGGGTCTACGACCAGCTGGCCGCGCTCGGCTGGGTGAGCCCGTGGCGGGTGTTGGACGGTGCGGCCGAGGCGCCGGTGGACGTCCTGGCCAAAGACCTGCTGGCCTGAGTGCTTACGGCGGAGGGTCAGCCCATGGTGACGCCGGCCAGCCGGCGCAGCTGATCGACATTGGGTGAGCAGGGGAACAGCAGCAGCTCGTGGCACCCGGCCTCGGCGAACTGGGTCACCGCGTCCTTGATCGCGCCTTCGGTGGTCAGCGCACTGGCGGAGATGCTGCTGGCGTAGTCGCCGGCAAACGCGTAGTAGTCGTGCAGGTAGCTCTCCGCCAGCGAGGTCGCGTCCGGGCCGAGTGCGTAATAGGCCAGCGAGGCAAACCGGGGCGTGCCCTCTCGGCCGGCCTCCGACCAGGCCTGGCGGACCCGCTCGGTCCCCTGGGTGAACGCCTGCAGACCGCCGCCGCCGGAGATCCACCCGGCTCCGCGCTGGACGACCCTGCGCACCGCCGCCTTGCTCATGCCGCCGATCAGCAGCGGCGGACCACCGGCCTGGACGGGGGCGGGGCCGATCGCGCCGGCGGTGCCCCGCTCCGCTCCGCCCCAGATCTCCTTGAATTCGGCCAACTGGGCGTCGAACACCGCGCCCCGGCCGTCGAAGTCGGCACCGGTCGCCTGGTAGTCATCCGGTCGCCCGCCCACCGCGATGCCCACGGTGAGCCGACCGGCGGAGAAGCTGTCCACCGTGGCCAGCTGCTTGGCCAACAGGGCGCCACTGCCCCGGTACGGGGCGATCAGGATCGCGGTGGTGAGCCGCACCCGGCTGGTCACCGCCGCCGCGGCGGCCAGCGTCGGAATCGTCTCGTGGTTGCCGTAGACCACCCGGTCCAGGGTGCCCACGCTGGCAAACCCGGCGGCGTCGGCCTCGCGCGCCCAGGTCACGATGTCCGCCCCGGTGGCGGCGGGAATGGTGGACGGCAGACCAACGCCAAGATCCATGCCGCCCATCCTAGTCCCGCCCCAAAACCGCTGAGCAGGGGTTTCCGCGGTAAGTTACCGGCGAGTTAGGCAGATCTGGGAGGGCGACGATGCTCGCTCACATCGAGGAGCAGCTGCACGATCCGGTGGGCTACGCGCTGCCGGTGTTCGCGCTGTTCATCGTCGTCGAGCTGCTGGCGATCCGGCACTCCGACGGCGACGAATCCAGCCCGCCGCTGCGCGGTTACGCCGCGGCGGACACTCGGACCAGCCTGTTCATGGGGCTGATCGGATCCGGCGTGGCGGTGCTGTTCCGGGCCGTCTCGCTGGTCGGCTTCGCCGCGCTGTACGTCTACGTCGCGCCGTGGCACCTGCCCGCCGACGCGTGGTGGACCTGGGTGCTGCTGATCCTGTCGGTGGACCTGCTCTGGTACTGCTACCACCGCATGTCCCACCGGGTCCGG
>DATHIT010000814.1:0-2826 GCA_035489915.1 Pseudonocardia sp. | reverse complement strand
TCTCACGGTCCTGCTCGACGATCTTCTGCAGCAGTTCGCGGTCGGTGATCGTCTCCGACGTCATCGGAGTCACCTCGATCCGGTCGAGGTAGGCGGTGGCCTCGTCGACCGGCATGCCGGCCAGGATCGCCCGGCCCGCGGCGCCGGCGTACAACGGGGACACCACGCCCGGTTCGATGACGTAGCGGATCGCTTGCCGGCAGTCGATTCGCTCCTGGAACCGGGCCTGATTGCCCTCGCGCACAATGAAATAGCAGGTCTCGTCGAACCGCGCGACCAGCTCGCGCACGATCGGCTCGGCCAGGCCCCACAGCGAGTTGTGGGTATGCAGCACCTCGCCGAGCGAGGACAGCCGGCGTCCGACCTCGAAGCGGCCGGTCAGCGGCGACTGCTCGACGACGTCGAGGGCGGCCAGCTGGTTGAAGATCCGGCTCACCGAACTCTTGTCGATGCCGGTGGCGCGGGCCACCTCGCGCACGCTGATGCCGTCCGGTGCGGCGGCTACCGCCTCGAGCAAGGTGAACAGTTTCGTCGCCACCCCGCGATGTTCGGCCTCGGCCGAGAAGGTCGGGGTGGCGTCCTCGTCCCCGTCGTCGTTCGTCATGCGCACCCCTCCGGTGATCTTCGTCCCGCTGGAGTGATTGACGGCCGCCCATCATCCGGCTTGACTAAGCTGTCTAAGACACTGTCCCGAATTATGTGTATCAGAAGAAGGCCCGCATGGCGATTATTTTCCCGTGGTACGGGTTGGGCTACATCATCCCCCATCGACACACCGACATGGACGGCTATCAGTTCGCCCGTGTCGCACCGGACGGAATGCTGCTCGTCACGACCCAGCTGGACTTCGCCGAGTACAGCCTCGCCGCGGTGGAGCGGGAGTTGCCGACACTGTGGCAGGGCGTTGACATCCTGGCCTCGCGAACGGATTCGATCGCCATTTCGGGCGTTCCACTGGCGGCCTCCTTGGGCCGCGCGCGAATGGGTGCGCTGCTTGCCGAGGCCACCGGCCGGGCCGGGGGCGCTGCTACACCGACCTGGAGTCCCACATCGAGGCGATCCAACACCTCGGTGCTGAGCGAATCGCGCTAGCAACCCGCTGGCCCGACACCCTCAACGACAGGATCGTCGAGTACCTGGGGCAGGCCGGAATCGACGTGCGAGCCGTGCGCGCCGAACAGCGCAACCTGCTGCAGCACAAGTCCGCCGATCCCGAGGCGGACCACCATCTGGCGTTGCGGCTGGGCCGCTCGGCGATGGCCGCGGCACCGGACGCCCAAGCGCTGATGCTGCCCGGCGGGCTGTGGTTCGCGATCCACGCCGCGCCGCTGCTCGAGGCCGAGTTCGGTGTTCCGGTGCTGCTCAACATCACGGCCACGGTGGTCCGCAATGCACGCCGTGCGCGGATCGCTGCCCACGTATCCGGGCGACGGGGCCGGTCGGCTGCTGGCCGGCTTGGCCGTGGGTGGGCAAAGCCGCGAACATTCCGGATAAATTCTCGATCGCTTCACAAAATAGGACACTGTCTCGTATAGTGGTTCAAGGCATGCGATGCCTGTCACGACCGTCGCCACCGTCACGCTGGAGGAACACGTGGATTTCGCAGGACTGACCGTCGGGCGCTTCCTTGAGGAGGCCGTCGCCGAGGTGCCCAACAATCCACTGTTGATCTGGGACGAGCGGCAGATCTCCTACCGGGAGTTCGACGACCATGCCAACCGTGCCGCCAACGTGTGGCACGACCTTGGTGTGCGGCGAGGCGACCACGTCGCGTTCATGGTCGACAACAAGCCGGAGTTTCTCTACGCCTGGTTCGGCCTCGCCAAACTGGGCGCGACCCTGGTCGCGGTCAACACCGGCTTCAAGGAGCAGGAGACCCGCTACCTCCTCGAGCACTCGCAGGCGAAGTACGTGCTCGTCGACGACGTCTACGCCGAGATCGTGGCGCCCAGCGTCGCCGAGTTGCCCGGCCTACGGGCGGCGTACGGCATGCAGCCCGGTGGCGCATTTCCCTACTTCGGCGAACTCGTCGAGCAGGCGGGCACGGTGGCGCCCGTGGCCGACGTTCACCCCGATGACGTAATCAGCTTCATCTACACCTCGGGGACTACCGGAAAACCCAAGGCCGTCATGCAGAGTCAGAAGAACTTCGTGCTGACGGGCCAGGCGTATCCGCATTGGATGCGGATGGAACGCGGCGACCGCATCTATGCGTGCCTGCCGCTGTTCCACATCAACTCGCAGGCCTATTCGATGATGGGTGCCATCGGCGCCAGGGGCTCGATCGTGCTGGCGCCGCGCTTCTCGGCGGGCAAGTTCTGGGACGACATTCGCACGCACGAGGTCGCGGTGTTCAACTTCATCGGCGCGATGACACTGATCCTGAGCAAGAAGAAGCCCGCCGACGACGACCTGGACAACGACGTCAAGGTGGCCTACGGCGTGCCCGCGCTGCCCGGCGAGCTGCGCGAGGAGCTGGAGCGCCGCTACGGCATAACGGTGATCTCCGGATTCGGGATGAGCGAGACCACGTTCGGTCTGCTCGAGCCCTACGATGACCGGCGCAGGCCCGGCGCCATGGGCTTCCCGCGTCAGCATCCCGACCCCGACGTGCCGCGGACGGAGGCCGCCGTCGTCGACGGGGAGGGAAACCCGCTGGGCGACAACGAAGTCGGCGAGTTGGTACTCCGCGGGCCGGCGCACATGCTCGGATACTTCAATGACCCCGAGAAGACCGCCGAGGCGCTTCGCGACGGCTGGCTCTTCACCGGGGACATGGCCCGCCGCGACACCGACGGGCAGTACTACTTCGTCGACCGCAAGAAG
>DATHIT010000813.1:0-4160 GCA_035489915.1 Pseudonocardia sp. | reverse complement strand
AGCGGGTCGAGCACCGGGGCGAGCGCGGCCACGCTCACGGCGGCGGCCGAGGACAGCCCCAGCGCCGCGCCGAACTGGAACGAGGTGTTCAACAGCCCGCTGGCCAGACCCTGCTCGGACTCGCTGACGCCATCGGTGGCGGCGATGGTCAGCGGCCCGTAGGTCAGCGCGAACGCCAGGCCGAGCAGCACCAGGGTCGGGAACATGGCCAGGTACGCCCAGTCCACCCCGACCGGCAGGAACAGCGCATACCCGATGCCGCCGAGCACGATCCCGCCGAAGATCACCCGCACGTTGCCGAACCGGCTCACCAACCGGGGTGTCAGGGTCGGCGCGAGGATGGCGTCGATGCCCGCCACGAGCAGCGCCAACGCGGTCTGCAGGGTGGACCAGCCGCGCACCTCCTGCAGGTACAGGGTGACCAGGAAGAAGAACCCGAAGAACGAGCCGACGAACAGCAGTGCGGCCAGGTTGGCGCGCACCAGCGGGCCCGAGCGCAGGATGCCCAGTCGCACCAGCGGCGCGGCGGCGCGGCGCTCGATCACCACGAACGCCCCGAGCAGGGCCAGGCCGGCCAGTAGCGCCCCGAGCGTCCATACCCATCCCGTTGCCGGGTCCTCCAGCCGCACCACGCCGTACGCCAGCAGCAGCATGGCCGCCGTGACCGTCACAGCCCCGGCCACATCGGACTCGCCCCGGGCACGGTCGCCCCGGCCGCTGTCGGGCAGCAGTGCCAAGCCGGCCACCAGGATCAGCCCGGCCAGCACCGCCGGGGCGAAGAACACCCAGCGCCAGTCCAGGGTGGTCAGCAGCCCGCCGACGACCAGGCCGAGGGAATATCCGCCAGCCGCGGTTCCGGCGTAGACGAGCAGGGCCTTGTTGCGCTGCGGGCCCTCCGGAAAGCCGGTGGTGATCAGGGACAGGCCGGCCGGAGTCATGAACGCGGCGGCCACGCCCTTGACGAACCGGGCGATGAGCAGGGTCCAGCCGTCTCCGGCGAACCCGCCCAGCACGGAAAACACCACGAACACGCCGAGCGCGAAGAGGAACACCCGGCGCCGGCCGAACAGGTCCGCGACCCGGCCGCCTAGCAGCATGAACCCGCCGTAACCGAGCACGTATGCGCTCACCGCGCCGCTCAACATCGCGGTGGACAGGCCCAGATCGGCCCGGATGGCCGGCAACGCCACGTTCAGCATGGTGATGTCGACGGCTTCGAGGAAGATCGCGCCGCACAGGACAAGAAGTGCGCCCCAGGCGCGGCCGCTCAACCGGTCGGCGCCGGCGAGCGGGTAGGTCGTGGACACAGCATGGCTCCTTCGGCGATCCATACCCGCAATCGGTTACTACATTGCAGGTCAGTTACCTCTTGTAACCATGCCGATCCTGCGGCACTATGAACGATCGTGGAAGAAGGCACTTTGAACTCACTGAGGCACTTGTGCGATCCCGAGAACCCCGACTACGACGTGCTGCAGTGGGACACCCGGGAGGACTGCGAGGTCCGGCAGATCCTGGACCGCATCGCGGACAAGTGGTCCCTGCTGGTGATCGCGATATTGGACCGGGGCACACTGCGCTTCACCGAGCTGCGCCGCGGCATCGACGGAATCAGCCAGCGCATGCTCACCACCACGCTGCGCCAGCTGGAGCGGGACGGGCTGGTCCGGCGGACGGTGCACCCGGTCGTGCCGCCCCGAGTGGACTACGAGCTCACTCCGCTCGGGGTGACCCTGCACGAGACCATCCAGTCGCTGGTCACCTGGACCGAGGCGCACCAGCGGGAGATCGCGATGGCGCGCGCCGACTACGACGCCCGCCAGCACGCCTGAGCCCGCCCGTGCGCTCCGGATCAGGTCCCGGCCGCTGAGACCCGGCCGTACTGGACCATCGCCCAGGCCAGGAAGACCAGCGCCGCGGTGGAGGTGAGGGTGCGGATGATGTTCCAGCGCACCCAGTCCGCCTCGAACTGCTCCCGCACCGCGGACAGGTCGGCGATCTGATCCGGGTTGCGGCCGGCGGCGTCCAGAGCATTGTTCAGCGGCACGTTGAACACCATGGTGATGATCACTGTGCCGAGTGCGAAGACGAAGCCCAGCACGATCCACGGCAGCACGTGGCGGCCACTCCCGCCCAGGTGCAGCAGCGCGGCCAGCGCGGCGAGCAGCGGCGCCCCGAAAAAGCTGAAGAAGAACCACGGGTTGATGATGGCGATGTTGATCTGCTGCATGGTGTGGACCAACGTCCGGTCGTCGGTGCGCGCCAGCCCCGGCATCACCGAGACGGAGAAGGCGTAGAACAGCCCGGCGATCAGCCCGGCGGCCACGATGGCCAGGACCAACGACGCACCGCGAAGCGCTTCCAGCACGGCGACCTCCTCACGCATTCCAGACGCCGGTGGCGGCGGCGTGGCGGGCGTACTCGGCGAAGTCGCGCGGCGGCCGGCCCAGCGCGCGCTGCACCCCGTTGGTCAGAAAAGCGCCGCGGCCGTCGAGCACCGTGTCAAAGATTTCGGCGAACACCGTGGCCTCCTCTTTCGGGAGGCCCTGCTCGACGAGCCCGGCGATGAACTCCTGGCTGGAGATCGTCTGGTAGTCGATGTCCCGGCCGGTGGCCGTGGCGATCTCGGCGACGGAATCGGCGAAGGTCATCAGGCGGGGGCCGGTCAGTTCGTAGAGTTCCCCGGAGTGCCCGTCCTCGGTCAGCGCGGTGACCACCACGTCGGCGATGTCCTCGGCGTCCACGAAGGGCTCGCCGATTTCGGGCGCGGGCAGCGCCACGGTGCCGGCGCGGACGAATTCCTCGAAGCCCTTCTCGCTGAAGTTCTGTGCGAAGAAGGCGCACCGCACGATGGTCCAGTCCGCGCCCGAGTCCATCACCGCCTGCTCCGCGCGCTGGGCCTCCTCCTCACCCCGCCCGGACAGCAGCACCAGCCGGCGCACGCCGCTGGACACGGCGAACTCGGCGAACCGCCGGACCGTATCCACCGCGCCGGGGGCCACCAGGTCCGGGTAGTAGACCAGGTATGCGGCGACCACCCCGTCCAGGACGGCCGGCCAGGTGGCCTCGTCCGCCCAGTCGAAGGCCGGCGAGCCGGAGCGGGATCCCAGCCGGGTGGGCACCCCGCGCTCGGCGAGGCGCTGCGCCACCCGGCGGCCGGTGGTGCCGGAGGAACCGGTTACCAGGGTCAGTTTCCGTGACTGCGTCGATGATGTCATGGGACACAGTCAAGCCGGATTCGGCGAGACGGACCATCGTTGAGATGCTTAGCTTCATGTCCGTGCGTCTACACTCGTTCGAGTGGATGCACTGGCCGGCCTGCTGGACGGGCCTCGGGCCCAGGGCGCGTTCCTGATGCGCTGCGTGATGGAGCCACCGTGGTCGGTCCGCGTGCTGGATCGCGCGCCGCTGTGTCTCACCGCGATGGTCCGGGGGTACGCCTGGGTGGCGCCCGATACGGGCGACGCGGTGCGGGTCGGCCCCGGGGACGTCGTGATCAACCGAGGCCCGGATCCCTACACCGTCGCCGACAACCTGGATACCCCGATCCAGGCGGTGATCCACCCCGGCGAGCGCTGCACCACCCCGGACGGAGTGGAGCTGCAGCAGCAGATGGACCTCGGCGTGCGCAGCTGGGGCAACAGCGCGGACGGCTCGACGATGATGCTGGTCGGCACGTATCAGATGGACGGCGAGGTCAGCCAACGGCTGTTGCGGGCGCTGCCCGCGATGGTGGTACTCCCGGCGCAGGCGTGGAAGAGCCCACTGATCGGCTTGCTCGGCGAGGAGATCGTCAAGGATGAACCGGGCCAGGAGGCCGTGCTGGACCGGTTGCTCGACCTGTTGCTGATCGCGGTGTTGCGCACCTGGTTCGCCCGCCCCGGTGCCGACGCCCCCGCCTGGTACCGGGCCTACGACGACCCGGTGGTCGGCCGCGCGTTGCGGATGCTGCACCACCACCCCGAGCACCCCTGGACGGTGGCCGAGCTGGCCGTCGTCGCCGGGGTCTCCCGGGCGGCGCTGGCTCGTCGGTTCGCCGAGCAGGTGGGCGAGCCACCGATGGCGTTCCTCACCGGCTGGCGGCTGGCACTGGCCGCCGACCTGCTGCGCGAGCCGGACGCCACCCTGGAGTCGGTGGCCCGACAGGTTGGCTACAGCAC
>DATHIT010000812.1:0-4982 GCA_035489915.1 Pseudonocardia sp. | reverse complement strand
TTGGGCATCGGCGTGCCGGTGCACCTCGTCGACCTGCTGGAGCGCTACGACGGTGCCGACGCCGGCCGCCGACCACCCGAGCGCTTCGCCATCGGCGGCGCGACCGTGGCGCCGAGGGTGATCGAGCGCGCCGAGGCCGCGGGTATCTGCCCGTGGCGGGCGTGGGGGATGACCGAGGCCCCGACCGTCACGGTCGCGGGCCCCGATGATCCGCTGTGGCGACGCGCCGGGTTCGACGGTCGCGTCGACTACGGCGCACAGGTGCAGGCCGTCGGCCCCGACCACCTCCCGGTGCCGCCGGGCACGGCCGGGGAGCTGCGGCTGCGCAGCCCCAAGCAGATGCTCGGGTACACCTCATCCGAGGCCACCGCGGCACAGGTGGACGCCGACGGCTGGTTCTACACCGGCGACATCGGCATGCTCGACGACGACGGCTGGCTCACTGTGCTGGGCCGTACCAAGGACATCATCAACCGCGGCGGGGAGAAGTTCCCGGCCCGTGATATCGAGGCGGCGATCCTCGATCACCCGGCCGTCGCCGCCGCCGCGGTGGTCGGCGCCCCCAAACCGCGGCTGGGGGAGCAGGTGGTGGCGTTCGTCGTGTTGCGTGCGGGCGCGAGCTGGCCCGGCGACGCCGCTCTGGTGGCGCATCTGAACGACCTGCGTCTCGCCCGACAGAAGATGCCGGTGGCGTGGCGGGTGCTGCACGCGCTGCCGGCCACCCCCACCGGCAAGGTCCGCAAGAACGTTCTGCTGGAACGGTGGGATCAGACCGACAGCGGAGTGATCACCTCGGCCGGGCCGGACTAGGGAGCGATCGGCAGGGTCAGCTCGAACACCGAGTCGGGGTCGCAGCGCAGCTCACCGCCGTGCGCGTGGGCGATGCCCCGGGCGATGGCCAGCCCCAGGCCGGCGCCGCTGCGCCCGAACCCGCCGGAGTCCCGTCCTCGGGCGTCGTCCAGCCGGACCAGCCGGTCGAAGATCCGCTCCCGGTCGGCCGCCGGCACCCCCGGTCCGCTGTCCGCCACCCGCACCCGAGCCAGCGGCCCAACTCCGCTGTCCGAGGCCGCCTGGGAGTCCACCGTGATGGTGATCTCGCCGCCGGGCGGGGTGTAGCGCCGGGCGTTGTCCAGCAGGTTCGCCAAAACCTGGGCCATCCGCTGGGCGTCCCCTGGCACGGTCAGCGGGCTGCCGACCACCGCCACCGTGAGGTTCGGCGCCAGCAGCCGGACCCGGTCCGCCTCCGCGTCGGCCAGGCCGCGCAGCTCCACCTCGCCATGCTCCAGCCGCAGTCCGGCGTCGATCCGGGCCAGCGCGAGCAGGTCCTCGACCAGCCGCCCGGCCCGCCCGGCTTCCCTGATCAGCAGCAGGTGCAACCGGTCCCGTTCCTCGCCGGTGGCCCTGGTGCTCAGGGCGGCCTCGGCGGCCGCGCGCAGTCCGGCGATCGGGGTGCGCAGCTCGTGGGCGGCGTCCGCGACGAACTGGCGGGTGCGCGCCGCCTCACCGCGCGCGGTGGCTTCGGCCTCCTTGGCCTGCCGTTCGGCGCCCTCCAACGCGTCCAGCATGTTGTCGAAAGCCGCCGCGGTGCGGCCCAGCTCGGTGTTGGGGCGGGTCGGGTCCAGCCGGCGGCCCCGGTCTCCGGCGGCGATGGACCGGGCCAGCGCGGTCATCGTGTCCAGCGGCCCGAGCGCCACCCGGGTGGTGGCCAGCAGCGCCAACGCGGCCACCCCGAGCCCGCCCAGCCCGAGCAGCACCAGCAGGCGGGTGAGCCGCTGCTGAACGGCGGAGAGCTCCGAGGAGTCGCCGTAGAGGGTCAGCTGGGAGCCGTCGGCCAGAGTGCGGCGCAGCACCGGCCCTGGCCCACCGAAGGGCCCCTGGCCGCCATACGGGCCCGGCCCACCCCGCGGACCCGGTCCGCCGTACGGGTTGGGATTGCCGTGCTGGTTGGGATTGCTGTGCTGGTTGGGTGCGGGGTAGGGCCCAGGTCCCTGGTGCGCGGCGGCGCCCGGAGGAGCCGGCGGGTTCGGGTCCACCCGGACCGGCTTGGACGAGTTGGGTCCGGCCCCGGAGCTGTCGTAGCTGACCCCGTTCGGGTCGATCAGCCGGACCCGGACGGCGGGCCCCCGGACCCGTTCCACGATGGTCGCCGGTGGTACGTCCTGCCTGGCGAGCTGGTCGGCCAGGGCGGCCCGGGTGTTCAGCGCGGCGGCTATGTCGGCGCGCGTGCCGATGCTGGTGAACACCAGGGCCAGCCCGCTGACCAGCACCAACACCACAGCCAACACGATCAGACTGAACAACATCACCCGCCGCCGCAGCGACACCGTGCGCAACCGACTGGCGGGTTTCCCCGGGTTCCTGTCGCCGCTGTTCCTGTCGCCGCTGTTCCTGTCGCCGCTGGTCATGGCACCGAGCTCAGTTCTCGGCGCGCAGCACGTAGCCCATGCCGCGCACGGTGTGCAGCAGTCGGGGCTCGCCGAGCTTTCGGCGCAGCGCGGAGATGTGCACCTCGACCAGGTTCGGGTCGAAGTCCTCGTATCCCCACACCGAGGTGAGCAGCTGCACCTTGCTCAGCACCTGGCCCCGGTGCGCGGCCAGGTGCTCCAGCAGCCGCCGCTCGGTGGCGGTCAGCTCGATCGGCTGGCCGGCTCGCAGCACGGTGCCCGCCGCGCTGTCCAGCATCAGGTCGCCGATCTCCACGGTGGACGGGGTGCGGCCCAGTCGGCGCAGCACCGCCGTCACCCTGGCCACCAGCTCGGCCAGCACAAACGGCTTCACCAGGTAGTCGTCCGCGCCGCTGTGCAACCCGCGTAGCCGGTCGTCGATGCCGTCCCTGGCGGTGAGCAGCAGCACCCCGGCAGCGCTCTGTCGGCGCACCACCTCCAGCAGCGCGAACCCGTCGCGGCCGGGCAGCATCACGTCCAGCACGACCAGGTCCGGACGGAAGGTGGCCAGGTCCCGCTCCAGCTCGGCGCCGTGCGCCCGGCCGGCCACCCCGAAGCCGGCGTCGGTCAGCCCGGTCAGCACAGCGGCGCGGATCGCCTCGGCGTCCTCCACCACCAGCACCCGCGCCGGCTCGCTCACCAGTGCCTCCTGTTCGTACCCAGACTCATTCTGCGCCAGTCGGGCGCCGGTCCGGGCGCTCGGCCAGCCGGAGCAACCTGAAGATCAGCTGAAGGGTTCGCCCATCCTCAGCACCGGCTTAAGATCAAGGGGCACCGTCGACGTCGAGGGGCCTTCGCCCCGAACGTCGAGGAGACAGAGATGAGTACGCCACAGCCACCCAGCGGCGGGCAGCCGGAGCGCCCCGAGCCGACTCGACCGGCATCGGAGCAGCCGACCGTCCCGGCGCCGGCAGCACAATCCGGTCAGCCGGCTCAGCCCGACTCCGAGCAGACCGCCGCGCACCCGGCCGAGTCGGCCCCGGCGGCCGCCTCGTCGACCGACGCCCCGACCACCGCCGTCGCGTCCTCCGCCGCCGCGCCCCCGCCCTCGCCCTCGCGCTGGCGCCGGTGGCGGCCGCGGCCGCGGCGCACCTGGCCGTGGATCACCGGCGGAGCGATCGTCGGCCTGTTGGTGCTGCTCGTGATCTTCGGGCTCGGCGTCCTAGCCGGTTCGCACGGGCGGCACAGCCGGTTCGAGCGTTTCGAGCACGGGTCGGGGCACAGCCGGATGGAGGGCATGCCGGGCAACGGGCCTGGCGGCTACGGCGGGCCCGGCGGGCAGGGCGGGTTCGAACGCCGGGGCGAGATGGGCCCCGGCGGTATGGGCGGGTCCGATGGCATGGGTGGCCCTGGCGGCTTCGGCGGGCCCGATGGCATGGGCGGACACGGCGGCCAGTTCCAGTCCAGGACGCCGCCCGTGGTCGGCTCGGTGGCCTCGGTGAACGGCGCCACCCTGGTGATCAACCAGGACGGCGGCGCCCCGGTCACCGTGACCACCACGCCGCAGACCCGGGTGGTCGGCGAGCAGCGTGCCTCGGTCACCGATCTGAAGGCCGGTGACCGGGTCGCGGTGCGCCAGGACGCCAACCACCAGGCGGTGGGCGTGCTCCTGATCCCCGCGCGGGCGGCCGGCACGGTCACCGCGGTGAACGCCAACCAGATCACCCTGACCAGGGCGGACGGACTCTCCGTGGCCGTGGACGTGACCGCGGTGCCGACAAAGCCCCAGGTCGGCGACCGGGTGGTGGCTGAGGGCAGCGCGGCGAACAACGGCACCACCCTCACCGCGACCCAACTGCGCGTGCTGTCCAAGCCGGCCATCTGACGGAGTGGGATCACGCCGGGTAAACCCCGGTGCGCCGAGCCCGCGGGGTGTGGTCGGATGAAACGGTGACCCCACCACCAGACCACCCGAACATCCAGGCGGTGCTGGCCGCGCTGCGGGCCGGCGGCGCCGAGGCGAGCGGCGCGCGCATGCGGGTGCTCCCGGATGCGGTGAGCACGGCGCGCGCCGCCGCCGAGGCGCTGGGCGTCGAGGTAGGCCAGATCGCCAACTCGCTGATCTTCGATGCGCAGGGTGAGCCGTTGTTGGTGCTCGCCTCCGGGGCGCACCGGGTGGACACCGGAAAGCTGGCCGCCCAGCTCGGCGTGGAATCGATCCGGCGCGCCGACCCGAAGTTCGTCCGCGCGGCCACTGGCCAGGTGATCGGCGGGGTGGCCCCGGTCGGCCACCCCACCCCCCTGCGGACCGTGGTGGACACCGCGCTGGCCGGCTACGACGAGGTCTGGGCGGCCGGGGGCATCCCGCACGCGGTGTTCCCCACCAGCTTCGCGGAGCTGCTCGCGCTCACCGGCGGCGCTGCCGCGGCTGTCGCCGAAGGGCATTAGTGTCAAGGGCGTGTCCCCTGCGTCGCCCCGAGCGTCAACCCCGACCAGGCCAGTCCTGGACTCTGCCCACAGCCGCGCCCCCGAACTGCGCCGCTTCACCCTGCCCAACGGGCTTCGGGTGCTGCTCGCGCCGGACCCGAGCACGCCGGT
>DATHIT010000811.1:0-6709 GCA_035489915.1 Pseudonocardia sp. | reverse complement strand
GCGTTCGTGGTGGAGGACCACGTCGAGGGCATGCCCAAGGTGATGCAGCCGATCCTCCACCTGGCGCCCGAGCTGAGCTGCCCGCTGCTCGGGCTGTTCGGCAAGGAGGACCGTTTCCCGAACCCGGACGCGGTGGCCAAGCTGGACGCCGAGCTGACCCGGCTGGGCAAGCAGCACGAGTTTCACTCCTACGACGGTGCTGGACACTCGTTCTTCTCGCCGGACCGGCCGGCCTACCGGGTGGAGGCCGCGCTGGAAGGCTGGCACCGGATCTACGACTTCTTCGGCAAGCACCTGGCGGGCTGACCCATGTGTACCTACCTGACCGAGAAGATCGCCGTGGACGGCAGCGGCAAGGGCGCCACCGGCTGGTTCGGTGCCAGTGAGGCCACCGTGTACGTGGACCACCCGGTGCATGCCCAGTACGGGCACACGGTGAACATCGACGTGCTCAACCCGGCACTCGGCCCATCCGCCCGGGTCGCCCTCGAGCTGACCGAGGAGACCGCCCTGGCCCTGGCCGACGCCATCCACCGCGCCATCGCCTCCGCCCCACCCGGCCTAGCCTCCAAACACCAGTAACCGCCGCGCTTACCGCTCGCCGGGCCGCACTTCGCGCTCGGAGGCCGCCGCACTTCGCGCCCGCCGCATTTCGCATACCGGAGGCACAGTTCGCATACTGCGTGCGCTATGCGACCAAGGATCGCTAGCTGTGCGAAGTCGCCGTGGGGGCGGTGGACGGCGGGCGATTACGCTGTGGTGAGGGCGCGGCGGAGTCGGGCGGCGACCGGGTGGAAGTTGTCCAGGTCGTGCCAGGTCCAGCGGACGACCGTCATTCCCTCGGCGCGCAGGTCATCCTCCCGCAGCTTCTCTCGGTACACCGCTTCACCCGGATCCTCCCCTGGGCGCAGCAGCCGGCCGTACTTCACCCGCCCGTCGAATTCGCCGATCACGCCGTGCTCGGGCCAGCCGAAGTCGCCTCGGCCGAGCAGCCTGCCCTGCGCGTTGCGCACCTCCCATTGCGGCTGAGGCTTCGGCAGCCCGGCACTGGCGATCGCCACCCGGCTGCGTGATTCGCCAACGCTCTCCGCCCGGCCGTCCATGAGGGCCACTGCGCGTCGGGCGCTCGCGCACCACGGGCGGCGCGCGGAACGACGCAGCATGTCGTCCAGCTCCTCGGCATCGGTGAGGCCGCCGGCCAGCGCACCGTCACCGATGGCCACCGCTGGCTGGAAGGGCAGCGCGCGGGCTAGGTCGACAACGGTCCGGGCCACCGTGGTCACCGGGATGTCCTCGACGTACTCCACCTCGTCGGGATCCAGACGAGCCACGCGCACGTGCACCAACTGGTCTCGCCGGCCGCCGTAGGTTCTGACCCGGGTGACCTGGGTCCGCTCGAGCGGCACTGCCCAGGTAGGTAAGCCGTGTAATACTGCCGCCGAGCCATGGCTGGCCACGGCACCGGCGTCGAGCTCGGCGAACGCGGCATGGATGGCGAGCCGGTGTCGCGTGTCACCGTCGCCCGGCGCCGGGCCCTCGAGGTATGCGCCCCGGCGCAGGCGGCTCAGCGCCCCGGCACGCAGGTCCCGATCCACCTCGTACCTGGTGTGTCCCGCCGCGAGCAGTTCCGAGCGGCGGCGTATTGATGCGCTGTCCATGAGACCCACGGTCGGCGATCGCCCTGCCCGCCCGCACCGCCCGAGCCGTGGCCTGTGGACAACTAACCTCGGTGTGGATAACCGCCGCTCCGACTTCGCAAAGGCGCACTTCGCACACCAAAGGCGCACTTCGCACAGTGCCCGCAGTATGCGAACTGTGCCTCGGGTATGCGAAGTCAGGGGGCGGTGGCGGGGGCGGGGGTCAGTGCGGTGCGGACGGCGGCGGCCATTGCCTCGCCGAGTGCCACCGGCACGGCGTTGCCCAGTTGGCGCATCTGTTCGCCACGTGGGCCGGCCAGCCACCAGTCGTCCGGGAAGGTCATGATCCGGGCGACCTCGCGCACGGTCAGGTAGCGCACCGAGCCGTCGTCACGGCGCAGCACGGACTCGCCGCCGGGGACCCCGTGCACGCCGGCCTTGACCGTCTTGGCCGGCCGGTCCAGCTCGTTCGGCGTGTGGCCGCGATAGACCCGTGCGCCCGGCCAGCCGTAGTGGTGCAGCCAGTCCGGGTGCTCGACGCGGTCCTGGAACGGCTCGGGTGGCTCGGGCAGGTCGGCGATGGCGTCCCGCACCGTGCGCCACGGGGCCAGCGGCGCTTTGCTCTGCGCACCTATACGCAACGGGGGGCGCGGTGCTGCCCGTTGCGTATTTGTGCGCAGAGCAAAGGGGACGCCGTGCCGCTCCCAGTAAGCCCCGGACGCCTGGTCGGCCAACAGCGCGGACTCGGCGTGCGTCGGGGCGGGCGGGAGCCAGCCGGTGAGTCCCAAGTCACGGCGGAAGGCGGCCACGAACACCCGTTGCCGGATCTGCGGCACCCCGTAGTCGGCGGCGTTCACCGGCAGGCACCACACGTCGTAGCGCTCGGCCGGATCCGCCCGGTCCCGGTCCAGCGACTTGGCCAGCCGGCGGTCGTGGTCGCGCCAGTCCTCGCCCTCCACCCGCCGCTCAAAGGGCAGCGCCAGCTCGCGCAGGATGTAGGAGTAGTACGGCTGGAATGACGGCCGCAGTAGCCCCCGGACGTTCTCCGCGAGCACTGCCTTGGGCCGGGTCTCGCGCACGCAGCGGAACAGCTCCGGCCACAGGTTGCGCGGGTCCTCCCAGCCGCGGTGCGCGCCGCCCAGGCTCCACGGCTGGCACGGCACCCCGCCGGCCACCACGTCCACTCGCCCGGTCAGCTCGGCGAAGTCCACCGCGCGCACGTCGCCGGGCACCAGCGGCCAGCCGGCGGCTCGGCCGGCTGTTCGGCCGGGGGAGGTGTTCGCCAGCAGCGTCTCGCAGGCCCGCCGCTCCAGCTCGTTGACCAGCAGGTGTGCGAACCCGGCCCGGTGCATGGCCAGGGCGAGCCCGCCGCCGCCACTGAACAGCTCCACGCTGGACAGCTCCACGCTGGACAGCTCCGGGACGGCCACCGCCGGACCCTATCGGTCTCCCGGCCTGCCGCATTGACCCCGCGCTCGAGGCCACACCATGATGATGATCCCGCCCAGCGTCGGCGGGGTTTGGCCCAGCGCCGGGCTGGGCGCGGGAGGTGCGGCGAATGGCGACGGTGGACACCGTCCGGGGTCCGGTCGAGCTGGATGCGCTGGGCGTGACGCTCATGCACGAGCACGTCTTCGTACTCACCCCGGACGTGATGCAGAACTACGGCCACGAGTGGTGGGATGAAGACGTCCGGGTCGCCGACGCGATCAAGAAGCTCGGCAAGCTCAAGGCCGCCGGGGTGGACACCATCGTGGACCCCACGGTCGTCGGGCTGGGCCGCTACATACCCCGGGTGCAGCGGATCAACGCCGAGGTCGGCATCAACATCGTGGCCGCCACCGGGCTGTACACGTTCGACGCGATCCCGCACTTCTTCGACTACCGGGGCCCGGGCACCTTGCTGGGCGGCCCCGAGCCGATGACCGAGATGTTCGTCTCCGACATCCGGGAGGGCATCAGCGGCACCGACGTCAAGGCCGCGTTCCTCAAGTGCGTGGTGGAGGAGGCCGGGCTCACCCCGGGCCAGACCCGGGTGCAGACGGCGATCTGCGAGACCCACCAGGAGACCGGCGTCCCGATCACCGTGCACACCAATGCCGCACACCAGACCGGCCGGCTGGCGCTCGAGTTCTACGCCAAGCGCGGGGTGGACCTGGCCAAGGTCGTGGTCGGGCACGCCGGGGACAGCAACGACCTCGACTACCTAAAATGGATCATGGACCAGGGCGCCACGATCGGCTGCGACCGGTTCGGCCTGGACGTGTACAACCCGACCGAGGACCGGGTGGCCACCATCGTCGCGCTGTGCGCTCAGGGCTACGCCGACCGGATCGTGCTCGGCCACGACGCGAACTGCTACATCGACTTCGTCGCCGGCGAGGCGGCCCAGGCGATGCTCAAGGAGGTCGCGCCGAACTGGCACTACCGGCACATCAGCCACGAGGTGCTGCCCGCGCTGCGCGAGCGGGGGGTGGCCGAGGACCAGATCCACGCCATGCTGGTGGACAACCCGAGGCGCTACTTCACGGCGGCGGGGTGAGCCGGGTGGTAGAACCGCTGCCCCGTGGCGCCGCGCCGTTCGACACCACCGGCATCACCCGCGACCAGCGCGGCATTGCGCACTACACCGACATGCCCGCCTCGCTCGTCGAGATGTTCCGCGGCGCCGTGGAGCGCGCGCCGGACGCCGAGGCGCTGGTCGAGGTGGGCCGCCCGGATCCGCTCCGGCTCAGCTTCCAGGAGCTCTGGGACCGGGCGGCCAAGGTGGCCGGCGGCCTGGCCGACGAGGGCGTCCGCCCCGGTGACCGGGTGGCCATCCTGCTTCCGGCCGGGGTGGACTGGGTGGTCGGCTTCCTGGGCACCCAGCTGGCCGGCGCGGTGTCGGTGCCGGTGAACACCCGGTTCGCCGAGCCGGAGATCGAGTATGTGCTCTGCGACTCCGGATCGGCGGTGGTGCTACGGCCCGGCCAACCTTTGCCCCAGGGGCCGCCGCGCTCGGTGGAGCACCTGGGCCACGACGACCTGGCCGCGATCTTCTACACCAGCGGCACCACCGGGTTCCCCAAGGGCGCGATGACCACCCAGGAGAACTTCCTGGCGAACGTCGAGACGGCCATCCGGGTCCTGGGCATCGACCGGGCGGACGGGCCGGCGCAGCGCGGGCTGATCTCGGTGCCGCTGTTCCATGTGACCGGCTGCAACAGCCAGCTCCTGGTGCACCTGGCACTCGGCGCCACCACGGTGGTGCTGCCCGCGTTCAACGTGAAGGAGTTCCTGCGCACCATCGTCGACGAGCGGATCAGCCTGCTGACCACGGTGCCGGCGATCTATGCGCTGTCGCTGGCGCAGCCGGATTTCGCCGACCACGACGTGAGCGGGGTGAGCAGGCTTTCCTACGGCGGTGCGCCGATGGCGCCGGAGCTGGTGCGCCGGATCTCCGAGGCATTCCCGAACGCCAGGCTGGGCAACGGGTTCGGGCTGACCGAGACCGCGTCCATCTCCACGTACCTGCCGCACGAGTGGGCCGCCGAGCACGCTGACTCGGTGGGTTTCGCCGCGCCGGTGGTGGATCTCGCGGTGGACAAGCTGGATGCCGATGACGTGGGTGAGCTGCTCATCCGGGGGCCGAACGTGGTGGCCGGGTACTGGGACAAGCCGGACGCCACCCGGAACACCTTCGTGGACGGTTGGCTGCGCACCGGCGACCTGGCCAGAGTGGACGAGGAGGGCCTGGTCTACATCGTGGACCGGGCCAAGGACATGATCAACCGGGGCGGGGAGAACGTCTACTCCGTGGAGGTGGAGAACGCCCTGGCCGGCGCGCCCGGGGTGGCCGACGCCGCGGTGGTGGGGGTGCCGGACGAGGTGATGGGGGAGAAGGTCGGCGCGGTGCTGGTGTCCGTGCCGGGCGCCAAGCTGGACCCGAGGGCCGTGCTGGACTACCTCGGCGACCGGCTGGCCGGCTTCAAGATCCCGCAGTACATCGTGGTCCGTGAGGAGCCGCTGCCGCGCAATCCGGGCGGCAAGATCCTCAAACGCCAGCTGCGCGAGCAGACCGAATGGGGCGTCCCCCTGCGGTGATATGGCTCCGCTCGCTCATGGTTGTGACCCCCTTGATGACCCGAGAGGTAGTTAGGGTAACCTAACTTCTGCTTGGGGAGTCGCTCCTCCGGCGGTGGGGGGTGAGGTGTCGGAAGGGTCAGTCCCGGATCCCACGACTGACCCTTCCGCCACCTTGACAGCGCTGTAATGCCTGGGCTGGACCGCCTCAGCTGGACTGCACCACCGAGTCCAGGTTGCTCAGCACGCCGTCGTAGATCCGGCGCAGCCCGGGTGGGGCAAACGTGCGCTCGAAGAAGCCGCCGATGCCGCCGGCTCCGCTCCAGGTGGTGTGCACCTCGACGGCACTGCGCCCACCGTCGGCCGGCTGCACCGTCCAGGTGGTCACCATGCTGGAGTTCTGGTCCGATTCCACCAGTACGCCGCTGTCCGTCTCGCTGACCTCGACGAGTTGCTCGCGCACCCTCTTCTCGGTGGCCGCCAGCTTCCAATGCACCCGGGTGCCGACGCCCTGGCCGCCGGACTGGACCTGGTAGTCGCTGTAGTGCTCGGTGAGGATCTTCGGTCGGGTGGTCTGATAGTCGGCGAGCGCCGCGCGCACCCGCTCGACCGGCGCGTGGATCTCCCGCCGCGCGGTGACAGTTACCTGTGCCATGCGTTCATAGTGCCCAGTCCCGCGGTCAGCCGGCGCGGCGGTCCTGACCCGTGAGTGGTTAGCGTTGCTATAACAACGCTAACCACTCACGGGGGTACGGGTTTGCGCTGGGACGCCGCAGCCGCAGCTGTGCCGGTGTTCCAGGGAGGCGGGCAGCCGGACGATCTCGCTGCTGGCCAGCGGGTCGGCCAGCCGGCGGGCCAGCAGCTGCACCGCGCGGGCACCGATCGCGTGCAACGGCTGAGCCGCGGCGGTCAGCGGCGGGGTCATCGCCTCGGCCCACTCCAGGTCGTCGAAGGACACCAGCGCGATGTCCCGGCCGACGAGCAGGTTCTCCTCGCGCAGCGCCAGCAGG
>DATHIT010000810.1:0-13360 GCA_035489915.1 Pseudonocardia sp. | reverse complement strand
CAGCCCGGCGATCAGGCCGAGTACCGCGGCGGCGAGCAGCGCGGTCCGCACGAACGACAGGTGCAGCAGCGCGCCGGTGCCGGAGAAGTCGAACAGCCGGGCCAGGACCTCAATCATGAGCCGTGCCCGGGGTGAACGTCGTCCCCGCTCGGGGCCTCCGCGCCGACCACCACCAGGCGGTCGCGCACCCGCAGCACGTCCACCTGGGTGCGATACAGCTCGGAAAGCACCTCGGAGGTCATCACCTCGTCGGCCGTGCCCACCCGGAACTGCCCGTTCACCAGGTACAGCACCCGGTCGACCAGGGGCAGCACCGGGTTGATCTCGTGGGTGACAAACAGCACAGCGGTGGCCGCATCGGTCCGCCGCTGGTCGATCAACTGGCTGACCACCCGCTGATTGGCCAGGTCCAGGGACAGCAGCGGCTCGTCGCACAGCAGCACCGACGGGTCGCCGACCAGCGCCTGCGCCACCCGCAGCCGCTGCTGCTCGCCGCCGGACAGTCGCCCGACCGGCATGTTCGCGTACTCCGTGGCGCCCACCTCGGCGAGCGCGGCGTCCACCTGGGCTCGCCGGGAACGGCCCACCCGGATGCCCAGCCGGTGTCCGTCCAGCCCGAGGCCGACCAGATCACGTGCCCGCAGCGGCACCTCGAGCTCCATCGCCCGCTGCTGCGGGATGTAGCCGATCCGGCTGCCGCGGCTACCCGGCGCCCGGCCGTCGATGCGCACCGTGCCCTCGGAGAGCTCGCGCTGCCCGAGCAGGACCTTGAGCAGCGTCGTCTTGCCCGATCCGTTCGGCCCCAGCACGGCGACGAATTCGCCGGCGTCCACCCGCAGGTCCAGCCCGTCCCAGAGCACCCGCTCGCCGAGCGCCATCCGAGCCCCGCGCAGCTCCACCGCGGGCACACCGGAGGCCGCCGGCGAACCGGCGGACTCTGGTTGACCCGCGCGAGGCTGATCTGGGCGGATCGAGGACCCTACGGTGGTCATCGATGGTCGCCCAGCGCGGTGGACAACTGGTCGATCTCGCCGCCAATCCAAGTCACGTAGTCCATGGTGCCCGCGGGCAGGGTCTCCGTCACCGCCACCACCGGCACTCCGGCGGCCGTGGCGGCCTGCTGGACCTGCGTGGTGGCGGCGCTCTCGGTCTGCGAGTTGAGCAGCAGCGCGGAGACCTTGTTCGGCCCGTTGAACAGCGCGAGGGTCTGCTGCAACACCGCCGCCGGCGGGTCGTTGCCCTCCTCGATGGCGTGCGAGAACGCCTCCGGGGTGGCGTTGACCAGCCCGGCCTGCTCGGTCAGGTACAGCGGTACCGGCTCGGTGATCGCGATCCGGGCGCCGGGGTGCTGGGTCTTGATGGTGTTGAGCCTCGCGTTCAGCCCGTCCAGCTTGGCCTTGAACGCGGTTGCGTTGGCCTGGTAGTCGGCGGCGTTCGGCGGGTCGGCCTGGCTCAGGTCGGCGCTGAGAGTGTCTGCCAGCTTGGCCATGGTGGGCAGGCTGTAGAACACGTGCTCGTTGAAGTCCGCGCCGGTGTCCAGTCCGGACAGCTGGGAGACGTCGATCACCGTCGGCTTGGTGGCGGTGGCCGCGACCAGCTTGCCGGCGAAGTCGTCGTAGCCACCGCCGTTCTGGATCAGCACCTTCGCGGCGCCGACCGCCGCGGCGTCCGTCGGGGTGCTCTCGTACTCGTGCGGGTCGGCGTCCGGCGAGTGGATGATCGAGGTGACGGTGGTGTGCGCGCCGCCGATCGCGGTGGCGACCGCGCCGTAGACGTCTGTGCTGGCCACCACGCCGACGGTGGCCGGAGCGGGCGCCTGTGACGGGGCGGGCGCGGCGCCTCCGCCCTGCCCGCAGCCGGCCAGGGCGAGCGCGGCGGCAACCGGAACAGCGGCGAGCAGGGTAGCGCGAGGGCGGTAGCTCATGGCGGCGACGATACCCGAAAGTGGTAATCGTTGTCGTTTGATAGAGGCCACATCCTGTGCAAATGCGTAGCTGATGGGAATGTCCAGGCTCACTACCCCGCCGTCTTCTGAACCGTTACGGTCGTGGGATGACTCGCAGCCCGCGCGTCCGGCGGCCCGCCACTTTGGCGTCTCTGGCCGCCGAGCTCGGGGTGTCCCGAACCACCGTTTCGAACGCCTACAACCGGCCGGACCAACTGTCCGTGCAGCTGCGCACCAGGGTGCTGGAGACGGCTCGCCGGCTGGGTTATCCGGGCCCCGACCCGGTGGCCAGGTCACTGCGCACCAGGCAGGCTCGCGCCGTCGGCCTGCTGCTCACCGAGGAGCTGTCCTTCGCGTTCCGCGACCCCGCCGCGCTCGGTTTTCTGGAGGGCCTGGCCGGCGCGTGCGAGGACGCCGGTCAGGGCCTGCTGCTGATGCCGGCCAGCCGGGGCGACACCGATGTCAGCGCCGTGCACCAGGCCAGCGTGGACGGTTTCGTCGTCTACTCGGTGCCGGAGCGGGATCCGCACCTGCTGGCGGTGCTGGAGCGGCCGTTGCCAACCGTGGTGGCCGACCAGCCGATGGACATCGACGGAGTGGACCGGGTCGGGGTGGACGACCGGGGCGGCATGCTGGCGATGGCCCGGCACCTGGCCGCGCTGGGCCATCGGCGGATCGGGGTGATCTGCATGCGGCTGAGCAACACCCGCCACGATGGCTACGCCGACCCCCAGCGCCAGCGGCGGGCCAGCTTCCCGGTGCAGCGGGAACGGCTGCGTGGGCTGCGTGAGGGGTTCGCCGAGGCAGGGGTGGACTGGGCCGAGGTACCGGTGGTGGAGCGCTTCGAGCACTCCATCGAAGCTGGCGCGTCCGCCGCGAGCGAGCTGCTGAGTGCCCACCTGGGGCTGACCGCGCTGGTCTGCACCTCCGACGTGCTGGCCCTGGGCGCGCTGCGGATGGCCGAGGACCGCAACTGGGCGGTGCCGGACAACCTCACGGTGACCGGGTTCGACGGGGTGCCGGAGGCGATCAGGGCCGGGTTGACCACGGTCCGCCAGCCGGTCAAGGAGAAGGGCCGCACGGCCGGCCAACTCCTGCTCAACCGCGGCGACCGCACCGAGCCCCGGTCGATCGTGCTGCCCACCGAGCTGATCGTCGGTTCCACCAGCGGACCCCCGCCGGCCGCCGACCGCTGGTTCTCCGGCCTGTAGCCCCCGCCGGACCGCACCGGCCTGCGATGATGACCGGTGATGAGCCCCGGACCCGCGCCCCGGCGCACTCCCCGCCCGACCGAGGCGGTTGGCTCCGCCCAGGTGGGCCCGACGCTGCGTTCGCTGCGCACCGCCGCCGGCATGTCGATGGTCGAGCTCGCCCGGCGCGCCGGGGTCACCCAGCCGTTCGTCTCCCAGGTTGAGGGCGGCTCGGCCACCCCCAGTCTCGCCACGCTGTATCGGTTCGCCCAGGCCCTCGATGTGGCGCCCACCGCGCTGTTTCCCCCCGCCGGCCCCGGTGCGCTCACCGTGGTCCGCGCCGGGAGCGGAGCGACCTTTCCCAACACGGGCAGCGACGCGGCGCCGGTGGGCCGGGTGCTGACCTCGGGCGGGATGCACTTGGAGGTCATCGAGTACCAGCTCGAGCCCGGGGTGGTCGACGAAACCAGCTTCTCCCACCCGGGCGAGGAGCTCGTCTACGTGCTCGAGGGCAAGATCGAGCTTTTCCTGGACGACGGGGCCGGCGTGGTGCTCGCGCCGGGGGACAGCGCCCACTTCGACGCAAGTCGAGCCCATCGGTTCGCCGCCTACGGCCTCGACCACTCCCGGCACCTGCTGGTGGCCGCGTACCCGCACCGCGGCTCGGGTACGGCCGTAACGTCGACGTGACCGAGGGACATCCGGCGGACATTAGTGCTACTTATATTCCGTTCTCATGGCCGCCGAGCGCTTTCACCTTGCCTGGTTCCTGAACTTCGTCGCCGATAGCTGGAACGGCCAGTGGGGCTCCGGCGGGATGCCGTGGGACGGCGAGTTCTACGTCGAGGTGGCCAAGGATCTGGAGCGGGCCGGGTTCGACTACGTCGTCATCGAGGACAAGCTCATGGTCTCCGATGCCTACGGCGGCTCGACGGAGTCGAACCTCAAGCACGCCATCGCGCCCAAGCACGACCCGGTGCCACTGGCCACCCTGATGGCCTACAACACCTCCCGGCTGGGCGTGGTGCCGACCATGTCCACCAGCTTCTACCCGCCGTTCCTGCTGGCCAGGCTCTGCGCCACGGTCGACCACATCGCGCACGGCCGGTTCGGCTGGAACATCGTGACCTCGGCCGAGGACCGATCCGCGCAGAACTTCGGGCTGGAGAAGCTCTACGAGCACAGCTTGCGCTACGACATGGCCGACGAGTACCTCGACGTGGTGACCCAGCTGTGGGACTCCTGGGAGCCGGACGCGGTGGTGCGCGACCGCGCGACCGGCACCTACGCGGACCACACCAAGGTCCACCAGGTCGACTTCCGAGGGCGCTTCTACTCGTCCCGGGGCCCGCTCAACACGGTCCGCTCACCCCAGGGCCGGCCGGTGCTGTGCCAGGCGGGCGCCTCGCCGAAGGGCCGGGACTTCGCCGCCAAGTACGCCGACACGATCATCGCGGTGGGCAACAGCCCGGCGGAGATGAAGTCCTACCGCGACGACATCCGGGAGCGGGCTCAGGGCCACGGTCGCAAGCCCGACGACTGCAAGGTGCTGTTCCTTGTCTCGCCCGTGGTGGACGAGACCGAGGAGGCGGTCCGGGCCAAGGTCCAGCGGTGGACCAGCGACCCGGCCTACATCGAGCACGTACTCACCGAGCTGTCCTCGATCACCGAGGTGGACTTCTCCCAGTTCGACCTCGACCAGCCGCTTCCCGAGGACCTGACCACCAACGGTGAACGAGGCAGCCTCGAGGCGTTCATGCAGCGGGGCTCGGGCAAGACGCTGCGCGAGCTGGTTGGCCTCGGGATCTCGCCCGGGGTCGAGCTGGTCGGCACACCCGACTCGGTCGCCGACAAGATGGGCGAGCTGATGGCGGAGGTTGGCGGCGACGGGTTCTTGCTCACCTGCCCCTCGGGCGGGCTGAACCGCCGCTACATCACCGAGATCACCGACGGGCTGGTCCCCGCCCTGCAGCGACGAGGACTGACCCGCACCAGCTACGGATTCGAGCACTTCCGCGACAACCTGCTCGAATTCTGAGCGGTCAGCGCTGGTCGGGCAGGCCGAGGGTGTCCAGAAAGGAGCGCGCCCAGCGGTCCACATCGTGGGTGAGCACCTGGCGGCGCAGCGCCCGCATCCGGCGCCGGCCCTCCTCGGGTAGCACGGTGAGCGCCTCGTACAGGATGTTCTTCAGCCCGTCCAGATCGTGCGGGTTGACCAGGTAGGCAACGTTCAGCTCGATGGCCGCGCCGGCGAACTCGGACAGCACCAGTGCCCCGGACAGATCGAACTTGCAGGCCACGTACTCCTTGGCGACCAGGTTCATCCCGTCCCGCAACGGGGTCACCAGCATGACGTCGGCGGCCACGAAGAACGCCGCCAGCTCCTCGCGGGGCAGCGCCTGGTGCAGATAGTGCACGGCGGGGTGGCCCACCCGGGCGAACTCCCCGTTGATCCGGCCCACGGTGAGCTCGATGTCGTCGCGCATCTGCTGGTAGTGCTCGACCCGCTCCCGGCTCGGGGTGGCCAGCTGCACCATGACCGTGTCCGAGGAGTCGATCCGGCCGTCCATGAGTAGCTCGTGGAAGGCCTGCAGGCGCAGGTTGATGCCTTTGGTGTAGTCCAGCCGGTCCACCCCGAGCACTATCCGCTTGGGATTACCGAGGTCGCCGCGGATCTTGTTGGCCCTGGCCCGGACCGCCGGAGTCCGGGCCAGCCGGTCCAGGTTCGCCGAGTCGATGGAGATCGGGAAGGCGCCGACCTTCACCGTGCGGCCGTCGTAGTTGATCTCACCGGGCCGCCGGCCGCCACCGCCGGTGAGCCGGCTGCCGGCCAGCCGGGCGGCCAGCCAGCGGAAGTTGCGCACCCCGCCGGGGGTGTGGAAGCCGACCAGGTCGGCGCCCAGCAGACCCTGCACGATCTGAGTGCGCCACGGCAGCTGCATGAACAGCTCGGTGGGCGGGAACGGAATGTGCAGGAAGAAGCCGATCCGCAGGTCGGGACGCAGCCGGCGCAGCTCGGCGGGCACCAGCTGCAGCTGGTAGTCCTGCACCCAGACGGTGGCGTTGGGCGCGGCGATGGAGGCCACCGTCTCGGCGAACCGCTTGTTGACCCGGACGTAGGTGTGCCACCAGTGGCGGTGGAACACCGGTGGGGCGACCACGTCGTGGTAGAGCGGCCAGAGCGTGGCGTTGGAGAAGCCCTCGTAGTATTCCGTCACCTCGGTCTCGCTGAGCCGGACCGGATGCAGCAGCACCCCGTCCTGCACCAAGGGCTCCGGCTCCGCATCCGGCACCCCGGGCCAGCCCACCCAGGCACCGTCGCGCCCGTTCAGCATCGGCTCCAGCGCGGTGACCAGGCCGCCGGGGCTGCGCTTCCAGGTCTGGCTGCCGTCCTCGGCCACCACCAGGTCGACCGGCAGCCGATTGGCCACCACGATGAAATCTGAGCCACTGGCGGTGTTCACAGGTGTCGACCCTACTTCGCTCGAGTCGTCGGCGCCGTGGCTGGCGTGGGCAAACGCACCTGGCTGGTCAGCCACTCGCCCAGGGCCACCCCGCCGGCCAGCGCCAGCCCGATGGCCAGCGCGAGCATCACGGTGACCAGGCCGTCCGTCACACCGGTCACCGCAAGCTGGTAAAAGCCCTGGTAGGCGGTGAGCCCGGGGAGCAGCGGGGTGATCGCGCCGAGGGTGATGACCAGCCGGGGTGCCCCGGTCAGCCGATGCAGCAACCCGGAGACCACGCCCAACCCGATGGCCGCGATCCCGGTGGACACCACCGGACCGAGCCCGGTCTGCTGCAGCACGGTGTACATGGCCCAGGCGGCCGCCCCGGTCCCGGCCGCCGCCGGTAGGTAGCGCACCGGGGAGTAGGCGGCCAGCGCGAACAACCCGGAGGTCAGCCCGGCGGCGAACGCCCGCACCGCCAGCGAGAGGTTGCTGGTGGGCAGTGGCCCCACCACGGACAGCTCCACGCCGAACACCAGCGCCCCCTTCAGCGCCAGCACCACCCCGCCTAGCAGGCCGGCGGAGAACATAATGATCTCCCCGGTGCGGCCGACGGCGGTGAGGAAGAACCCGTCGATGGCATCGCGCACCGAGCCGACTACGGACAGCCCGGACAGCAGCACGGTCAGCGTGGCGGCAACCACCAGCGAGGGGCGGGTGCCGGGGGGCAGCAGCGAGAAGTAGAGCAGCACGGCGGTGATCCCGGTGGCCAGCATCGCGCCGGCCATCTGCTGGAAGAACATGGGCAGCCCGTTCCGGTTGAGCAGCCGCCCGATCCGGTCGATCACCCCGGTCGCGCCGAAGGCGACCGTCGCGGCCACCACCCCGCCGCCCAGCAGCACCGCCACCGAGGCGGCCATGCCGGCCCAGGCCAGGGTGGTCAACCAGCGCGGGTACGGGTGTTTGGCCCTGGTCACCCGGTCCAGCTCGGTGGCCGCCTCGATCAGGCTGACCTCCTCGCGCTCGATCCGGTCCACCAGCAGGGTCACGTCGTTCAGTCGGGTCAGGTCGAGTGCCCGGTAGCGCACCAGCCGCATGGTGGTCACCGGGGGCGCGACCATCCCCCGGTGGCAGCACATGGTCATCGAGGTGAAGGTGATGTCCACCTCGCAGGTGGGCAACCCGCCCGCGTCGGCCAGCCGCAGCATGATCGAGGTGGTCTCGGCCACGCCTTCCCCGCTGGACAGCAGCACCTCGCCGATGCGCATCGCCAGGTCCAGTACCTGCTGCACCCGGGTGTCGTCGGGCACGCTGGGGCCGGCCGTCGGCTGCTCGTCCAGGTTCTCGCGGCTGGCCGGCTGGGCGAGCTCCGCGCCGTTGGGGCCGTGCCGACCGCGCCAGCGGTCGTTGAGCTCGTGCAGCCAGCCGCCGTGGTGCCCGTCGGAGCCGGCCCGCCCGTTCGACCCCGGCCCCTCGGCGGGTTCGGGCCGCCGCCGCGCCGGGCCCCACCGGCGCAACGCCAACCTGGCCCGCTGGCCGAATCTGGTCACCGTGCTGGGGCGCCGACCCCGTGGCCGGTCGGTCCGGGCGTGGTGGCTGAGCTGAGCGGTAGCTGCTCCTCGGTGATCAGCGGTGTCATGGTGTCCAGGGTAGGGGCGGGGTGCCATGATTAAGACGTGTCGCGGAGTGACGTCGCGCCCGCCGGTGTAGCTCAGTGGTAGAGCAATCGCCTTGTAAGCGATAGGTCGTCGGTTCGACCCCGACCACCGGCTCCAGCTCTGACCAGGGCTTTCTTTCGAACTGTGATCGTCGTGTCTATGCCGGCATCGACCCGGTGACCAAGCGGCGTCACCGGAAGGCAGTCCGCTGGCGCTGGGTGTCGGTCAGTCCCATCGCCCAGGCCGAACCGCCACCGGCCCCGCCCCCGAACCCACAGCCGCCGTCACCGGCGGACGCGGCACGAATTGTCAACGAAGCTTGGCGTGACCCTGACTGGGGGACGCTGGTGTGGGTCGCCATGACGACTGGGGCTCGGCGGGGCGAGCTGGCGGCTCTGCGCTGGTCTGATCTCGACTTGACTGAGGGCCGTGAGACGGCCTGGCTGCGTAGGGCGATCTGGAAGGCCGACGGCGTTCTCACCGAGGGCGGGATGAAGACCCACCAACAGCAGTGGGTGGCGCTCGACGTGGACACCGCGAGCCATCTCACATGCGTGGTGACGGCCTTGCGCGGGCCGCGCACGTCGCTCGCTTCGGCATACATTCGACACAGCTTGGCAGCGGGCCGGTGGAGGCTCCGATTACTGGAAGGGGCGAGTTGGGCCGAGTATTGTCCGCCCCCCCGCGAGTGCGAGTGCGCGGTCCCGGTGCCGTGTACCACTCGGTCAGGGAAGGAGGCCGTCATGAGTCCAACGATGGAGCGTGTATCGGTCAATGGAGCCGAGCTGGAGGTGGACGTCCAAGGCTCGGGCGAGCCGATCGTGTTCATCCACGGCAGCGGTATCGCCGATTCCTTCCTCCCTGTCGTGATCGATCCGGCGGTGCGGGATCACTACCGGACGATCCGATACCGGCGGCGAGGGTACGGCGGGAGCAGCCCGGTGGACGGTCCCTTCTCCGTCTCGGATCACGCGATTGACTGTCGAGCGCTGCTCGGTGTGTTGGGCGTAGAGAAGGCGCACGTGGTGGGTCAGTCCTACGCCGGCGCGGTCGCCCTGCAGCTGGCGGTCAACGCGCCCGAGGTCGTGGCGACGCTTGCTCTCTTCGAGCCGGCGTTGCTGGCGGTCCCGAGCGCCCGGCAGTTTTCCGAGGCACTGGGACCGATCTTCGACAGGTACGGAAGTGGTGATCGCGTGGGGGCGGTCAACGCGTTCTTCGCCGCTGTAGGCGGCGCGGACTGGCGATGCCATGTGGGGAGCACTGTCCCGGGCGGGCTCGAGCTGGCCGAGAACGACGCGGCGACGGTGTTCGAGTCGGACCTGCCTTCCTTGCAGACGTGGGAGTTCGGGGCTGAAGAGGCGGCGAAGATCAACCAGCCGGTGCTCTACGTGCTCGGGTCCGACAGCCCGCCGGTGTTCGGCGAGGGACGGGATCTCCTGCACTCTTGGCTTCCTCGCACCGAGGACGCCGTGCTGGCGTGCGCCACCCACATGCTCCAGATGGATCGGCCCGCGGACGCTGCGGCGGCGCTCGCGGACTTCCTGAAGCGACACCCCGTTGCTGTGTAGCAGGATCCCCTCTTGCTGGGCCGCATCCTCCGCCAATCCGCCCGCGTGGGCCGATCCCGGCCCGGCTCCGTCGATCCCGCACCGGGCCGCCATCCTCGACGTGGCCCGGCAGGCCATCGAACGCAACCTCAGCAGCCGGTGACCGCCGTGACGCATCGCAGAGGAGGGGCCGCCGTGCGCCTGGCCGCCTCTACGAACGACTCATCGCCGACCCACGCCGTGTAGAGGTCCGCGCCCAGTGCGGAGATCAGCCCGGCGGTCTGCGTCTCCTGGGCGGCCAACGCCCGGAACTTGCGCTGGGCGAGGTCCGGGTCCAGCTCCAGGTCGAGCGCCAGCCAGTCGGCCGGGGTGAGTACCGGAAGCCCCGGCGGGTAGATGCCGAGACTCTCGGTCAGCGCACTCCAGCGGGCCGCGCGGCGCTCGGCGAGCGTCGCGTGGAGCAGCCGGGCCCCGGGCCGGGCGGCACGGTCGAAGGCGATCGAGGACCACGCCGAGACGGTGCGGTGGTCCTCGTGACCGGTCAGGCCGTCCGGCCCGAAGGTCACCACCGTGTCCGGCCGGACCCTGTCCATTACCGCGCACAGCCGCTCGACGGCGTCGGACGCGGGCACCGCGGCACATCCTCCGTCCCGGTAGGGCAGCCATTCGTGCTCGGTGACGCCGAGGATCTGGAGACTGCGCGCCAGCTCGCGCGTTCGCTCGGCGGCGAGCCGGTCCGGCGGCCAGGTCACGGGATCGGGCGTGCCGAGCTCGCCGCGGGTGGCGGTCACGCACACCACCCGTTGGCCGTTTTCGCGAGCCCGCGCCATCAGGCCGGCGGAGAGGTATGCCTCGTCGTCGGGATGGGCCCAGATGCCCAGGACGGTCCCGAGCTCGGCGACGTGCGATGCGGACGTGGTCATGACGGTTCCCTTCGGATGAGGACGGTATGCAGGATCAGCGCGGCGGTGCAGCAGGCGATGGCGAGGGCCCACAGCGGGCCTCCGGCGTCGACGACGAGCCCGCCGAGCAGCGCCCCAGCGGCGAAGCCGAGGTGGATCGCCGAGGTGTTCAGGGCGAGCAGCACCGGTGTCGGGCCGGCGTGCAGCCCGAGCAGGCGGTGCTGCTGCGCGGGGATAAGGGCCCAGGCGAGCGCCCCCCAGCCCGCGGCAACCGCCAGCGCGGCAGCCATCGTCATGGCAACGGACGGGAGGACCGCGAACCCGGCGGCCAGCCCCACGAGCGCGGCCAGAACCACGCGGGGGCCGCCGAATCGGTCGACCGCCGCGCCGCCCCACCAGACGCCTGCGACGCCGGCGATACCGAACACCGCGATGAACAGCGCCAGCCGGGCCGACCCGTCCACCAGCACGTCCAGGTAGGTGTACATGCTGCTCGACGCGGTGAGCACCAGGAACGTCACCCCGAGCAGCCCGAGCACGCGCGGGCACCGCACCGGGCGCAGGCGCTCGAGCACCGCGGAGGGGGGCAGCGGCGGGGCGCTGATGCGGATGCGCAGCAGGCCGAGTACGGCGACCGCCGCGAGCAGTCCGACGAGCCCGAACGCCGCGCGCCAGGAAAGCAGCGTCGCCAGCAGGGTGCCCAGCGGGGCGCCCAGCACGGTGCCGACCGACGAGCCGACCAGGATCGTGCCCAGAGCGCGGCCGCGCCGGTTCTCGAGCGCGGCCGCGACCGCTGCCGCAGCTGCTGTAGGTATGTAGATGGAGCAGGTCAGCCCCGCCAGCGCCCGGGTGACGAGCAGCACCGGCAGGGTCGGCGCCAGCGCCGACAGCGCGGTGAGCAGCCCGTACAGCATCAGGGAGCCGACCAGCACCTGTCGCGGCGGTCGCGCCGCGACGGCCACGCCGAGCAGCGGCGCACCGACGGCGTAGCCCAGCGCGAACACCGTCGCCGCCAGGCCGGCCGCACCGACCGAGACGCCGAGGTCGTCCGCGAGCCCGCCGACGACCCCGGCCACGACGTGGATATCGGTGCCGATTGCGAACGCGCCGACCGCTAGCGCCACTTCCGGTGCCGGGCCCGCGGCCGTCCGCTGGTGCGCCACCATCGCTCTTCTTGTGGTCATGGCGGCGAGCGTGCGCGCCCGCCCTTACAGCGCGCTCACGTGCCGCTGACGTGGCCGTTTCAGACCGGCGACAGCGGCGTGGCAGCGCCGGGAAGCACCGTCCAACGGCGGAGGTGGACGAAATGCGGGCTGACGCCGCGATCATGTGCCCGTCCAGCGCGCCAGCGCATCCGACACCGGGCGGGCGGCGAGCACGACGAGGATCCGCCACACCCAGGCTTGCCTCCAGCGCGCTACGCACTGCCGCCGAGCTGGACGCTGGCCGACCGGTACCGCGCGAGATGCGCCGCGCGGTGCGGGGCCTGGCCAATCCGTTGCGGGTAGCGATGGACCCCCGGTCCGGACCCGACAGCTGACCGGGCACGGCCCACCTCCGTTGCCGGGCGCGGAATGCCGCTCGTCGCCGCCGAGTTGGTTGTGAGGTGAAGAAGATCGGTTTCCTGTCCTTCGGCCACTGGTCGGCGTCGCCGCAGTCGATGGTGCGGTCGGGGGCGGACGCTCTGGTGCAGTCGATCGAGTTGGCGGTGGCCGCTGAGGAGGCGGGAGCCGACGGCGCGTACTACCGGGTGCACCACTTCGCCCAGCAGCTTGCGTCCCCGTTCCCGCTGCTGGCCGCGGCCGCCGCGCGGACCAGCAGGATCGAGCTGGGCACGGCCGTGATCGACATGCGGTACGAGAACCCGCTGTATATGGCCGAGGATGCCGGTGCTGCCGATCTCATCTCCGGTGGCCGGCTGCAGCTGGGCATCAGCCGCGGCTCACCGGAGCAGGTGATCGACGGCTTCCGCTACTTCGGGCACGTGCCGCCGGACGGCGTGAGCGATGCCGACATGGCCCGCGAGCACACCAAAGTGTTCCTCGAGGTGATCAAGGGCGAGGGCTTCGCTAAGCCCAACCCACGCCCGATGTTCCCCAACCCGCCCGGCCTGCTGCGGGTCGAGCCGTACTCGCCGGGTCTGCGGGACCGGATCTGGTGGGGCGCGGGGACCCGGGCGACCGCGGAGTGGACGGCCGAGCAGGGGCTGAACCTGATGAGCTCGACGCTGCTCTCCGAGGACACTGGTGTGCCCTTTCATCAGCTGCAGGCCGAACAGATCCAGCGGTTCCGGAACGCCTGGGAGGCCGCTGGGCACAGCCGCGAGCCGCGCGTCTCGGTCAGTCGCAGCATCTTCCCGATCGTCAATGACCTCGATCGGCAGCTCTTCTGGCAGCAGCGGGACAGCACCGACCAGGTCGGCTGGCTGGACGGCGGCAACGCCCGTTTCGGCCGGACCTACGCGGGTGAACCGGACAAGCTGATCGCCGAGCTCGCCGAGGACGAGGCGATCGCCGCCGCGGACACGCTACTGCTCACCGTGCCCAACCAGCTGGGCGTCGAGTACAACGCCCACGTCATCGAGAGCGTGCTCACCCACCTCGCACCCGAGCTTGGCTGGCGCTGATCGCGCGGGAGGTCGGCGCTGCACGTTGAAGCGGAACGGGCCCGAT
>DATHIT010000809.1:0-6365 GCA_035489915.1 Pseudonocardia sp. | reverse complement strand
GGTGGGCATGAACCGGGTCCACATCGCCTCCATGGCGAAGACCCCGGTGCTGGCGGCCAGCTCCGCGATTTCCCGGGTGGCCGCCGGGGTGACGGTGAACGCCTTCTCCACCAGCACGGCCTTGCCGGCGCGCAGCGCGGCGAGGGTCACCGCGCGGTGCTGCGGGTGCGGCGTGGCGATGTACAGCACGTCGACGCCGTCGTCCTCGATGATCGCGCGGTACGAGTCGTGCGCCCGGCCGATCCCGTGCGTGGCGGCGAAGGCCCGCGCCCGCTCGGCCGAGCGGGACGCCACCGCCACCACCTCCGCCCCGGGTACGTGCGGGAAGTCCTGTACGACTTTCGACGCGATCCGGCCCGGCCCCACCACACCCCAGCGGACAATGCTCATGCCGCCCATCCTTACCTGTCCGGCGCCGAGGACCTGTTCACCGGGTCCGTTGTGGCGTGCCGAGGCGGGTGGCTCGAACCGATCAGCAGGACCAGCTCGTCCTCCCGGTGCAGCAGGCAGAACTGGAGATCCAGGGCTGCTTCATAGGTGCCGTGGCCGGTCCATTCCTCGGACGGCGGGCCGGCTCGCCGGAAGGTCATGGCGGGCCCGGGAGCCGAGAAGAAGCGCCACTGCCCTCGGTCGCCGACCGCGTACCCGCGCTGGATGATGTGATCATCCTGATGCAACGGTTCCGGCAGCGAGCTGACCCGGACCGCGGCGAAGCACCGGCCGGCGTCCAGACCCGTTGCGGGCCCGTGTAACTGACACAGCATCTTCTCGCCCAGCATTCGCCCGGATCTCCTTTCGGATCAGCGGTGGCGGCCCCGCCAGGTGGTCACCCTCGGAGGAAGTACAGGACGGTCATGGTTACTGCGGTCGTCAGGATCACTCCGCGCAGCAGCCGAGCGGGGAGGCGGCGGGCGAGGCGCGCGCCCACCAGCCCGCCGGCCACCCCGCCGACCAGCATCGCGGCCAGCGGAGCCGGATCACGCAGGACGTCGGCGGCGACCAGGAACAGCCCAGCCGCGGCGGTGTACATGGCGGCGAGCTGGCCCAGGCGCATCGGGTTACCGGCCGCGGTGTCCAGCCCGAGCCCGATGCGCCACAGGGCCAGCATGAGTATGCCTACGGCCCCACCGAAGTAACCGCCGTAGATCGCCAGGACGAACTGGCCGCTCAGTACCGCCGGCGAGGTCATCCCCGCCGAGCCTGGCGTCGCCGCGCTGAGCAGCGCGGAGAGTCGGCGTCCGAACGCCAGGAGCACGGTCGCGAACGCGAGCAGCCAGGGCACCGCCGCGTCGAACGTGACCGAGGGCAGCACCAGCAACAAGCCGGCACCGAGTCCGCTGCCGAGCAGGCTCACCGCGGTCAGCGACCACCCGGACGTGGGCCCGACCGGGGCGTACTCGCGGCGGTAGGTCCACGCGCCGGCCAGGACGCCGGGCAGCAGGGCAACGGTGGTCGAGGCGTTCGCGGTGACCGGAGGCAGACCGGCGGCGACCAGGGCGGGCAGTGCCACGAACGTGCCGCCACCGCCAACCGCGTTCAAGGCGCCCGCCGCGACACCGGCCAGCAACAGACCCACGAGCTCGAGCACCCCTCGAGCATCAGACCCCCGGCGCGGGTGCACAATGCGCGATCGGCGTACTCAGCCTAAGGCTGTGTCTTAGGCTGGCGCGGGTGCACTACGACTTGGTCGATCTGCGGCTGTTCGTCAGCATCGTGGCGGAGGGATCGATTACCGCCGGCGCCCGCCTGATGCACCTGAGCCTGCCCTCGGCGAGCGCCCGGGTGCGCGCCCTGGAGCACACCGCCGGGGTGGCGCTGCTGGTGCGTGGGCGGCGGGGGGTGCGGCCCACACCGGCTGGGACAGCGCTGGATCGCCACGCCCGCGAGGTGCTCACCCGCGCGGCGGGGCTGGAGGGCGCGGTGGCCAGTTACCGTCGGTCGCCGGCCGCCCCGGTGATCCTGCTGGCCGGTAGCTCGGCGATCCACCGGCTCGTGCCGCGCGCGCTGATCTCGTTCCTGCGCGAACATCCCGACCTGGACGTCAGCGCCGCCGAGCACCGCACCCCGGAAATCGTCCGGATGCTCGCCGATGGTGAGGCGGACCTGGGCATTGTGCTCGACGAGGAGGCCTACGGCTCCGGCCTGGACCTCGAACCACTCGGGGACGACTCGCTTGTGGTGATCGGCCAGGTCGGCGGGGTCCTGGCCGGCCGGACCGCGCTGACCTACCGCGAGGTCGCCGAACACCCTCTGGTCGGGCTGCACGCCGAGTCCGCCCTGCAACGCTGGATCGAGACCAGCCTCGGGGCGAACGCTCCGGTGGCCCGGTTCCGCACCCTGGTGGTCAACCTCAACACCGTCCTCGCTCTCGCGGCGGCCGGGGTAGGCCTTGCCGTGGTGCCGCGGCTGGCTCTCGACCCCGATGCGCAACTCGAGATCCGCCCGCTGGACGAGCCCTGGTCGCGCCGACACCTCTCGTTGTGCTGGGGCTCGACGGTCCGGAGCTCGCCAGCCGCCACCGCCGCGCTCGCGGACCACGTCCGCCTCGCCGCCTCGCCGATGCGCGCACCCTCGGGTCACATCGTTACGCCTTGAGCCGGGCTGTGTCAGGATCGTGCCCACTCGAGTACGGGGAGGCCGAGCCGTGTCATTGCGGCATGCACTGCTGGCGCTGCTCGAGGCGCGGCCGATGACCGGCTACGAGCTGGCCAAGCAGTTCGACGTGTCGGCTGCCTACGTCTGGCACGCGCACCATCCGCAGATCTACACCGAGCTGCGCCGGCTGGAGGCAGCGCGGCTGGTGGAGGCCGAGGTTGGGCCGAGGGGCGCGGGCGGCACCAAGCGGCACTACTACCTCACGGACGCCGGCTGCGACGAGCTGCTGCGCTGGCTCGGCGAGGTGGCCGAGCCGGCCCGGGAGCGGGACGCCGGCTACCTGAAGGCGACGTATTTCGAGTTCGGCTCCTTCGAGCGGGCGCGCGGGCACTTCCGTGCGCACCTGGAGCACTATCGGCGGGTAGCGGCGCACTGGTCCGCGCACGCCGACCAGCTGGAGCGCCGGGACACCGCCCTGCTGCGCCTGCGCCTGGCGCACGCGCCGCAACATGCGCGGGACGCGATCGTGGCCTACAAGGTGCACGTCTACCGGGGGCTGACCGAGCGGGCGCGTACCGAGATCCGCTGGGCGCAGCAGGGCCTGGCACTGGTCGATCGGCTGGAGCGCGACGCCGGAATAGCCGGGGATGCCACGGTCTACCAGCCCACCCCGCCGGCCCGGCAACCGTCCGCCAGCTGAGCGCCCGGCCGCCCGGCCGTGGCGGCCCGGCGGCTGTCTCGTCGGCGCTTCATTTATGTACGTCTTTACGTATACGCTTACTGCTCCCGCGACCCGGTAGCGACGTCGGGTCGGGCTGGGCAGCGGGAGGTCGAGGATGACCAGCGCGGCGACGGTGGACATCGCGGAAGTGATGGGCCGGCGTGGGATCGGCCCGGTGCGGTCGCTGGCCGTATCGCTGTGCGCGCTGGTGGCCCTGCTCGACGGGTTCGACCTGCAGATCATCGGCCTGGCCGCGCCCGCCATCGCCGCCGCGCTGCACATCCCGGTGGCCGGCCTCGGCGCGGTGTTCGCCGCGGCGCTGGCCGGCCTGGCGGTCGGCGGGATCGGCTTCGCGCCGCTGGCCGACCGGGTGGGCCGCAAGCCGGTGCTGGTCGCCGCGGTGGTCTGCTTCGGCCTCTTCACCCTGGCCACCATGACCGCCGAATCGGTGCCCGCGCTGCTGGTCTACCGGTTCGCCACCGGGCTAGGGCTGGGTACCGCCGTGCCCTGCGCGGTGAGCCTGGCCTCGGAGTTTGTGCCGGCCCGCCGGCGGGCGACCACCGCCGGACTGCTGTTCGCCGGGTTCCCGTTCGGCGGTGTGCTTGCCGGCCTGCTGGGTAGCCGATTGCTGTCGACCACCGGCTGGCACGGGTTGTTCCTGGTCGGCGGGGTGGCTCCGCTCGTGCTGGCGGTGTTGATGGTGCTGCTGCTGCCCGAGTCGCCGATCTTCCTGGTGGCCCGGGGGGCGCCGGTGGCCCGCATCGCGCGGGTGCTCGCCAAGGTCGCCCCCGACCTACGGGTGGACGCCGGCACCCGGTTCGTCGGTGTCCAGCCGCGCACCGGTCGGGCCCCGGTCAGCCGGCTGTTCGAGTCGGGGCGCCGGGGGAGCACCCTGCTGCTGTGGGCCGCCTCCTTCGTGGCCTTCGGCGTGCTGGTGGTCAACTCCTCGTGGACCCCGACCCTGCTCGCGCCGCTCGGGCTCCCGGTGGCCCGCACGGCGTTGGCCCTCGCCGTGTTCAACGCCGGCAGCGTGCTGGCCACGGCGGCCGGCGGCTGGCTGCTCACCCGGTTCGGCGCCCGGCGGGTGCTGCCGGTGGCGTTCGCGGTGGCCGCCGTTGGTGTGGCCGGCATCGGGGTGGCCGCGCCGTCGCTGGCCGGGGTGGCCGCCCTGCAGGTGCTGATCGGGCTCGGCCTCGGCTGCGCCAGCTCGGGCGTCATCGGGCTGGCCGCGGTGGCCTACCCGACCGCGATCCGCTCCACCGGCGTCGGCTGGGCGCTGGGCATCGGGCGGGTGGGTTCGTTCAGCGGCCCGCTGCTGGTGGCCGCGTTGGTCGCCGCTGCCTGGGCGGTGCCCGGGGTGTTCGGTCTGCTCGGCGCCCTGTGCCTGGTGGGTGGCGTGGCCGCCGCCGCGCTGCGCCCCATGCGCGCCGAGGCCGACCCGGTCGCTACCCCCGCCGTCGCCGAAGGAGCCTCGTGAGCCGCGTACCGATCACCCTCGCCTGCTGGGACTACGACCGCACCCAGGCGCTGGCGGACGGATCCGTGCGCCCCGAGGGCGTGGACCTGACCTACCTGTGCCTGCCGGTGGAGGAGACGTTCTTCCGGATGCTGCGCCACCGTGAGTTCGAGGCGGCGGAAATGTCGCTGTCCTCCTACGTCACCGGGCTGGCCGCCGACCAGGACAACCGCAAGCTGGTGGCCATCCCGGTGTTCCCGTCCCGGGCGTTTCGGCACAATGGCATCTACGTGCACAGCGGCAGTGGCATCGAGAAGCCGTCCGACCTGGTCGGGCGGGTGGTCGGAGTCCCGGAGTACCAGCTGACCGCCGTGGTGTGGATCAGGGGCATCCTCGCCGAGCACCACGACGTGCCGGTGGCCTCGGTGCACTACCGCACCGGGGGCATGCACCAGCCGGGGCGGGTGGAGAAGCAGGCGCTGAACCTGCCGCCGGAGATCGACGTCAGGCCGATCGGCCCGGACCGCACCCTGGCCGACATGCTGGTCACCGGCGAGATCGACGCGCTGTACGCCCCGCGCACCCCCCGGCCGCTGTTGGAGGGCCGCCCGGAGGTCCGGCGGCTGTTCGCCGACCCCAGGGCCGCCGAGGAGCAGTACGCCGCCGAGACCGGCATCTTCCCGATCATGCACGTGGTGGTGTTGCGCCGGGAGGTCTACCAGGAGCGGCGGTGGTTGGCCCGCTCGCTCTACACCGCCTTCGAGCGGGCCAAGGCGGCCACCGAGCAGCGGATGGGGGAAACCGCCGCGAACCGGTACATGCTGCCGTGGCTCTACGACGAGGTGGAGCGGACCCGGAGGTTGCTCGGCGAGGACTTCTGGCCGTACGGGCTGGAGCCCAACCGGGCCACCCTCGAGGTGTTCCTGCGCTATGCCCACGAGCAGGGCCTCACCGCCCGACGGCTGCGTCCCGAGGAGCTGTTCGCCCCGGAGACCTGGGAGAGCTACGTCATTTAGCGACCAGTCGGCCAATGTGATGGCGCTCACTGTCCGCGGCGGGTAGACAGGTAAGGGCTCCCTCGGTGCGGAGGGACTTGATCAAGAAGCGGTAACCCTCGGCCGCGTCCTCGCTAGTGCCGTGTGACTGGTCTCGACGCGTGCCCCGGGTGAGGCAATTGCCTCGGCAAGGAGGTTCGAACGTGCAGCGTATCGGCGTGGATCAGCTCACTCACGTGTTGGCGGGTATGCCCTATCCGGCCGCGTTCTGGCAGATCCTCGCGTGGGCGGACTACAACGGGGTGGACAGTCAGCTGCGGGAGATCATGCGGAAGCTGCCCGCCAAGACCTACCTGAGCCTGCGGGATGTCGCCGTCTCCCTGGAACGGTGCCAACTCCCGCCGAACAGCGGGAACGGGTCGGGGCGCCCCCCTCGCCCCGCGTGAGCCCGACCCGCGCTAGGAGGGTCCTGAGCAATGCCGCTCGTCGCGAGCGGTGATCCAGTTGGATGCATCGCAAGGCGGAGGAGTGGCCGATACCGCTGTTGTATCGGCCGCGACGACAACGCCGCGAGGCGCCGACTGGGCACCGCGCAGCA
>DATHIT010000808.1:0-9873 GCA_035489915.1 Pseudonocardia sp. | reverse complement strand
ACTCGGCCTTCCTGGCTCGGCCGGCCGACCGTGGCCGGGTGGTCGGCACCGTCACCAGCGGCATCATCATCGGCATCCTGTTGGCCCGGACCATTTCCGGTGGGCTTGCGGACCTGGCCGGTTGGCGGTCGGTCTATGCGGTTTCCTCGGCCGCCACGCTGGTCATGGCCGGGTTCTTGTTCGCCGCGCTACCCCGGGACGTCGCCCGTCCTCGGATCCGGTACCCGGCGCTGATCACGTCGGTGTTCCGGCTGTTCGTCGAGGTCCCGGTGTTGCGCACCCGCGCGGTGCTGGCGCTGCTGATCTTCACCGCGATCATGGTCCTGCTCACTCCGCTGGCGTTGCCGCTCAGCGGGGCACCGTGGCACCTGTCCACCACGCAGATCGGGCTGTTCGGGTTGGCCGGAGCGGCCGGTGCGCTGGCCGCCAGCTACGCGGGCCGGATGTCGGACCGGGGCCACGCCCAGCGCACCACCGGGATCGGGCTGGCGATCATGCTCGGCTCCTGGCTGCCGATTGCCCTGCTGCCCCATTCGCTGTGGGGGCTGGTCGTGGGGGTGCTGGCGATCGACTACGGGCTGCAGTCGGTGCACGTGGCCAACCAGGGCCTCATCTACCGGGTGCGCCCCGAGGCGCAGAGCCGGCTGACCGCCGGGTATATGATCTTCTATTCGATCGGCTGCGCCATCGGCTCGATCGGCTCCACCCTGGTGTACGCCTGGGTCGGATGGACCGGGGTCTGCATCCTCGGCGCCCTGGTCAGCCTGACCGCGCTGATTTTCTGGGCGCTGACCCACCACGGGGAAGGCTGAATCAGGCGTCGGGCCGCGATGAAGCCGTGGACATCTTGTGGTTCTACTTCGGCTACGCCGGGTTCTTCACGCTGGTCGACGACAACGGATGGTCCTATCCCCGCGCCGAGCAGTGGCTCTGCACCACAGCGGCCGCCGCCCTGCTCTGAGGACCGGCCTCGGGGCTGCCGCCGACCGGCAAAAACAGACGGACCAATCAGCTCCCCGGGGTAGCGTCCGCTAGCGATGTGGTCGGAGGGGGTCGGATATGACACCGGTGGCCGAGGCAATGACTGAACGGCTGCGCCAGGTATGGGAGGCGACCGACTACCACGCGGTCGCCGCGCGCGAGATGCTGGTCAGCGAACTCCTGGCGCGCGAGGTGGATGTGCACTGGGGCGACCGGGTTCTGGACGTCGCCGCCGGAACCGGCAATACCGCGCTGGCGGCGGCCCGCCGCGGCGGCCGGGTGACCGCATCGGACTTCTCCGCCGCGCAGCTGCGGGTCGCGGAGCAGCGCGCGGCGGTGGACGGCCTGGAACTCGAGGTCGAGGTCGCCGACGCGCAGGCCCTGCCCTTCGCCGACGACAGCTTTGACGTGGTGCTGTCCAGTTTCGGGGTGATGTACGCCCCCGATCAGCAACGGGCCGCGGACGAGCTGACCAGGGTGTGTCGACCGGGCGGGCGGATCGGGCTGGTCAGCTGGGTACCGGACGGCAGGGCGGGCCGGGTACAGGCGCTGGTTGGCGCGCATCTGCCGGCGCCGCCTCAGGCTGGCCCGCCCCCGCCGGCGCCGACCCTGTGGGGCACCGAGGAGCACTGCCGGGGGCTGTTCGGCGCGCGGGTATCCAGCCTGCGCTCGACGGTGCTCACCCACGAGTTCTGTGCCGCCTCAGCCGAGGCCTACGCGTCCTTCCTGCACCGCCACCTGCCTTGGCAGGTCCTCTTCGCCACGCTGGAGCCGACGGCGTTGCGCTCGCTGCTCACCGCGATCGCCGACGAGTGGGAGCGCGGCAACCGCGCCACCGACGGCACGTTCGTCGGCTGCATCCCGTACCTGCAGCTGGTCGCCACCGTGGCGTGATGCCGCCGGGCCGCACACCCTCTCCTGGCGCCACACACCCACTGCAGCTGGTGTGCTGGGTACGAAGCGGGTGTGCCGTGCCAGGGTTGGGGCGCGGCCGGGCCCTCGATACAGGCCCAAGGAGCCCGGATTCATCCCTGGCGGATGAACCCGGGCTCTGGGACCGGAGTACCCCTCTCCGGTCGAGCGGGCGATGGCGTGACCCGTGTACACCGTCGCCGCTCTCGTCCGAGCGGGCCCTTGTTGGGCGCATGTCAAAGGCTGCCCTGGCCACCCCGCCCAGGCGATCGAGTGGTCCCCAGAACCGGCGTCAGCAACCCCCCAAGCTGGGGTAGGGATTGCCCCCGGTTTGGCAACGACTGAGTTGCCGCGCATCGTCCTCGGGCCCGTAACAGGCCTTCCTAATCAGACGTGGTGCCGGCCGCCCAGTCGTGCAGCGCGTTGAGGGCGGGAGTGAGCGCGACGCCGGCCTCGGTGAGCTCGTACTCCACGTGCGGCGGGACCTCGGGGTATGCGATCCGCCGGACGATCCCGTCGGCCTCCAGGGCGCGCAACTGCTGGATGAGCATCTTCTGGGTCACCCTGGGGATCGCGCGCTCCAGGTCGGAGAAACGGCGCGGCTGCCGCACCAGGAGGTGGTGCACGATCAGTAGCTTCCACCGGCCCTCGAGCATGCCGAGGGCACGCTCGACCCGCTCGATCGAGCACTCAGGCTGCCCCTGGGGCATCACCCATTCGACACTTACTTTTTTGTCTGTACTCCCCATCAAGGAAGCTTAGATCTAGCGTCGAAGCCGACACAAGCACAGCGGCGCGCGCGCCGCTCAACCGACGACACTCCACGAGGTACCCGTGAGCCGCAGCACCAGGTTCGTCGCGCTGAACCGGCACCTACCGGCCGGCCGCGTCAACCCCGAGCAATTCACCCTCGCTACCAAAGAACTGCCTGAACTAGATGCCGATCAGCTGCTGCTGCACCCGATCGCTTTCTCTGTCGACCCCACGCTGCGCGGCCAGCTGACCGGCATCGAGGGCAGCTACTTCCAAGCACAGATACCCCTCGGTGGGGCGGTCACCGGGATCGCGGTATCCGAGGTGGTCGAGTCCCGCCACCCCGACCACGAGCCCGGTCAACGTGTGCTCAGCCAAGCGGAATGGGCCGACCTCTCAGTCTGGCCGCCGAGGGACAGCTGGATGGACCCAAGCCCGGTCGATCCGCGCATCCGCAAGCCTTCCCACGCTCTCGGTGTGTTCGGCCTGCTGGGCGGGCTGACCGCATACACCGGCATGATCGAAGCCGGCCGTGTACAGGCCGGAGAGACAGTGGTGGTTTCGGCAGCCGCGGGCAGCGTGGGATCGGTGGCGGGCCAGATCGCCAGGATCTCCGGTGCGCGGGTGATCGGACTGGCCGGCTCTGAGCGGAAGCGCTCGGTGCTCACCGAGGAGCTCAAGTTCGACGCGGCGCTGGACTACCGCGCATCCGATCTTGCCGAGCAGCTGCGGGCGGTGGCCCCCGATGGGCCGGACCTGTACTTCGACTCTGTCGGCGGCGCGGTCAGCCAAACTGTGATGAACCTGATGCGCCGCCCGGCGCGGATCGTGGTGTGCGGACTGATCTCCACCTACGACGACGATGCCGCCTGGACCATAGGCATCAAGCCCCTCTTCGCCAACGGGCTAACCCTGCAGGGCTACACCCCGTTGCAGTTCCCAGACGCGCTGCCCGCCGCGCTGGAGCGACTCATCGACTGGGTCGAGCGCGGCGAGATGGTTGCGCTGGAGACCGAGCGACACGGGCTCGAGTCCCTACCTGAGGCGTTCAGCGGCCTGTTCCACGGCGAGAACATCGGCAAGATGATCGTCACCGTTCTCTGACAGCGGCCCAGCACACGCCAACTGCCTCGCAGGGCTCGCGACGAGTCTTTCTGGTCAGCGGAGGATTCGGGCCGCCGGATGTCAGGCGGTCAGCAGTTCGGTCTTTGCCTTCAGTTGAGGAGGCACGGCACTTCTCTTAAGTTGTTGTTTTGCCGGTGTCCCGTACCTGCAGCTGGTCGCCACCGTCGGATAAGCAGAACGAAACAAGACGGAGGCGCCCTGTGACGCCCAAAGAGCCCGGATTCATCCCTGGCGGATGAACCCGGGCCCTGGGACCGGAGTACCCCTCTCCGGTCGAGCGGGCGACAGCCCGAGGTGCGGTCAGCCGTCGCCGCTCAGATCTGGGTGCGACGTGTCTTTGTCGCTTGTGTGTTGCTCCCCCTTGAGCGGCCGGCCGAAGTGCGCCGGCCGCGGTGGCCCTTGTTGGGCACACCTCAAAGGTTGCTCCGGCCGCCCCGTCCGGGCGATCGGGTGCGCCCCCGAACCGCCCCGAGTAACCCCCCAGCTGAGGTAGGGATTGCCCCCTCGCGCCGCGGTCCTCGAATTCCGTTCGGGTCCCCGGGGTCGGCGCGCTAGGTTGATCGGCGACCCAACCGGTACGAAAGGCGTCCGCGCATGACCGACTCGTTGCCCGATTTCGACGCCATTTATGCTGGTCGAGCCGACACCGAGTGGATCGATCAGGTTCCGTGGAACATCGGCGAGCCGCAGCCGGCGATCGCCGCGCTGATCGACGCCGGCCGGGTGAGCGGCGAGGTACTGGACGCCGGTTGCGGTGTCGGCGAGACGGCGCTGTACCTGGCCGCGCGCGGCCATTCCGTGGTCGGGTTGGACCTCTCGCCCACCGCGATCGACCAGGCCCGCCGGGCCGCCGAGGAGCGCGGGCTGACCGCCGAGTTCGCGGTCGCCGACGTCACCAGCTTCACCGGCTACGACGGGCGTTTCGCCACTGTCATCGACTCGACGCTGTTCCACTCCATCCCGGTGGCCAGCCGCTCCCCTTACCTGGGCGCGATCGCCAAAGCCAGCGCGTCCGGCGCGGTGCTGCACGTGCTGGTGTTCACCAAGGAGCTCGGCTTCCCCGAGGGGGAGGGCCCGAACACGGTGGACGAGCCGGAGCTGCGCGCGGCCGTCGAGGAGCACTGGTCGGTGGAGTCGGTGGTGCCGTCCTCGGTCGAGGCAATCCTGCCGCCGACGATCGCCGCATCCGCTCCCCGGGACGGCCGGGGGCGCGTGCAGCTACCCGCGTTCCTGCTCACCGCCCGCCGGAAGGACTGAGCCGAGATCCCGCCTGGCGTGCGGTCCGTAATCAGGGCGCGAAGGACAGCGCCACGCTGCCCAACGCTCCGAAGTCGGCGCGCACCGCGTCGCCGGGGCCGATGCGCGGCGGGGCGGTAGTGGTCCCGGTAGTCACCACCTCGCCGGCGCGCAGCCCGGTGCCGAACCGCTCCAGCTGGCCGGCGACCCAGACCATCGCGGCGAGTGGGTCACCGAGCACATTCGCGCCCCGGCCGGTGGCCGCCAGCTCGTCGTTGATCCACAGCTGGGTGGCCTGGCTGACCAGGTCGAGCTCCCGCCAGCCGGGTACCTCGGGGCCGAGCACGAACCAGCCCGCGCAGGCCGCGTCAGCCAGTAGCACGGCCTCGCCGGCGCGCTCGAAGTGCTCGAACCGCGAGTCGGGCACCTCGATCGCCAGGTGCAGCGCGCCAACCGAGTCGAGCACCTGGTCGGGTGTGGCGCCGGCCGGCACGTCGCGGGCCATCCGGAACGCGAACTCAGCCTCCACCACCCGCATGAACAACTCCGCCGAGGGCAGCACCGACCCCGGTTCGCGGCGGAACCGGTCGAACAGCGGGCCGGGGAGTGGCCCGCCGACCCCGATGTGGACCTGGCCGGCGGTGGAGGTGGCGGCGATCTTGTAGCCGTATCTCGCCCCGGCATGCCCGGCCAGCGCCTGCCCGACCGCCCAGCCGTCGATCGGCTCGACCGGCCGCAGCTCCTCGGGCAGCTCGGTCAGCTGGTACCCGCCGGCCCACGCGGCCCATATTGCCGCCGCGGCCCCGGCGGTGCGCTGGTCAGTCAGCCCCATCGAGTCCCTTCCGCCCAGTCGTTGACCTTGGTACTCGATCACAGGGTGAAGCGCAGCGCGGTGTCCCGGTGCTCGGCCAGCGCGGCCAGGTGCTCGTCGAGGTTGGTCATCTCGGGCAGGGCGCGCCCCGCCGCCATACCGCGCAGCAGCGCGCTCTCCGCCGCTTCGATCTCCTCGGCGGCGGCCACGGCGGCGGCCAGCCGCTCGGCGGGTGCGATGACCAGTCCGTCGTCGTCACCGACCACCAGGTCTCCGCTGCTGACCTCGACACCGCCGATCCGCACCGGGCCGCCCAACGTGCCGGCGTCGCGGGTGGTGCCGGCCATCGGCGTGCTGCCCCTGGCGTAGACCGGCAGCCCCACCGTGCGCAGCCCGCTCAGGTCCCGGCAGTACCCGTCCACCACGATGCCGGCCAGCCCTCGCCGTCGGGCCTCGGTGGCGAACAACTCGCCGGAGACCGCCCGGCGATGCCCGTCGGTGGCCACCACCAGGACCGCTCCGGGCTGGGCCAGCCGCAGTGCGACCAGCACCGGCAGGTGATCGTCATGCGCCACCACGGTGAAGGCCGGCCCGACCACCCGGCTGCCGGGCAGCATCGCGTGAACCGCCGAGTCGACCACCGGCAGCGCCTTGTCCGCGTCGCACAGCGAGGACACCTGCACCGAGGCGAGCCGCTCGATCAGCGAGTCCACGTGATCACCAGCCTTCTCTCCCGGCACCGCCGCCGGGCTTCGGTGGTGACGTTGCCACAGCTCGCCCGGGTCCCGCTCACCACCGCTCCCAGTGCAGCACCTCCTCCAGCGCAACCCGCTTGGCCGGCCGGAACTCGGTGCCCAGCGTATGCGCCACCGGGATGAGCGCCGCCTGCATCACGCCGTCGTAGGGGATGCCGAGCAGCTGGGCCACCTCCCGCTCCACCGGCAGGTTGGCGGTGGTCCACACGGTGCCCAGGCCGTGCAGGCGGGCGGCCAGCATGAAGCTCCACACCGCCGGCAGGATCGAACCCCAGGTCCCGGCCTGCTCGGTCACCCCGGCCCGGTCGGTGCGACCGCTGACGCAGGGCACCACCAGGGCCGGCACCCGGTGCAGGTTCGCGGCCAGGTGCCGCAGCCCGGTAAAAACCTTCTCCATGCTGCCCGGCACGGCATAGGCGCGGCGGGCGTCCTCGGCCGGCATCGCCGCGTCACCCTGGCCCAACCCGCGCCGCCACAGCTCGGCCAACGCCGCCTTGCGCTCCGGCTCGGTGACCACCACGAAGCTCCAGCGCTGCCGGTTACGCCCGGTGGGCGCCTGCACGGCCAGCCCCACACAGCGGCGGATCAGCTCCGGGTCCACCGGCCGGTCCAGGTCCAGGCGGCGGCGGACCGCGCGGGTGGTGGTGAGCAGCTCCTCGGCGGACAGCTGGAGCTGGTCGTTCCGCACATCTGGCATCGGGTCACCTCGGGTTGGGCCGGGAGTTGACCCCCGGCGATCTATGCCTTTGAAGTAGAGGACGGCCGCCGATAGCGGTGCAAGACCAGTTGGGGACCTCCAGTCATGCCCATACGGCATGGCAGGCTGGCGGCATGGAGTTACGGCACCTGCGCTATGTGGTCGCCGTCGCCGACGCCGGTTCGTTCAGCCGGGCGGCGACGCAGCTGCATGTGGCGCAGCCCGCGCTGAGCCGCCAGGTACGCGCGCTGGAGCGGGAACTGGGGGAGCGGCTCTTCGAACGCACCCGCGCAGGGGTCACCGTCACCGCCGCCGGGGCCGCGCTGATCGGGCACGCCCGCCAGCTCCTCGCGTTGGCGGCGGCCACCCCTGATGTGCTCGCCGACTGCGCCCGGCACCGCGAGATGGTCTCCGTCGGACTGCCGCCCGGCATCCGAGGGGACTGGCTGCTGGACGTGACCAGGCAGCTACGCACGGCGGTGCCTCGATGCGCGGTGCGCTACCTGGAGGCCGGCAGCGCCGAGCAGCTGCGGCTGCTGGCCAGGGGGAGCCTGGACGTGGCGATCGTGCACCAGGTCCCGGCGGACGGCCACGTGTCCCGGCTGCTCTCGCGGGAGCCGCTGGGGGTGGCCGTCCGGCCGGACCACCCGCTGGCCGAGCGGACCACCTGTCAGCTGTCGGATCTGGACGGCATGCGGGTGCTGGTGCACTCCCGTGACCAGGTGCCGGCCCAACAGGACGGCGTGCTCACCGCCGCCATGGCCGCCGGGATCCAGCCGGCGTGGATCTTCGCGCGGTTCGTGGAGCATGCCCGACCGGCCGCCGAGGCGGCCGACGCGGACGCGGTCCTGCTCGGCTCACACACCGCCGCCAGGCAGCTGGACGACTGGTCCTGGCGGCCAATCGAGGGGCTGGAACTGGCCATGACAACCTGGGTGGTGCGCCGGGCGGACACCAGAGCCGGGGTCGCCGAGGTGGCTGACACCATCGCCGCAATGGGCGTGAGCACGTCCGCCGCTCGGGTGAGTTCGGACGATTTGGGTGACCGATTTCCGTCAGCGTCGCGCGAGGATGCCACCCGGTCGGGGCGCACGCTCTAAACTCTGGTCACCGGATGGCCATCCACAGTAACTTCGTCAGTGGCTCTCAGGCTGCTCTCAGGGGTCAGGCGGCTAACTGAACGTGTATGGCCCCCAGGCCCTGAGAGGAGGGGACCGTTGAACGAAAACGGTCGTCCCGGTAACCCCGACTCGCCGGGCTATCCCGGACCTCAGGGCTACCCCGAGACCGCCCGGTACCCAGACCCGGCGCGGCATCAGGACACCCCGGACACCCCGGACACAGCGCGGTACCAGGAGCCAGGGCGGTACCGGGAGACGATGCAACTGCCCTCGGTGCCGGAGCAGAACAAGGGTGACGGGCCCTGGTATCCGCCGTCTCCACCGCCCGGGGGTTTCCCGCCTCCGCACTGGCCCGCCCCGCCGCCGCGCCGCCGCCGCAATCCGGTCGCGATGTTCGGCGTCCTGCTGGTGGTCCTGGTGCTGGCCGTGGCGGCGTTCGTCGTCGGCCAACGGCTGTGGAGCGACGGCGCGCTGCCCTCGCTCAGCGCGCCAGACACTTCGTCCTACTCCGTGCAGCCCGCTCCGTCGCCTGGCCCCCAGGCACTCGACACGCGTGAGCTGGGCGCGCTGGCCAAAAAGGTTTCCCCCGGGCTGGTGAACATCAACACCGAGCTCGGCTACCAGGGCGCGGCGAGCGCCGGCACCGGCATCGTGCTCACCTCCGACGGTCAGGTGCTGACCAACAACCACGTGATCAACGGCGCGACCAGCATCCGGGTGACCAACATCGGCAACGGCCGGACCTACCGGGCCAACGTGATCGGCTACGACCGCAGCCACGACATCGCGGTACTGCAGCTGCGCGGTGCGTCCGGGCTCAAGACGGCCACCCTCGGCGACTCCACCGGGGTGGCCGTGGGTGACCCGATCGCGGCGATCGGCAACGCCGGCGGAGTGGGTGGTCCGCCGACCACCTCGGGCGGCACGGTGACCGCGCTGAACCGCTCGGTCAACCCTCGGGACGAGCTGACCGGGAGCACCGAGCGACTCACCGGCCTGATCGAGGTGGCCGCGAACGTCCAACCGGGCGACTCCGGGGGCCCGCTGGTGGACAGCGAAGGCCGGGTGATCGGGGTGAACACCGCCGCCTCGGCCAACTACCGCTACCAGTCCACCGGCGCCACCGGATTCGCCATCCCGATCAACAGCGCGATGGCCGTGGTCCGGCAGATCCAGGCCGGTCAGAGCTCCGACACGGTGCACATCGGGCCCACCGGCATGCTCGGGGTGTCCGTGCTCAGTGGCCCGGCCACCCAGTTCGATCCGGGGGTTGGCACCGGCAGCGAGCGGCGGCGCACGGTGGTGAACGGGGTGACCGTGGCCGGGGTGCAGGCCGGGTCGCCGGCCGAGCAGGCCGGCTTGGACCAGGGTGACGTGATCGTCGGGCTGGACGGGTCGACCGTCGACTCGGCCACCACGCTGACCAACCTGATCGGCCGCTACAAGCCGGGCGACCAGGTGGCGGTGCAGTGGATCGACAGC
>DATHIT010000807.1:0-7638 GCA_035489915.1 Pseudonocardia sp. | reverse complement strand
TCCTGGCCGGCCTCGGTGAGCACGTACTCGTAGCGCGGCGGGTGCTGTTCGTACTGAACCTTGCGCAGCACACCGTGCTCCACCAGGGTGCGCAGCCGGGCGGCCAGGATGTCCCGGCTGGCGCCGGTGTTGCGCTGGATCTGGTCGAACCGGCGCACGCCGAAGAACACCTCGCGCAACGCCAACAGGCTCCAACGCTCCCCGATCACCGCCAACGCGTTTGCGATCGAGCACTCCCGAACCGGTGTTGCCATGAGCACAGTTTACCCGACCCACTGAGTCTTGAAATACAACTTAGGTGGTGGCAGCGTTGAAGTAGACAGCACATCAGCTGCAAGGAGGCACCCCATGCGTGACGCGGTGATCGTTGACGCGGTTCGGACCCCGATCGGCAAGGGCAAGCCCGGCGGCGCGCTGCACGGCGTCCACCCGGTCGCACTGCTCGGCGGCACCATCGCCGCACTGATCGAGCGGACCGGGCTGGACCCGAAGTTGGTGGACGACGTGATCGGCGGGACCGTCTCCCAGGTCGGCGAGCAGGCGTACAACACCACCCGCTGGGCGGCACTGTCCGCCGGGCTGCCGGAGAGCGTGCCGGCCACCACCGTCGACCGGCAGTGCGGCAGCAGCCAGCAGGCGGTGCACTTCGCCGCCCAGGGCGTCATTTCCGGCGCCTACGACGTGGTGATCGCCGCCGGCGTGGAGTCGATGAGCCGGGTGCCGATGGGTTCAAACGTGCTGCCCGGCACCGACCCGTTCGGCCCGGACATCGCCCGGCGCTACCCCGACGGCCTGGTGCCCCAGGGCATCAGCGCCGAGCTGATCGCGGCCAAGTGGTCGCTGTCGCGCACCGAGCTGGACGAGTTCGCGGCCACCTCGCACCAGCGGGCCGCCGCCGCGCACGCGCGGGGCCTGTTCGACAGCCAGATCGTCCCGGTCAGCACGGCGAACGGGTTGGTCACCACCGACGAATCGGTCCGCCCCGGAACCACCACCGAGGTGCTCGCCGGGTTGCGCCCGGCGTTCGCCAACGACGAGATGGCGCGGCGTTTCCCGCAGATCAACTGGTCGGTCACGGCCGGCAACAGCAGCCCGATCAACGACGGCGCGGCCGCACTGCTGATCATGTCGAGCGAGAAGGCGGCGCAGCTCGGCCTGCGTCCGCTGGCCCGGCTGCACAGCTTCGCGGTGGTCGGCGACGACCCGCTGATGATGCTCACCGCGGTCATCCCGGCCACCGAGAAGGTGCTGCGACGCGCCGGCCTATCGCTGTCCGACATCGACCTGTTCGAGGTGAACGAGGCGTTCTCCAGCGTGGTGCTCGCCTGGCAGCGGGAAACCGGCGCCGACCTGGACAAGGTGAACGTCAACGGCGGCGCTATCGCGCTGGGCCACCCGCTCGGCGGCAGCGGCGCCCGGATCATGACCACCCTGGTCAACGCGCTGCAGCAACGCGGCGCGCGGTACGGGCTGCAGACCATGTGCGAGGCCGGCGGCCTGGCCAACGCGACAATCCTGGAAGCCCTATAGGACGATTCGGCGAAGCTTGCCGATCTCGGCGCCCGGGGCAGCGGAAACGCCGCCTCGGGCACCATCTTGTGCACAGTGCACCGTGTGATCTACCTGACCGTGCACTCCGCCTCGTGACGCGGCTCTGACCAGCGCCTACTGTCTTGCGCCATCGGCGTCGCGAGGAGGTCCCGGATGGGCAGCACCGTAGGCGACAGCAAGCGAGCGGGCACCCCGGCTGACCACCCGCCGCGCGGAGCCGAGTCATGAGCGCCGCGCACCTGGGCGTCGATGACTACGCCCTGGCCAGGGTGCCCATGGACCAGCGGTACTCGTGGTGGTCGGTCGCCGTCCAGCGGTTCGGCCAGGTGTCCGCGCTGAGTCAGTTCCTGCTCGGCTCCACGGTCGGCTTCAGCATGACGTTCTGGGGCGCCTTCTGGGCGTTCACCCTGGGCTCGGTGGTGCTGGAGCTGGTGTCCATCGGGGTCGGCATCATCGGCGCCAGGGAGGGGCTGCAGACCTCGGTGCTGACCCGGTGGACCGGGTTCGGCCAGGGCGGCAGCGCGCTGATCGGGGTGGCCGTCGGAATCAGCCTGATCGGCTGGTTCGGGGTGCAGTCGGGGGTGTCCGCCGAAGCCCTGGTGAGCCTGATCGGCGGGATGCCGCTGTGGGCGTGGTCGCTGGTGTTCGGGCTGGCCGTGACGCTGATCGTGCTCTGGGGCTTCGCCTCGATGAACTGGGTGGCCTACCTGACCGTGCCGGCGTTCCTGATCCTGGTCGGCTGGTCCATCGGGCGGGAGTTGTTCGGCCACTCGGTCGGCGCCCTGGTCGCCTCGCCGCCGCCCGGCCCGCCGATGTCGCTGCTGCAGGGCACCACCCTGGTCGCCGGCGGGTTCATCGTGGGCGCGGTGATCACGCCGGACATGACCCGGTTCAACCGCACCGCCGCGGATGTGGTGAAGCAGACCGTGGTCGGCTTCACCGTCGGGGAGTACCTGATCGGCATGTCCGGGGTGCTGCTGGCGCACGCCGTCCGCTCCGACGACATCATCACCATCGTCACGTCGTCGGTCGGCTGGGTGGGCACGCTGGTGATCATCCTGGGCACCCTGAAGATCAACGACTGGAACCTCTACAGCGCCGGGCTCGGCGTGGTGAACTTCGTCGCCACGGTGTTCGGCCGCCGGGTGAACCGGGGCGTGGCCACCCTGCTGCTGGGTGTGGTGGGCAGCCTGCTCGCCGCCGGCGGCATCCTGGGCAAGTTCACCGGGTTCCTCATCGTGCTCGGGGTGTCCTTCCCGCCCATCGCCGGGATCATGGTGGCCGAGTACTTCGTGGTGAAGCGCTGGCGCCCGGAGCTGGAGGCCAGCAGGGCGGTCGGCGAGCTACCCGCGTCCGCCCCCACCTGGGTGCCGGCCACGCTGGTCATCTGGCTGGCCTCGGCGCTGATCGGCGGCCTGGTCGGCTGGGGCCTGCCCAGCATCAACTCGCTGCTGGCGGCATTCCTGCTGTATGTCGCCGCCGGCAAGCTCGGGCTGCTGCGCGGATTCGGCACCAGTCTCACCGCGCAACGCGAGGCCCCGCTGCCCGCGCACGCCGCCCCGGTCCACGACTGACATCGCGCCCGATCCCAGCGAAGGAGATTCATGCGCATCGGCATTGACGTCGGCGGCACCAACACCGATGCGGTCCTGATGGACTCCGGCCCCCGCGCGGACTCGGTGCTGGCCACGGTGAAGGCGGCCACCACCGCCGATGTCACCTCGGGCATCGTCGCCGCATTGGACGGGCTGCAGGCGCGACACGCCTTCGACCCGGCCAGGGTGCGCGCGGTGATGATCGGCACCACGCACTTCATCAACGCGCTGGTGGAGGCCCGCCGGCTGGCCCCGACCGCGGCGCTGCGCCTGGGCCTGCCGGCCACCGCGTCGCTGCCGCCGATGGTGGACTGGCCGGCCCGATTGGTCGAGGCGATCGCCGGCCGGGCCTACCTGGCGCACGGCGGGCACGAGTTCGACGGCCGGCACATCTCCCCGCTGGACGAGGACGAGCTGCGCCGGCACGCCGCCGACATGGCCGCTCACGGGGTCCGCTCGGTGGCGGTGTCCTCGGTGTTCTCGCCGGTCAACTCCGAGTTCGAGCTGCGCGCGGCGGAGATCCTGGCCGAGGAGCTGGGTCCGGAGCTGCCGGTGTCGCTGTCCCACGAGATCGGCCGGGTGGGGCTGCTCGAGCGGGAGAACGCCACGATCATCAACGCCGCGCTGCGCGAGCTGGCCGCGCACATCGTGGACGCGCTGGCCGGTTCGGTGTCCGGGCACGGCATCACCGCGCCGCTGTACCTGAGCCAGAACGACGGCACGCTGATGGACGTGGGCTACGCGCGGCGCTACCCGGTGGCCACCTTCGCCTCCGGGCCGACCAACTCCATGCGCGGCGCCGCGGTGCTGTCCGGGCTGGGTACCTGCGCCGTGGTCGACGTCGGCGGCACCACCACCGACGTCGGCGTGCTCACCGGCGGCTTCCCCCGGGAGGCCACCGTGGAGGTGAGCGTGGCCGGGATCCGCACCAACTTCCGGATGCCGGACGTGCTGAGCATCGGGCTGGGCGGCGGCAGCCTGGTCCGCGGGGCCGGTACCGATCTGACCGTGGGGCCGGACTCGGTGGGCTACCGGCTGACCGAGCGGGCCCTGGTGTTCGGCGGCGACACCCTGACCGCCACCGACATCGCGGTGGCCGCCGGGCGGGCCGCGATCGGGGACCCGTCCCTGGTGTCACAGCTGCCCAGGGAGTTGATCGAGGCCGCGCTGGACCGGATCGCCGCGGACGTGGCGGACGTGGTCGACCGGATGCGCATCTCGGCCGACCCGCTGCCGGTGGTCGCGGTGGGCGGCGGCTCGGTGCTGCTGCCGGACAAGTTCCCCGGGCTGGGCGAGGTGCACCGGCCGGAACACTTCGCCGTGGCCAACGCCATCGGCGCGGCGATCGCGCAGGTGTGCGGCGAGGTGGACCGGGTGTTCGCGATCGAACCCGGCCGCCGGGACGCGGCGGTCGACGAGGCCCGGCAGGAGGCGGTGGACCGCGCGGTGGTGGCCGGCGCGGACCCGTCCACGGTGAGCATCGTGGACTTCGACGAGGTACCCATCCCCTACCTGCCCGGCAACGCCACCCGGATCCGCTGCAAGGCGGTGGGCGACCTGCGCCTGGAACCCGCCAGGGACCGGTCCGACTCCCGAGTTGTAGCGCCGCACGCCGCCGGGCAGGCCAGGTGAGCGCGACCGTGGCGGCCGGGCGGACCGTCAGCACCGAGGTCGCCGCCGAGGATCTGGTCGCGCTGGCCAGGGGTGCCGCCGTGTTGGGCACCGGCGGCGGCGGCGATCCGTACGTCGGGCGGCTGCTCGCCGAGCAGGCACTGCGCGAGCACGGGCCGGTGCGGCTGGTCGCCCTGGCCGAGCTGCCCGACGACGCCTGCGTGGTACCGGTGGCCATGATGGGCGCGCCGACGGTGATGGTGGAGAAGACCCCGTCGGTGGAGCTCATCGGGCGCACCGTCACCGCGCTGACCGAGCACCTCGGGGTCACCCCCACCCACCTGGCCTGCATCGAGGCGGGCGGCATCAACTCGACGATCCCGCTGGTGGCGGCCGCGCAGCTGGGCCTGCCGCTGGTGGACGGCGACGGGATGGGCCGGGCGTTCCCCGAGCTGCAGATGGTGCTGCCCACGCTGTCCCGGATCGCCGCCACCCCGATGTCGATCGCCGACGAGAAGGGCAACGTGGGCGTGCTGACCACCATCGACAACCACTGGGCGGAGTCGCTGGCCCGCTCGCTGACCATCGCGATGGGCTGTTCGGCGATCATCTCCAACTACCTGATGACCGGCGCGCAGGCCCGCGAGTCGCTGGTGGGCGGCACGCTCAGCCTGTGCCGCGCGTTGGGCCGGCGGATCGAGGCGGTGCGGGCCAGCCACGGCGACCCGGTCGCCGCGGTGGCCGACGAGCTGGGCGGGCGGGTGCTGCACACCGGCAAGGTGACCGACGTGGCCCGGCGCACCACCACCGGGTTCGCCCGGGGAGACGCGGTGGTCAGCGGGCCGGCCGGGGAGCTGACGCTGCGCTTCCAGAACGAGCACCTGGTGGCGGCGCTGGACGGGGAGATCCTGGTCAGCACGCCGGATCTGATCATCCTGCTGGACTCGGAGACCGGGGAGCCGGTGACCACCGAGGCGCTGCGCTTCGGGCACCGGGTCAGCGTGCTGGGCGCCCCGGCCGACCCGCGCTGGCACTCGCCGGCGGCGATCGAGCTGGTCGGCCCCCGGTACTTCGGCTACGACCACGATCCGGTCCGGGTGTGGGGGCCGGCGCGGACCGGCGCCGGAGGTGGCCGGTGAGCTGGACCCTCGGCCCCGACGACCTGCCCGACCTGGCCAGGGGCGCCGCGCTGCTGGGCACCGGCGGCGGCGGTGATCCGCACGTCGGGCGGCTGATGGTGGCCGAGGCGATGCGCCGGCACGGGCCGGTCACCGTGCTGGACCCGGACGAGGTGGACGACGCTGCGTTCGTGGTGCCCACCGCGATGATGGGCGCGCCCACGGTGATGATCGAGAAGATCCCCCGAGGCGACGAGGCGGTGCTGGCGCTGCGCGCGCTGGAACGGCACCTGGGCCGCGCCGCGGACGCCACCATGCCGATCGAGTGCGGCGGCATCAACTCGATGATCCCGCTGGTGGTGGCCGCGAGCACCGGGCTGCCGGTGGTGGACGCGGACGGCATGGGCCGGGCGTTCCCCGAGCTGCAGATGGAGACCTTCGGGGTGTACGGGGTGCCCGGCTCGCCGATGGTGGTCAGCGGCGACCACGGCGAGCTGGTGCTGATCGATACCGGGACGGACAACAACCGGATGGAGTGGCTGGCCCGGGGCGCCACCATCCGGATGGGCGGCGCCGCGCTGATCGCCGAGTACGCGATGTCCGGCGCCGAGGTCAAGCGCACCGCGGTGCCCCGCACGCTGTCGCTGGGGCTGTCCGTCGGCCGGGCCATCCGGGAGGCCCGCGAGCAGCTGCGCGATCCGATATCGGCGCTGTCCGAGGCGCTCGCGCCGACGCTGTACCGCCACCTGCGGGTGCTGTTCACCGGCAAGGTCAGCGACGTGGAACGGCGCACCGTGGACGGCTTCGCGCGTGGCCGGGCGCGGTTCACCTCGTTCGACGGCGGCTCCACGCTGTGCACCGCGTTCCAGAACGAGAACCTGGTCGCCGAGGTGGACGGGCAGGTGCGCTGCATCGTGCCGGACCTGATCTGCGTGCTGGAGGCGGAGTCCGCCGAGCCGATCACCACCGAGACGCTGCGCTACGGGCAACGGGTGGTCGTGGTCGGCATCTCCACCCCCGCGCTGATGCGCACCCCGGAAGCCCTGGCCGTGTTCGGCCCGGCCTGCTTCGGCCTGACCGATCCGTTTGTCCCGGTGGAGACAGCAAGTCGTGAGTGGCGAGTGGCCCGATAAGACCACACAGTCGTGAGTGGCGATGGTCGCTATAGCGACCATCGCCACTCACGACCCCTGAGCCCCTCACTCTTGCGGGTGAACGGCACCCGCTGTACCTTGATGCGATGCCACTGAACAAAGTGTTAAGTAGCATCGAAGATCTGTTCAGTGCAGCCTGACAAGCCGTCTCCTTCTGACCTGGAACGGCTGGGCGCGCGGATCCGCGCCTACCGGACGATGCGGAAGATGTCGCTGCGGTCCCTCGCCGAGTTCGCGGGCGCCAGCGCCAGTTTCATCAGCCAACTCGAGCGCGGGCAGACCAGCGCGAGCGTCGGCATGCTGCGGCGGATCGCCGGCTGCCTCGGCCTGACCATGGCCGACCTGTTCAGCGAGGACAACGCGGGCGACCCTCGGGTGCTGCACCAGGCCGACCGGGCGGAGCTGCCGGCCGGGCCGGGCGTGCGCAAGTTCCTGATCTCCCGGCGCCCGCTGCAGAACGTGGAGATCTACTCCGGGCAGTTCGAGCCGGGCGCCAGCACCGGGCCGGACCCCTACACGCACGGCGACGCGCAGGAGTTCCTGCTGGTCCTGCACGGGCGGGTCACCCTGTGGCTGGGCGAGCAGGGCCAGCAGGAAGAACACCGGCTG
>DATHIT010000806.1:0-6022 GCA_035489915.1 Pseudonocardia sp. | reverse complement strand
GACCACGTGGCCGGGCTGTGGCGGCTGTGGTGGGTGCCGCCCGGCGACTCACCGGACCGCGGCACCTACGTGCACTCCGACGCCTCGGTGATGAGTGCGGTGCTCACCCTGGAGGCGCAGCGGGCCAGCGCGGTCGTGGTCGGCGAGGACCTGGGCACCGTCGAGCCCGAGGTGACCCGCGCGCTGGCCGAGCAGGAGATGCTCGGCTGCGCGTTGGCCTGGTTCGCCCGCGACGAGTCCGCGCCCGGCACCCCGTTGCTGCCGCCGACCCGGTGGCCGGAGCGCGCGGCGGCCAGCCTGTCCACCCACGACCTGCCCACGGCGGCCGGCTTCCTGCTCGGCGAGCACGTCCGGGTCCGCGCCGAGCTCGGGCTGCTGGACGACGTGCCGGCCGAGTGGGCGGCCGCCGCCAGGGAGCGGGCCGAGTGGCTGGCCCTGCTGCGCGCCGAAGGCCTGCTGCCGCCCGCGACCAAGACCGAGTCCGAGTCCGAGTCCGAGCCTGAGTCCGAGGCCGAGCCGGAGTCCGTGCCCGACGAGCGGGCGATCATCCTGGCCATGCACCGCCTGCTCGCCCGTACCCCGTGCCGGCTGAAGCTGATCTCGCCGTACGACGTGCTCGCCGAACCCCGCCAGCCCAACCTGCCCGGCACGGTAAACGAGTACCCCAACTGGCGCCTGCCCCTGCCGGCCACCCTGGACGAACTGCGCGCCGACCCCCGGGTCGCCGAGACCACCGACGCATTCCGCGAATGAGGCTCTAGTCCTCGCGGAGCAGGGCGACGTCGGAGACCGCCGCGATGTGCTCTGCCATGCCGGTCGAGGCGCGGCCTGCGTCCCCGGCGCGGATCGCCTCGGCCACCACCCGGTGCCCATCGAGTGACTGCTTGGGCCGCCCGGGTTGGGAGAGCGACTCGACCCTGCTCTCCTTGATCAGCTCGGCGATCTCGGTCATCAGCCGGGCGAGCAACTCGGAGTGCGCCGCGGCGGTCACCGCCGCGTGGAAGTGCTCGTCGCCGACCACGCCCCGGCCGCCTTGGACCACGTCGCGGGCCATCTCCTCGAGCGCTCCGTCGATCGCGGCGAGGTCGGCGGCGGTCCGCCGCACGGCGGCGAGCCCGGCGAGCTTCACCTCGAGTGCTTCGCGCGCCTCGATCACATCGCGCACCCGGTTGCGGCGGGCGTGCAGCGCGGCGAGCACCTGACGCTCGGGTGGGATCTCCAGGATCACCGCTCCGTCGCCGTGCCGGACATCGATCACGCCCTGCACCTCCAGCGCCACCAGCGCCTGGCTGACCGACGCGCGGCTGACCGCGAGCTGGCTGGCCAGCTCGCGCTCCGGTGGCAACCGGTCGCCGACCCGCAGGCCCTCCGCCTGGATGTGGTCGAGCAGCCGCTCGACCAGCTGTTCATACAGCCGAGGACGGACAAATGGGCGCAATGCCGTCTCCCGGCCGGACTTGCGGGCTGTCGCCACTGGATCGGTTCCTCCGCGTCAAAGGCTTGACAGAGAGTATAGGTGGCCGATTGGCTAGTCCTCTGAGCCACTCGGCCAATCCGGCCGTCGGGCTCGTCGGGCTTCACGGCGCTCCAGCCGTGGAAGGTCAGAGCCGACCCGGAGGGCCGTCACCTTGTCTATCCACCTCATCCCCCTGCTCGTGCTTGTCGTCGTGTTCCTCATCGCCACCGTCCGGCCCGTCAACATGGGCGCATTGGCCCTGGTGGCCGCCTTCGTGGTCGGTACCGCCGTGGCAGGAGAAGAAGCCACCAAGATCCTCGACGGGTTCCCAGGGGACCTGTTCGTGATCCTGGTCGGGGTCACTTACCTGTTCGCCATCGCCAAGCGGAACGGCACGGTGGACTGGCTGGTCGCCACGGCCGTGCGAGCGGTCGGCGGGCGCGTCGGGCTGATCCCCTGGGTCATGTTCGCCGTGTGCGCCGCCATCACCGCGGCGGGCGCGGTCAGCCCGGCCGCGGTGGCGATCATCGCGCCGATCGGCCTCGGCTTCGCCGCGCGGTACCGGATCTCCCCGCTGCTGATGGGGGTCATGGTCGTGCAGGGGGCGTCCGCCGGCAGCTTCTCCCCGATCGGGATCTTCGGCGGGATCGTCAACGGCGTGGTGGACCGCGCTGGCCTGCCCGGCAGCCCGCTGGTGCTGTTCGCCTCCACATTCACGATGAACCTCCTGCTCGCCGCCGCCGCGTTCGTGCTGTTCGGCGGGCGCGCGCTGCTCGGCCGGGAGCGTGTGGTGCTGGGTGCGGAGGCGATCGAAGCATCCCGGCGAGCCACCCACCCGCCGGTCCGGCCGCACAGCCTGGTCGGCACCGGTCCGGTGCGGCCCGCCGTCGAGCGGCCGGGCTCCGACACCGGCGGCGTGGCCGGGACCGACACCGCCGGCCAGGCCGGGACCGAGGCCCCGCCCCGGCTGGGTGTCGAGCAGATCGGCACGCTGGTCGGGTTGCTCGGGCTGGTCCTCGGCGCCCTCGTCTTCGACCTCAACGTCGGGTTCGTCGCGGTCACCGTGGCCGTCCTGCTCACCCTGGCCTACCCACAGTCCAGCAAGGACGCGATCAACCAGGTCAGCTGGGGCGCGGTGCTGCTCATCGGCGGCATCGTCACCTACGTCGCCCTGCTCGAACGCACCGGCACGATCGGCTGGCTGGGCACCAGCGTCGCGGGCATCGGCGCCCCCCTGCTCGCCGCGCTGCTCATCTGTCTGATCGGCGCGGTGGTCTCGGCATTCGCCTCCACGACCGGCATCCTGGGCGCGCTCATCCCGCTCGCCGTCCCGTTCCTGGCCTCCGGCACGGTGGGCGCGGTCGGCCTCATCGCGGCGCTGTCCATCTCCGCGTCGGTGGTCGACTCCAGCCCGTTCTCCACCAACGGCGCGCTGGTGGTCGCCAACTCGCCCGAGGACGGCCGCGACCGCGTTTTCCGCGGCCTGATGGCCTGGGGAATGGCCCTGGTCGTGATCGCGCCGCTGCTCAGCTGGGGCGCGCTGGTGCTGCCCGGCTGGCTGTGAGCCCAGCCCAAAGAAGGGACCCAAGAATGACCGCACCACTCGACGGCCTGCTCGTCGTCGACCTCAGCCGGGCGCTGGCCGGCCCGCACGCCACGATGATGATGGGTGACCTGGGCGCTCGCGTGATCAAGATCGAGGCGCCCGCCGGCGGCGACGACACCCGAGGTTGGGGACCCCCGTTCGTCGGTGACCCCGGGCAGCGGGAGTCCACCTACTTCCTGTCCGCGAACCGCAACAAGGAGTCGATCGCCCTGGACCTCAAGTCCGAGGCCGGACGCGGTGCGCTCGCCGAGCTGGTTGGTCGGGCCGACGTGCTGGTGGAGAACTTCCGGACCGGCGTGCTGGACCGCCTCGGATTCGGGATCGGGCGACTGCGCGAGCTCAACCCCCGACTGGTTGTGCTGTCCATCTCCGGTTTCGGCCACGACGGCCCGGAGGGTGGCCGCGCCGGGTACGACCAGATCGCGCAGGGCGAGGCCGGGCTGATGTCGGTGACCGGCTCCGGCCCGGCGGACCCGCAGCGCGTCGGCGTCCCGATCGCCGACCTGCTGGCCGGCATGTACGGCGCGTACGGCGTGCTCGCCGCGCTGCGCGAGCGCGACCGCACCGGGGCGGGCGCCATTGTGCGGACCTCGCTGCTCGCGGCCGTGATCGGGGTGCACGGCTTCCAGGGCACCGCCTACACGGTGGCCGGACAGGTCGGGCGCGCCGGGGGCAACCACCACCCGTCGATATCCCCGTACGGGCTGTTCCGCTGCCGGGGCGGCGCCGTGCAGATCGCCTGTGGCAGCGAGGGGCTGTGGCGGCGGCTGTGCGCCGAGTTCGACCTCGACCCAGAGGCTGACGGGATGCGCACCAACGGCGACCGGGTGCGCTACGCCGACCGGGTCCGTGCCCTGGTTGAGGCCGCCTTCGCCGAGGACGACCCCGATCAACTGCTCGACCGGCTGGACCGGGCGGGGATCCCGGCCGGGCGGGTGCGCGGCATCGACGAGGTCTACGCGTGGCCGCAGACCGCGAGCCAGGGCCTGATCGTTCCGGTCGAGCACGCCACCCTCGGCCCGCTCACGCTGCCCGGGCCGCCGTTACGATTCTTTGACGGCAACGACCGCGAGCGGCCCTGCCGTGCGCACGCCGCACCACCCGTCCTGGACCAGCACGGACCGGCGCTGCGTGCCGAGTTCGGGCTGGACCTGCCCGCCGCACCCAGATCGAGAGCCTCGTGAACGCACCCACCGCGGCCCGCTCGGCCGAGCTGCTCACCACCGTCCTCGACGCCGAGTCGTTCGTCTCCTGGGACGAGCCGCCGGTCGCGGTGCCCATGGACGCCGGCTACCGCGCCGCGCTCGAGGCCGCCCGGCTCCGGGCCGGCGTGGACGAGGCGGTGGTGACCGGGCGGGGCCGGATCGCCGGGCGGCCGGTCGCGGTCGTCTGCAGCGAGTTTGCCTTCCTGGCCGGGTCGATCGGCGTCGCGGCGTCCGAGCGGATCGTCCGGGCCGTCGAGCGGGCCACCGACGAACGGCTCCCGTTGCTCGCGGCGACCACGTCCGGCGGCACCCGCATGCAGGAAGGGGCGCTGGCGTTCCTGCGGATGACCTCGATCACCGCCGCGATCGGCGTGCACAAGGCCGCCGGGCTGCCCTACCTGGTGTATCTGCGGCACCCCACCACCGGCGGGGTGTTCGCCTCGTGGGGCTCGCTGGGCCACCTCACCGTGGCCGAGCCCGGCGCGCTGATCGGCTTCCTCGGCCCGAAGGTGCACGCCGCGCTGTACGGCACGCCCTTCCCGGACGGTGTGCAGACCGCGGCGAACCTGCACGCCCACGGGCTCGTCGACGCCGTCCTGGCACCCGACCAACTCGCCGCCGTGACCGCGCGGGTACTCGCCGCGCTGGACCCGCTCCCCGACACCGAGCCGCTCCCCGACACCGAGCCGCGCCGCGAGTCGGCACCGGCGGCGTCCGGGCCTGTCGCGCCGGAACCCTCAGCCTGGGACTCGATCAGCGCCACCCGGCGATCCGGTCGGCCCGGCGTGCGCACCCTGCTGCGCATCGCCGCCGCTGACGTCATCCCGTTGGCCGGATCCGGGGAAGGCGAGCGCGGGGTGGGCCTGGTCCTCGCTATCGTCCGGTTCGGCGCGGCGTCCTGCGTGCTGCTCGGCCAGGACCGGCCGGCCCAGGACCGCTGCGCGCTGGGGCCCGGCGAGCTGCGCACCGCGCGGCGGGGCATGCGGCTGGCCACCGAGTTCGACCTTCCGCTGGTCACCGTGATCGACACACCTGGCGCGGCGCTCAGCGTGGCTGCCGAGGAGGGCGGCCTGGCCGGGGAAATCGCCCGGTGCCTCGCCGATCTGGTCGCGCTCCCCGTGCCGACGGTGTCGGTGCTGCTCGGGCAAGGCACCGGCGGAGCCGCGCTGGCGTTGCTGCCCGCCGACCGGGTGCTCGCCGCACGGCACGCCTGGCTCGCCCCGCTGCCGCCCGAGGGCGCGGCGGCGATCCTGTACCGCGACCCCACCCGCGCCGCCGAGGTGGCCGCCGCCCAGGGCGTCCGAGCCGGCGACCTGTACCGAGCCGGCGCCGTGGACCACGTCGTACCCGAGCACCCCGACGCGGCCGACGAACCGGTGGAGTTCTGCCGCCGGGTCGGCGCGGCGGTGGAATCGGAGGTGCTCGCCCTGCGCCGGCTCCCCGCGGCCGACCGCCTGGCCCGGCGCGCCGCCCGGCTGCGCGGCCTCGGCCTTACGTGACCTCGTGATTGGCAAGTGGTCCGCGGAGACCACTTGCCACTCACGGGTCCGTCACGCCCGGTCAGGACCCTCGGCCGGCGCGGGCGGCGAGGTGCGCGCCGGGTTCCCGGGCACAGCGCAGCGCGACCCGGATGACGGTGACCGGGTCATCGGCGTGGTAGATCCGTTCGGACGGCTCGATACCGTCCAGGAACTCCTGGTAGCGCACCCCGTAGCCGAGATAGCCGAGCGGCTCGGCGACGGCCAGCGCGCGCGA
>DATHIT010000805.1:0-4922 GCA_035489915.1 Pseudonocardia sp. | reverse complement strand
CATCGCCGAACCGTACCGTTCGGAACACCCGCCACCTACCGCGTCTCCGCCGGCCGATCCGCCGCCGCGGTAGCCGCCGCACCCCGACTTGTCGTTGGAAAAAGACGCGACAAGTCGCACCTGTCGTTCGAAAAAGACGCGACAAGTCGGCCGGAACGGGCCGCGGTGCCAGCGGGTCAGGCGGGCGGGGCCACCCAGGACATCAGCGAACGCAGCTTGGCGCCGACCTGCTCGATCTGGTGGTCCTCACCCTGCTTCTGCAGCCGGTTGAAGTTGGGCCGGCCGGCGTCGTCCTCCGCCACCCACTCGCGGGCGAAGGTGCCGTCCTGGATCTCGCCCAGGATCTTGCGCATCTCGTCCTTGACCGCCGAGTTGATCACCCGGGGACCGCGGGTCAGGTCGCCGTACTCGGCGGTGTCGGAGATGGAGTACCGCTCACCGGTGATGCCGCCCTCGTACATCAGGTCGACAATCAGCTTGAGCTCGTGCAGGCACTCGAAGTAGGCGATCTCCGGTGCGTAGCCGGCCTCGGTGAGCACCTCGAAACCGGTCTGCACCAGCGCCGCGGCGCCGCCGCAGAGCACCGACTGCTCACCGAACAGGTCGGTCTCGGTCTCCTCGGTGAAGGTGGTCTCGATGACCCCGGCCCGGCTGCCGCCGATGCCCTTCGCGTAGGACAGGGCGAGCGCTTTCGCCCCGCCGGTGGCGTCCTGCTCCACGGCGATCAGGCACGGCACGCCCTTGCCGTCCACGAACTGCCGGCGCACCAGGTGCCCGGGGCCCTTCGGCGCGACCATCGCCACGTCCACGTCGCCCGGGGGCTTGATCAGGTCGTAGCGGATGTTGAAGCCGTGCCCGAAGAAGATCGCGTCGCCGCTCTTCAGGTTCGGCGCGATGTCCTCGGCGTAGATGAACCGCTGCTTGGTGTCCGGAGCCAGGACCATGATCAGATCAGCCTCGGCGGACGCCTCGGCCGGCGTCACCACCCGAAGCCCCTCGTCCTGCGCCTTCTGCCGCGACTTCGAGCCCTCCGGCAGCCCGATCCGCACGTCCACGCCGGAGTCGCGCAGGCTGAGCGCGTGGGCGTGCCCCTGGCTGCCGTAGCCGATCACGGCCACCTTGCGGCCCTGGATGATCGACAGATCAGCGTCATCGTCGTAGTAGATATTGACAGCCATCGCTGCTCGTAGGTCCCTTCTCGGTGGTGCTTCTGGTCATCTCGCGTTTGGTGGTGGCGCGCTTGTGTGCTGGCGCGGTTGTGATGGCTCGGTACAGCGGGCGGTCAGCGCACGGCGGCGGCGGTGATGGACCGAGGCCCCCGGCCGACCGCGACCATGCCGGACTTCACCATCTCGCGGATACCGTACGGCTCGAGCATCCGCAGCAGCGCAGTCAATTTGTCGGTGGTGCCGGTGGCCTCGACGGTCAGCGCCTCGGGCGCCACGTCGACCACCTTGGCCCGGAACAGCTGGACCGTCTCCAGCACCTGGCTGCGCACGGTCGCATCGGCGCGCACCTTGACCAGCAGCAGCTCGCGCTGCACCGAGATGGCCGGCTCCAGCTCCACGATCTTGATCACGTTGATCAGCTTGTTGAGCTGCTTGGTGACCTGCTCGAGGGGCAGCTCGTCGACCGCCACCACGATGGTCATCCGGGACACCTCGGTCACCTCGGTCGGGCCCACGGCCAGCGACTCGATGTTGAAGCCGCGCCGGCTGAACAGGCCGGCCACCCGGGCCAGCACACCGGGCTTGTTCTCGACCAGCACCGAAAGCGTGTGCCTGTTCACCGCTCCCCCTCGGAGTTGCCGTGCGCGCTCGGGCCGCCGAGTTTGTCGGTGTGGTCGATCACCAGGCCGGTCACCGCATCGTCGTCGTCGAACAGCGGGCGGATGCCGAGCGCGGTCTTGACCTCGTCGTTGCTCTTGCCGGCCGCGACCATCGGCCACACCTGGGCGTCCGCGCCGACCACGAAGTCGATCACGACGGTCCGGTCGTTGATCGCCATCGCCTGGTTGATCACCTCGTCCACCTTGTCCCGGCTCTCACAGCGCAGCCCGACGCAGCCCATCGCCTCGGCGAGCAGCTTGAAGTCCGGGATGCGGTGCTTGTGCGTGCCCAGGTCGGTGTTCGAGTAGCGCTGCGAGTAGAAGAGGTTCTGCCACTGCCGGACCATGCCCAGGTTGCCGTTGTTGATCACGGCAACCTTGATTGGGATGTTCTCGATAGCGCAGGTGGCCAGCTCCTGGTTGGTCATCTGGAAGCAGCCGTCACCGTCGATGCACCACACCGTGGTGTCCGGCAGGCCCAGCTTGGCGCCCATCGCGGCGGGCACCGCGAACCCCATGGTGCCCAGCCCGCCGGAGTTGATCCACGACCTCGGCTTCTCGTAGCGGATGAACTGGGCGGCCCACATCTGGTGCTGGCCGACGCCGGCGGTATACACCGCGTCCGGCCCGGCGATCGCGCCGATCCGCTCGATCACGTACTCCGGGGAGAGCATCCCGTCGGCCGGCCAGTCGTAGCCCAGCGGGAAGGTCTCGCGCAAGCCGTCCAATTGCCGCCACCAGGCGGACAGGTCGGGCCGACCGCCCGCCTCGGACTGCTCATTGCGCACCGCGTCGATCAGGTCGACCAGCACCTCCTTGCAGTCGCCCACGATCGGCACGTCGGCGCGGCGGTTCTTGGAGATCTCCGCCGGGTCGATGTCGGCGTGCACGATCGCCGCGTCCGGCGCGAACGTGGACAGCTGTCCGGTGACCCGGTCGTCGAACCTGGCACCCAGGGCGACCAGCAGGTCGGCCTTCTGCATCGCGGCCACGGCGGTCACCGTCCCGTGCATGCCGGGCATGCCCACGTGCTGCGGGTGGCTGTCCGGGAAGGCTCCCCTGGCCATCAGCGTGGTGACCACCGGCGCGCCGGTCAGCTCGGCCAGCACCCGCAGCTCCGCGTCGGCGGCGGCCTTGATCACCCCGCCGCCGACATAGAGCACCGGGCGGCGGGAGGCGGCGATCAGCCGGGCCGCCTCGCGGATCTGCTTGCCGTGCGGGCGGGTGGTCGGCCGGTAGCCGGGCAGCTTCATCTCCGGCGGCCAGGAGAACGTGGTCTGCTCCTGCAGCACGTCCTTCGGGATGTCCACCAGGACCGGGCCGGGGCGGCCGGTGGAGGCCAGGTGGAACGCCTCGGCGATGGCGCGGGGGATGTCGATCGGGTCGGTGACCAGCATGTTGTGCTTGGTGATCGGCAGCGTGATGCCGGTGATGTCCGCCTCCTGGAAGGCGTCGGTGCCGATCAGCGCGCGGGACTGCTGCCCGGTGATGGCCACCAGCGGGACCGAGTCCATGTAGGCATCCGCGATCGGGGTGACCAGGTTGGTCGCACCCGGGCCACTGGTCGCCATGCACACCCCGACCTTGCCGGTGGCCTGCGCGTACCCGGTGGCCGCGTGCCCGGCGCCCTGCTCGTGGCGGACCAGCACGTGGCGGACGGTGGTGGAGTCCAGCAGCGGGTCATAGGCCGGCAGGATGGTGCCGCCGGGGATGCCGAACACCGCCTCGCAACCCACCGCCTCGAGCGAGTGCACGAGCGACTGCGCGCCGGTTACCGAGATCGGGCCGGTAGTGGGCTCACCCGCCGCGCGCGAAGCCTGGGGTACCGGCCGCGCGGGTGGCGGAGTTGGTTTCGGCGGGCCGGGAACCGGGGCCGATCGGGGCGTCGCGGTGGTCATCTGAGCTCTGCCTCGCGTCTGCTTGGGGCGGTATCTGGTGGAGTTGATGGCATCTCGGGCACAAAAAAGCCCTCGCCGCCAGGATGGCGGAACGAGGGTTGCGCGTCGACGAAAGTACCTCTCAGGCGTCGACGCGCCTGAGAAGTACTACGAGGTCAACGGGAATGCGCACCCGACCGACGTTATCCGGCCGCCCCCCGGGGGTCAACTCAGTGAGACCGCCATCTCGGATAGTGGGAGGCGCGGACACCCGTTCGGGGCGCCGCGCCGGCTGGCCCGAATGGGCCTCCCCTCCGACCGCGTCGCCCGGCTACCTGCGACGATAGGTGGGTGGATGGTCCCCTGGTGTTCCGCAACTCGCCACTCACGGTGCTCTTCGCCATCGCGTTCGTTGTGTGCGCCACCCCCGTGGCGCTCACCGTGCCGGGCATGACGGTGCTGTACCTGATCCCGATCGGCCTGGTCGCCTGGGTGCTGCGGGTACGCACCACCGTTGACCAGGACTCGATCGTGGCTCGAGGTGCACTGCGCACCCGGCGGGTAGGCTGGACGGACGTCACCGCGCTACGCCTGCGGACACGATCCCGGGTCAGCGCGGTGCTCAGCAGCGGCTCGGAGCTACCACTGCCGGCCGTGCACACCCGGGACCTGCCTCTGCTCGCCATGGTCAGCGGCGGCCGACTGCCTGACCCGAGCACCGACCCGACTACCGACGCCCCTTCCACCACCAGCCAGCCCGCCGCGCCGGCGCCTCCCGAGGAGTAACCGTCATGCCCGCACTGCGTTCCCGCGTCACCACCCATGGCCGCAACGCCGCCGGGGCGCGCGCGCTGTGGCGTGCCACCGGGATGGGCGAGAGCGACTTCGGCAAGCCGATCGTGGCGATCGCCAACTCCTACACCCAGTTCGTACCCGGCCACGTGCACCTGAAGAACCTGGGCGACATCGTGGCGGAGGCAATCCGGGAGGCCGGCGGGGTGCCCCGCGAGTTCCACACCATCGCGGTGGACGACGGCATCGCGATGGGCCACGGCGGCATGCTCTACTCGCTGCCCTCCCGCGAGGTGATCGCCGACGCGGTGGAGTACATGGTCAACGGGCACGCCGCCGACGCGCTGGTGTGCATCTCCAACTGCGACAAGATCACCCCCGGCATGCTGAACGCGGCGATGCGGCTGAACATCCCGACCGTGTTC
>DATHIT010000804.1:0-38502 GCA_035489915.1 Pseudonocardia sp. | reverse complement strand
CGCGGCGGTCGCGGTGGAGCTGATGGCTCTCGACCAGGTCGATGTCGACCAGCTGGCCCTGGCCCTGGGTGCCAAGGTGCGCGGGGCTGAGCACCTGGACGAGCTGACGGCGGACCTGGAGCTGGACGCCTTCGTGCTGTTCTCCTCGATCGCGGCGACCTGGGGGGTCGGTGAGCACGCTACGTACGCCGCCGCCAACGCCCATCTGGATGCCCTCGCCGAGAACCGGCGTGCCCGGGGTCTGCCGGCGACATCGGTGGCCTGGGGAGTCTGGAGCTCCGGCGGCCGCTTCGACGACTCGGTGGACGCAGCGCCCGATTCGGCCGAGCCGGAGCGGCCGACCAGCCTGATTCCGGAGCGGCTGCGCCGGCAAGGTCTGCGGTTGCTGGACCCGGAGCGTGCTCTGGGTGTGCTGGGTCAGGTGCTCGCCGACGACGAGACCACGCTGTCGGTCGCCGACGTGGACTGGCCGCGGTTCTCCGCCGTGTTCCGGGCTGTCCGCTCCTGGCCCCTGCTGGACGAGATCCCCGAGGCGCGGGAGCTCGAGTCCGGCTCGGCTGGCGCCGCCACGGTGACCTCGGGGGAGGCCGCTGCGCTGTCGGAACGGCTGGTCGGGATGTCGGCCGGGCAGCGTGAACGGGTCATCACAGACCTGGTCAGTGGCCACGCGGCGGCGGTCCTCGGCTACGCGTCGGCCGATGAGATGGAGGCGGGCCGGGCGTTCCGGGAGATGGGTTTCGATTCGCTGACCGCGGTGGATCTGCGTGGCCGGTTGAACGAGGCGACCGGTCTGCGGTTGCCCTCGACGGTGGTGTTCGACTACCCGTCGCCTGCGATGCTGGCCCGGCAGATCGTGGCCGAGTTCATGGGCACCCGGCAGCTGGTGGCGCCCGAATCGCGGGTCACCCCGGTGTCGGCGAGCGATCCGGTGGTGGTCGTCGGGATGGGGTGCCGTTTCCCCGGTGGGGTGGACAGCCCCGAGGCGTTCTGGCGGGTCCTCGCCACCGGTGAGGATGCGATCGGTGGGTTCCCGGCCGACCGGGGCTGGGACCTGGCCGGACTGCTCGACGGCATTCCCGGCCACGTACTCGCTTCCGTCACCAGCGAGGGCGGCTTCGTCACCGGGGCCGCCGACTTCGACCCGGCGTTCTTCCGGATCAGCCCGCGCGAGGCCCTGGCCATGGACCCGCAGCAGCGACTGCTGCTGGAGACCTCGTGGGAGGCCCTGGAACGGGCCGGACTGGACCCGTTGTCCCTGCGCGGCTCGCTGACCGGTGTCTTCGCCGGCGCGGCCGCGTCGGGCTACGCCGGGCAGACCGGCTACGGCGCCGACCTGGACGGGGCTGAAGGGCACCTGATCACCGGCAACGTGACCAGCGTGATCTCCGGCCGGATCTCCTACACACTCGGCCTGGAAGGCCCCGCCGTGACGGTGGACACGGCATGTTCGTCGGCACTGGTGTCGCTGCACCTGGCGGCGCAGGCGCTGCGGGCCGGTGAGTGTGATCTGGCGTTGGCCGGCGGCGTGATGGTGATCGCGGACCCGGCGGAGTTCATCGGGTTCTCCCAGCAGGGGGCCTTGGCGCTGGATGGCCGGTGTAAGGCGTTCTCGGCCGAGGCGGACGGTATGGGTCTGGCCGAGGGCGCCGGGATGGTGGTGCTGGAGCGGCTCTCGGACGCCCGCCGCAACCGGCATCCGGTGCTCGCGGTGGTGGCTGGTAGCGCGGTGAACCAGGATGGCGCGTCGAACGGGTTGTCGGCGCCGAACGGTCCGTCGCAGCAGCGCGTGATCCGTGCGGCGCTGGCCAGTGCCGGGTTGGAGCCCGGTGAGGTGGACGCGGTTGAGGCGCACGGCACCGGGACGCGGCTGGGTGATCCGATCGAGGCGCAGGCGCTGCTGGCGACCTACGGGCAGGGGCGTCCGGAGAGCCGGCCGCTGTGGCTGGGCTCGGTCAAGTCGAACATCGGTCACGCGCAGCAGGCGGCTGGGGCGGCCGGGATCATCAAGATGGTGCTGGCCCTGCGGCACGGGTTGTTGCCGGCGACCTTGCATGCCGAGGCCGCCTCGCCCCAGGTTGACTGGTCGGTAGGTGACGTCCAACTGCTGACCGAGCCGAGGGACTGGTCGGCCAACGGGCGGCCGCGCCGGGCCGGGGTGTCTGCGTTCGGGATCAGCGGCACCAACGCCCACGTCATCCTCGAGGAACCGCCGGCCGACCCGGCCCCGGTGGTGGAGACCGAGCCCGTCGACCCGCCCAGCTCGGCCGATGAGGCTCCGTCGCTGCTGACCGGTGCAACGACGGCCTGGCTGGTGTCGAGCCAGACCCCCGCCGGGCTTGCCGACCAGGCCCGGCGGCTGGCCGAGCACATTGCGACCTGCCCGGAGCTCGACCCGGTGGACGTGGGCTGGTCCCTGGCGACCACCCGGTCGGTGTTCGACCACCGTGCGGTCGTGATCGGCGGAGACCGGGACGAACTGGTCACCGGGCTCGGCGCGCTGGCGGCCGGCGCACCTGCCCCCGGTGTCGTGACCGGCGAGGCCGCCGGCACCGGCCCGGTGGTGTTCGTGTTCCCGGGTCAGGGCTCGCAGTGGGTGGGCATGGGTCGGGAGTTGGCCGAGGTCAGCCCGGTGTTCGCGGCCCGGCTGGCCGAGTGTCAGCAGGCGCTGGCGCCGTACGTGGACTGGTCGCTGGACGACGTACGGGCCGGCCGGGACGGCGCACCCGGGTTCGACAGGGTCGATGTGGTGCAGCCCGCGCTGTGGGCGGTGATGGTGTCGCTGGCAGCGGTGTGGCAGGCGGCCGGGGTGGTTCCGGACGCGGTGCTGGGGCATTCGCAGGGCGAGATCGCCGCGGCGGTGGTGGCCGGGATGCTCTCGCTGGAGGACGCCGCCAAGGTCGTGGCGCTGCGCAGCCAGGCACTGACCGCGCTGTCCGGCCGGGGCGGTATGCTCTCCGTCGCGGAGCCGGTCGAGGCGGTCACCGCGCGGCTCGCGAACCGGGCGGACCGGATTTCGGTAGCAGCGGTGAACGGCCCGCTCGCGACGGTGGTCTCCGGCGACCCCGACGCGCTGGCGCTGCTGCTGGCCGACTGCGAGCGTGAGGACGTCCGGGCGCGGCTGCTCCCGGTCAACTACGCCTCGCACGGGCCGCAGGTGGACGGCATCCGCGACGAGGTGCTCGGCCGGCTGGGCACGATCACACCCCGGCCCGGTGTCCTCGCCATGGTCTCGGCAATGACCGGTGAGTTCCTGGCCGGCCCGGAGCTGGACGCCGGCTACTGGTACGCGAGCCTACGGGCGAGCGTGGAGTTCTCCCGGGCGGTCGAGGCCCTGGGCCGGGCCGGCTACGGAGTGTTCATCGAGACCTCGGCGCACCCGGTGCTGACCGCCGCGATCACCGACACGCTGGAGAACCTCCGGCGGGAGACCGACGAGGGACCGGGATCCGGGCGGGAACCGGTTGTGGCCGGCACCCTCCGACGCGACGACGGGGGACCGGACCGGGTCCTGGGCTCGCTGGCCCAGGTCCACGGCCACGGCGTCCCTGTCGACTGGGCCTCGGTGCTGCCCGCTGGGCAGCGGATCGACCTGCCGACGTACGTCTTCCAGCGGCAGCGGTACTGGCCCAAACCGGCTCCGGCCGCGACCGGAACGGCCGCGGTCCCGGTGGCCGACGGCGCGTTCTGGGCCGCGGTCGAGGACGGTGACCTGGAGAGCTTGTCGCGGACGCTGGCCGTCGACGCGCCTCGCCTGCGGGAGGTGCTGCCCGCGCTGGCGGCGTGGCGGCGGCGGGAACGCGGCGAGTCGACGATCGCCGACTGGCGTTACCGCATCACCTGGGCCCCGGTCACGGTGCCCGGTGGGGCGAGGGTGTCCGGGACGTGGTTGGTCGTGGTCCCAGCGGCGGAATCGGGCACGGGTCGGGCCGAGGAGTGGGTTGCGGCGCTGGCCGACCGGGGCGCACGGGTGGTGCTGGCGAAGGTCGTCGAGGGTGAGGTCGGTCGGCGGGCGTTGGCCGACCGGGTCGCCGAGGCTCTGCTCGAGCCGGCGGAGGACGGCGCCGGGTCGAGTCCCGCTCCGGCGGTCGCCGGGGTGCTGTCGCTGCTGGCGTTGGATGAGTCACCGCTGGCGGACCGGCCGGTGGTGCCGGCCGGTCTGGCGGCAACGATGGGCCTGGTCCAGGCGCTGGGCGACGCCGGGATCGAGGCGCCGCTGTGGGTGCTGACCTCGGGTGCGGTCGCCGCCGGTGCCGGTGAGGTACCGACCGGGCCGGTGCAGGCGCAGACCTGGGCGTTCGGGCGGGTCGTCGCTCTGGAACATCCCGGCCGGTGGGGTGGTCTGATCGACCTGCCCCGGACGTGGGACGCGCGGTCGGCCGGTCGGCTGGTCGCCGTGCTGGCCGGCTGTGGCGAGGACCAGGTGGCGATCCGGGCCGGGGGAGTGCTGGGCAGGCGCCTGGTGCGCACGCCTCGGCCCCGCCCCGGCGACCGGTGGCAGCCGGGTGGCAGCGTTCTGGTCACCGGTGGCACCGGCGGGGTGGGCGGGCACGTGGCCCGTTGGCTGGTCGGCCGCGGCGCCGCCCGGCTGGTGCTGTCCAGCCGGTCCGGTCCCGCCGCGGCCGGGGCTGCGGCCCTGGCCGCCGAGCTGGCCGCCGCGGGGACAGCGGTGGCCGTCCTCGCCGGTGACGTCGGAGACCGGGCCGAGGTGACCGGCCTGGTGCGCTGGATCGGTACCACCGGACCCCGGCTCAGTTCGGTGATGCATGCCGCGGGGGCCGGACTGGGTGGCCCGATCGAAGGCATGGCGGTCTCGGACCTGGCCGATGTCTCGCAGGCGAAGGCCGGTGGCGCCGGATACCTGGACGACGCCACCACCGGACTCGACCTGGACGCCTTCGTGGTGTTCTCCTCCGGCGCTACGACCTGGGGCAGCGGTCAGCTGGCCGGCTACGCGGCGGCGAACGCCGCACTGGACGCCCTGGTCGAGGACCGCCGCGCCCGTGGCCTGGCCGGTACCTCGGTCGCCTGGGGCCTGTGGGGCGGCGGCGGCATGGGCGAGGGTCCGGCCGGCGAGGCACTGCAGCGCCTCGGCGTGCGGGAGATGGACCCCCAGCCGGCCACGGCCGCCCTGGCCGGAGTGTTGGACGCCGGCGAGGCCCTGGTCGCGGTCTCCGACATCGACTGGACCCGGTTCGCGCCCATCTTCACCGTGCAGCGGCCCAGCCCGCTGCTGGCCGACCTGCCCGACGCTCAGCGGGCCCTGCACGACGCCGAGACAGCGGGCGACAACGCGAAGGAGGCCGGCACAGCGCTCGCCCAGCGGCTGCGCGGGCTGAACCGGGGGGAGCAGGACCGGATCCTGACCGACCTGGTGCGGGCCGAGGCGGCCGCCGCCCTCGGGCACACCTCCGCCGCGGCCGTCCCGGCCGGGCGGGCCTTCAAGGACCTCGGGTTCGACTCCCTCACCGCCGTCGACCTGCGCACCCGGCTGAACACCGCCACCGGCCTGAAGCTCCCGGCCACGCTGGTCTTCGACTACCCGACCGCGACCGAGGTCGTCCACTTCCTGCGAGCCGAGCTGCTCGGCTCCCTGACCGGGCCGGCTCCGGTCGAGCCCGTTCCGGGCGTGATCGCGGACCCGGGCGAACCGGTCGCCATCATCGGCATCGGGTCCCGCTTCCCGGGTGGCGCGGTCGACCCGGAGCGCTTCTGGGACCTGCTCGCCACCGGTACCGACGCCATCGCCGGCTTCCCGGCCGACCGGGGCTGGGACGCCGACCGCGTCTACGGCGCCGCCCCGGGCGCCGGCACGTCCACTACCCGCGAGGGGGGCTTCGTCTACGACGCCTCCGGTTTCGACGCCGGGTTCTTCGGCATCAGCCCGCGTGAGGCAATGTCCATGGACCCCCAGCAGCGGCTGCTGCTGGAAACCACCTGGGAGGCATTGGAACGGGCGGGCATCGATCCGCTGTCGTTGCGGGGCAGCCAGACCGGCGTGTTCGCCGGGGCGACCTACTCGGCCTACGGCATCGGCCTGGCGGAGCACAGCGGATCCGACGGCTATCTGATCACCGGCACCGCGACCAGTGTGATCTCCGGGCGGGTCTCCTACGCCCTCGGGCTCGAGGGCCCGGCGGTCACCGTTGACACGGCGTGTTCCTCGTCCCTCGTCGCGCTGCACCTGGCCGGCCAGGCGCTGCGCGGCGGGGAATGCTCGCTCGCCCTGGCCAGCGGGGTCACGGTGATGGCGACTCCGGGGGCGTTCGCCGAGTTCGCCCGCCAGCAGGGTCTGGCCGGGAACGGCCGGTGCAAGTCCTTCGGCGCGGACGCCGACGGGACCGGCTGGGGTGAGGGCGCCGGCGTACTGGTGCTGGAACGGCTCTCCGACGCCCGACGGAACGGGCACCAGGTGCTGGCGGTGCTGCGGGGCAGCGCGGTGAACCAGGACGGCGCGTCGAACGGGCTCACCGCCCCCAACGGGCCGTCGCAGCAGCGGGTGATCCGGGCGGCGCTCGCCAGCGCCGGGCTGACCACGGCCGACGTGGACGCGGTCGAGGCGCACGGCACCGGCACGGTGCTCGGTGACCCGATCGAGGCACAGGCGCTGCTCGCCACCTACGGCCAGCAGCGGCCGGACGACCGGCCGCTGTGGTTGGGCTCCGTGAAGTCGAACATCGGCCACACCCAGGCGGCGGCCGGGGTGGCCGGTGTGATCAAGATGGTGCTGGCCATGCGGCACACCATGCTTCCGGTCACCCTGTTCGCCGACGAGCCGTCTCCGCACGTGGACTGGTCGGCCGGTAACGTTCGCCTGCTCACCGAGCCGGTGGCCTGGCCGGCGAACGACCGCCCCCGGCGCGCCGGCGTGTCGGCCTTCGGGGTCAGCGGCACCAATGCCCACGTGATCGTCGAGGAAGCTCCCGGCTCTGACGCCACCTCCGACGACGCGGCCTCCGACGTCACCGAGGGCGAGGCCGCGCCGCCGCGGCCGCCGCTGGTGCTGGAGCCGGCCCCGGCGGTATGGCTGGTGTCGGGCCGGTCGGCCGCCGGCCTGGCCGCCCAGGCCGGCCGGCTCGCCACCCACCTCTCGGCCCACCCGGACCTGGACCCGGTCGACCTCGGATGGTCGCTGGCCCGGACCCGGTCGGCGCTCGAGCACCGGGCGGTCGTCACCGGCGACCTGACCTCGGGACTGACCTCGGTGGCCTCGGGCACCTCGGTGACCGGGGTGATCCAGGGTGAGGTCCCGGCCGGTGGAGCCGGTCGGGTGGGTTTCCTCTTCGCCGGTCAGGGCGCCCAGCGCGCCGGGATGGGGCGCGAGCTCCACGCGGCTTCCCCGGTCTTCGCGGAGGCGTTCGACCAGGCCTGTGCCCTGCTGGAGGCCGAGCTCGGGGTGCCGGTCCGGGACGTGGTGCTCGGGGCCCCTCAGGACGGGACCGAGGACAGCACCGAGGACCTCGACGCACGGGCCATGCAGACGCTCTACGCGCAGGCCGGGTTGTTCGCCGTCGAGGTGGGGCTGGTCGCGCTCCTGGCGGCGGCGGGCATCGTCCCGGATGTGGTCGCCGGCCATTCAATCGGTGAGATCGCCGCCGCGCACGCGGCCGGTGTGCTGTCCCTGGCGCAGGCGTGCCGGCTGCTCGGAGCCCGGGCGCGCCTGATGCAGGCCCTGCCCGAGGGCGGGGCGATGGCCGCGATCGCCGCCACGGAGGCCGAGGTGCTCGCCACGCTCGAAGCCACCCCCGAGGTGTCGATCGCGGCGGTCAACGGCCCGTCGGCAATCGTGATCTCTGGCGATGCGACCCAGGTGGACGCGGTGGTCGCGCTCTGGCGGGACCGGGGTCGGCGGGTGCGCCGGCTGCGGGTCAGCCACGCGTTCCACTCGGACCGGATGGACCCGGTGCTGGACGAGCTCGGCGCGGTGGCGGCCGGTCTCGAGCACGCGGCGCCCTCGGTGGCCTGGGTCGGGGCGCTGACCGGCGAGCTGGTCACGCGGCCTGACGCCGACTACTGGGTGGACCAGGCCCGCCGTCCCGTCCGGTTCGCCGACGCGGTGGCGACGATGGCCGGCCAGGGGGTCTCGGTGTTCCTCGAGATCGGCCCGGACGGGACGTTGTCGGCGCTGGGCCCGGCGGTGCTGTCGGAGGCTGGCACAGGGACCCACACAGAGACCGGCCCGGTGCCCACCCCAGAAGCCGTGTTCGTCCCGCTGCTGCGGGCGGACACCGGGGCGGCGCCGGCGGTCCTGTCCGCCCTGGCCCGCGCACACGTCCAAGGGGCGCATGTCGACTGGTCGGCGATCCTGCCGGCCGGGCGGCGGGTCGAGCTGCCCACCTATGCGTTCCAGCACCAGCACTACTGGCCGAAGCCGGCACCGGTGGCGACTGCCGGCGGGGACGGCGCCGCGACCGAGGGCGAGGCCCAGTTCTGGGCGGCGGTGGAGCACGGGGATCTCGCCGGGTTGGCCGGTGCATTGGAGGTCGACGGCGAGCGCTCCTTCCGGGAGGTGCTCCCAGCGCTGGCGTCCTGGCATCAGCGGGACCGGGCCGGGTCGCGGACCGCCGGCTGGCGGTACCGGGTCTCCTGGTCGCCGCTGCCCGATCCGGCGCCGGCGAAGCTGACGGGAACCTGGCTCGTGGTTCAGCCGGAGGGTGACCCCTCCGGCCTGTCCCGGGCCTGCGCCGAGGCGCTCACCAGGGCCGGGGCCCGGGTGGTCCTGGTCGAGACCGCCTCGGGCGAGGTCGGGCGGGCCAGCCTGGCCGCCCGCATCGGCGAGTCCCTTACCGGCACCGACCGGGGTCCTGCCACCGAGTTGCCGCCGGTCACCGGTGTACTGACCCTGCTGGCCACCGACGAGACGCCGCTGCGCGAGTCGCCGGCCGTGGCCACCGGCCTCGCCGGCACCCTCGGTCTTGTCCAGGCACTGGCCGACCTCGGCCTGCACACCCCGGTCTGGGTGGCGACCCGGGGCGCGGTCGCGGCCGGCCCAGGCGAGACGTTGACCAACCCCGTACAGGCCCAGGCCTGGGGCCTCGGCCTGATTGCCGGCCTGGAGCACCCCGACCACTGGGGCGGTCTGATCGACCTGCCGCCGATCCTGGACCAGCGCGGCTCGGCCCGGCTGGTCGCCATCCTGGCCGGCTCCGGCGCGCCGGGGGAGGACCAGCTCGCGATCCGGGGTGGCGCGGTCCTGGGCCGCCGGCTCCTGCCCGCCCCAACCCCACGGCCGACCGGCAGATGGACCTCGTACGGCACCGCCCTGATCACCGGCGGCACCGGGGCCATCGGCGGGCGGGTGGCCCAGTGGCTCACCGAACGCGGGGTGCCCCGCGTCGCGCTGGTCTCGCGATCGGGAGCCCGGGCCACCGGGCTGGCCGAGCGGGCCGCGCGGCTGGCCGCCGAAGGCACGGCCGTCGCGGCGGTCGCCTGCGACACGGCCGACCGGGAGCAGTTGGCCGAGGTACTGGACTGGCTCGACCGGAGCGGGCCCCCGCTGCGCGCGGTGTTCCACGCGTCCGGCGTCGCGCAGGCCGCACTGGTCCTGGACACCACGGTCGGTGAGCTGGCCACCGCGGCCGCCGCGAAGACGGCCGGCGCCGCGCACCTGGACGCGCTCACGGTCGACCGTGAACTGGACGCCTTTGTGGTCTTCTCCTCCGGCGCCGCGATCTGGGGCAGCCGGATGCAGGCGGCCTACGCAGCGGCCAACGCCTACCTGGACGCGCTGGCCGCGAACCGGCTGGCCCGGGGGCTGCCGGCGACCTCGGTGTCCTGGGGCCTGTGGGGCGGGGGCGGGATGGGCGACGGCGAGGGTGGCGCCCAGCTGCAACGGCTCGGCCTGCGGGAGATGGACCCCGAGCTGGCCATCGGTGCGCTGGCGACCGTCCTCGACCAGGGTGAAGGCCTGGTCACGGTGGCCGACGTGGACTGGGCCCGCTTCGCCCCGGTGTTCACCCTGCACCGCTCCAGCCCGCTGATCGGCGATTTGCCGGCGGTCCGGGCCGCACTGTCCGACCCCGCGCCCGGTGGTGCGGCCGAGGGCGCCGCGACCGAGCTGGGACAGCGGTTGCGTGGACTCGAGCGCGCCGACCAGGTCCGGATCCTGACCGACCTGGTCCGGGCCGAGGCCGCGCTCGTGCTCGGGCATGCCACCCCCGACGCGGTCGAGGCTGGCCGGGCGTTCAAGGACGTCGGGTTCGATTCGCTGACCGCCGTCGAGCTGCGCAACCGGTTGACCGCCGCCACCGACCTGAAGCTGCCGGCCACTCTGGTCTTCGACTACCCGACCCCGACCGTGCTGGCTGAGCACCTGCGGGTCGGCCTGGTCGGCGAGCGGCCGCTCGCCTCGGTCGCGGTCCGGGCGGCGGCGACATCCGATGAGCCGATCGCCATCGTCGGGATGAGCTGCCGTCTGCCCGGCGGCTCGGCCACGCTCGATGACTACTGGGACCTGATGGCCACGGGCACGGACGCCGTGTCAGGCTTCCCGGTCGACCGGGGCTGGGAGGCCTTCGGCCCCGCCGACGAGATCGCCAGCTCGTTCGCCCCGGTCGGTGGGTTCGTCTACGGCGCCGGGGATTTCGACGCCGCGTTCTTCGGGATCAGTCCGCGTGAGGCGCTGGCGATGGATCCGCAGCAGCGGGTGTTGCTGGAGGTCGCATGGGAGGCCCTGGAGCAGGCTGGGATTGATCCCGGGTCGTTGCGTGGCACTCCGGCGGGGGTGTTCGCCGGCGCCTGGTCGTCCGGTTACGGGATCAGTGTGCAGCCGTCGCCCGACGCGGCCGGTACCGAGGGTTACGTCCTCACCGGTAGCGCCACCAGCGTGATCTCCGGCCGGGTGGCCTACACCCTCGGGCTGGAGGGCCCGGCGGTGACCGTGGACACGGCGTGCTCGTCGTCCCTGGTCGCCCTGCACCTGGCGTGTCAGTCGCTGCGCTCGGGTGAGTCTTCGCTGGCCCTGGCCGGCGGGGTGACGGTGATGGCGACTCCGGGCGCGTTCGCCGAGTTCGCGGCGCAGCAGGGGCTGGCCGGGGACGGGCGGTGCAAGTCCTTCGGGGCCGACGCCGACGGCACCGGCTGGGGCGAGGGAGTCGGCATGCTGGTCGTGGAGCGGCTCGCCGACGCCCAGCGCAACGGCCACCGGGTCCTGGCCGTGGTCCGGGGCAGCGCGGTGAACCAGGACGGCATGTCGAACGGGTTGACCGCCCCGAACGGGCCGTCCCAGCAGCGGGTGATCCGTACCGCGCTGGCCGAGGCTCGGTTGGCCACGACCGAGGTCGACGTCGTCGAGGCCCACGGGACGGGCACTGTGCTGGGGGATCCGATCGAGGCGCAGGCGCTGCTGGCGACCTACGGGCAGGACCGGACCGGGGACCGGCCGCTGTGGCTCGGCTCGGTGAAGTCGAACATCGGCCACACCCAGGCGGCCGCCGGCGTGGCCGGGATCATCAAGATGGTCCTGGCGATGCGGCACGAGGTCCTCCCGGCCACCCTGCACGCGGAAGAACCCTCCCCGCACGTCGACTGGACCTCCGGCGAGGTGCGGTTGCTGAGCAAGCCGGTGCCGTGGCCGAGGAACGGCCGTCCGCGTCGGGCCGGGGTCTCGTCCTTCGGGGTCAGCGGCACCAACGCGCACATCATTCTGGAAGAACCCCCCGCCGACGCCGGGCCGACCGACGTCGAACCGACCGGTGACGGGGACGGCTCACAGCACGGCAGCGCGCGGCCGGTGTTGACCGAGGGGCCGACCGCGTGGCTGGTGTCGGCCAGGACGGCCGCCGGCCTGGCTGGGCAGGCCGACCGGCTGGCCGAGTACTGGCGGGCCCGCCCGGCACGGGAACCCGGGGAGGCCGCCGATATCGCCTGGTCACTGGCGACCACCCGCGCGGCGTTCGAGCACCGGGCGGTCGTGATCGGCGGAGTGACCGGCGCCGGGCCCGCTGACCTGGTCGCCGGGCTGGCGGCGGTGGCCACGGGCCGGCCGGCCGCCGGGGTCGTGACGGGGTCGGCCCCGTCCGGTGACCGGCGCACGGTGTTCGTGTTCCCGGGCCAGGGTTCGCAGTGGGTCGGCATGGGCCGCGAGCTGGCGGCGGTGTCGCCGGTGTTCGCGGCCCGGCTGGCCGAGTGCGCCCAGGCGCTGTCGCCATGCGTGGACTGGTCGCTGGACGAGGTGCTCGCCGGGGCCGACGGCGCCCCGAGCCTGGACCGGGTCGATGTCGTGCAGCCCGCGCTGTGGGCGATCATGGTGTCGCTGGCCGAGGTGTGGGCGGCGGCCGGTGTGACCCCGGACGCGGTGGTCGGGCACTCGCAGGGCGAGATCGCGGCCGCCTGCGTCGCGGGGATCCTCTCCCTGGACGACGCCGCCACGGTCGTGGCCCTGCGCAGCCAGGCGTTGAGGGCGCTGGCCGGGCGCGGCGGCATGCTGTCGGTCGCCGCGCCGGCGGAGGCGGTGGAGACCCGGCTGGCTGCCTGGGGCGGGCGGCTCACGCTCGCGGCGGAGAACGGGCCGGACGCCACCGTGGTCTCCGGCGATCCGGAGTCGCTCGAGCGGTTGGCCGCCGAGTGCGAGCGCGACGGGGTGCGGGCGCGGGTTCTGCCGGTGGACTACGCGTCGCACGGTCCGCAGGTGGACGCCATTCGGGACGAGGTGCTCGCTGCGCTGGCCGGCATCATCGCGCGGCCGGGGCGGGTGCCGATGGTGTCGGCGATGACCGGGGAGTTCCTCTCGGGCCCGGAGGCTGGTGCGGACTACTGGTACGACAGCCTGCGGGCGCCGGTGCGGTTCTCGGCGGCGGTCGAGGCGCTGTGCCGGGCGGGGTATCGGGTGTTCGTCGAGTCCTCGCCGCACCCGGTGCTGGTCGCGGCGATCACCGACACCCTCGAGCGGGCCGACGACGGCATGTCCGGTCGCGCGCCGGTGGTGGCCGGGACGCTGCGCCGCGACGACGGCGGGCCGGACCGGGTCCTGCGGTCGCTGGCCGAGGCCCACGTGCACGGTGTGGGAGTGGACTGGGCGGCGGTGCTGCCCACCGGCCAGCGGGTCGACCTGCCCACCTACGCCTTCGAACACCAGCACTACTGGTCCCGGATGTCCCCGCCGGGCACGGGGGATGTCCGGTCCGCCGGGCTGGGCGAGCTCGGCCATCCGCTGCTGGGTGCGGCGGTCGAGCTGGCGGGCGGGGACGGCGTGGTCCTGACCGGGCAGGTGTCCCTGCGCACCCAGCCGTGGCTGGGCGATCACGCCGTCGGCGGCACGCCGATCCTGCCGGGCACGGCGTTCGTGGAGTTCGCGGTCCGGGCCGGGTACGAGGTCGGGTGCAGCCGGGTCGTCGAGCTCACCCTGGCGGCACCGCTGGTCCTGGCGGCCTCCGGAGCGGTCCAGGTCCAGGTCACGGTCGGGGCGGCGGATCCGGACGGCCAGCGAACCGTCGAGATCTATGCACGCACCGCCGGGGGCGAGGGCGACCCGTGGGTCCAGCACGCCGCCGGACTGCTCGCGCCGGACCGGCCCGCCGAGCTGGACCAGCTGGCCGAATTCCTGGTCTGGCCGCCCGAAGGCGCCGAGTCCGTGGACGTCTCGAACCTCTACGAACTCCAGGCCGAGGGCGGCTACGGCTACGGGCCCGTCTTCCGGGGGCTGCGCGCGGCCTGGCGCCGCGGCGCCCAGGTCTTCGCCGAGGTCGCCCTGCCCACCGACGGTGCCGCCGCCGGCGATGCCGCCCGGTTCGGCATCCACCCGGCCCTGCTCGACGCGTCCCTGCACGCGGCCGGCCTGCTCACCACCGCCCCGCCGACCGAGGAACCGGGCGGGGTGCGGTTGCCCTTCGCCTGGACCGGGGTGTCGGTGCGGGCAGCGGGGGCCGCCACGCTGCGGGTCCGGCTCTCCCACAACGGCGCCGGCAGCCTGGTCGTGGACGCGACCGACCCCACCGGAACGCCGGTGGTCTCGGTCGAGTCCCTCGCACTGCGGCCGATCGTGGCCGGAGCGCTGCGCGACGCCGCGAGCGGCCTGCGCGACGCCCTCTTCGGCGTCGACTGGATCCCGGTCGGTGGCGCGGCCGAGCTGTCGACCGTGCCTTCGGCCGAGCGGTGGGCGCTGATCGGGCCCGACCCGTTCGGGGTCGCGGCCTCCGACAGCCCGTTGACCACCGCCGGCGCCACCCTGGGGACGTACCCCGATCTGACCGCGCTGAAGGAGGCGGTCGAGGCCGGCCAATCCGAGCCGGACGTGGTGCTGGTCGAGATCAGCGGCGTCGACAACACCGGCGTCGAGAACACCGGCACGACGGCGGACGTCCCGCTGTCGGACCCGGCCGTCGCGGAACGGTCGCGCCTGATCGCCGGCCGGACCCTGAGCCTGGTGCAGGACTGGTTCACGTCGGCTGTCCTCTCCCGGGCGCGGTTGGTGATCGTGACCAGGGGCGCGGTCGCCGCGCGACCGGGCGAGCCGGTGACCGACGTCGCCGCCGCCTCGGTGTGGGGGCTCGTCCGGTCGGCCCAGTCGGAGGAGCCGGGCCGGCTGGTGTTGGTCGACCTTCCCGCCGCCGACGCCGCACAGGCGATCGCGCACCTGGCCCCGGCTGTGGCCTCGGCGGAGCCCGAACTGGCGATCCGGGCCGAGGTCGCCTACGGCCGACGCCTGGCCCGACCGGTGCACCGTACGGAGCCGGACAGCGACCCTGCCGGCGACCAGCCTCGGGCGCACCGCCCGGCCGGCACCGTCCTGGTCACCGGGGGCACCGGCATGCTGGGGGCGCTCGTGTCCCGGCATCTGGCCGAGACCGGCCGTGCCCGGGGATTGACGCTGCTGAGCCGCTCGGGCCCGGCGGCCGAGGGTGCCGCGCTGCTGGCCGCCGACTGCGCACGAGCCGGCGCCGACGTCCAGATCGCGGCCGCTGACGTCGCTGACCGTCCCGCGTTGGCCGGGGTGCTGGCACGGTGCGTGGCGCCGCTGACCTCGGTCGTGCACACGGCGGGGGTCCTCGACGACGGTGTGATCAGTTCGCTGACAGCCGAGCGGATCGACGCCGTGATGCGGCCGAAGGCCGACGCGGCGTGGCACCTGCACGAACTGACCCAGGATCTGGAGCTGGACAGCTTTGTCCTGTTCTCGGCCGGCGCCGCGACCTTCGGCGCTCCCGGGCAGGGCAACTATGCGGCCGGGAACGCCTTCCTCGACTCGTTGGCCGCTCATCGCCGGGCTGCCGGCCTGCCGGCGATCTCGCTGGCCTGGGGGCTGTGGGCCGGCGCCAGCGCGATGACCGGGCACCTCAGCGCCGAGGACCGGCGACGGGCGCGCAGCGGCGTCATGGCCGAGATCACGGCGGCGGACGGCATGGCCCTGCTGGACCTGGCACTGGCCCGTGATGAGGCGCTGCTGGTCCCGGCGCGGCTGAATGTCGCCGCCCTGCGGGCCCAGTCCGCCCGGGGCGACCGGCTGGCCACCGTCTGGCGCGGACTGGCCGGCGACCCGCCCCGGTCCGCGTCGGCGGCCGGCGGTTCCGAAGCGGCACGGCTGTTGCGGCAGCAGTTGAACACGGTAGCCGAATCGGACCGCGATCGGATACTAATGAACCTGGTTCGCACGCATGCGGCCGCCGTTCTCGGACATTCTTCGGTAGACGCCGTGGGAGCCGGACGTGCCTTCAAGGAACTGGGTTTCGACTCGTTGACCGCTTTGGAGCTACGGAATCGTTTGAACACCGCCACGGGGCTGAAATTGCCTGCCACGCTCGCATTCGACTACCCGACTCCAGCTGTTCTCGCGGAATTCCTCAAAAAAGAGACCGGCTACGACAAGGCGAGCTCGGGCGCGGCCGCCCTGGATGAATTCGGCAAACTCGAAAAGCTGGTCAGGGAAATTGGTCCCGGCGATAGCGCACGAACTGCTCTGGCGGCACGGGTGAGAACGCTGCTGCTGACATTGGAGACCGATCACGGCGCGACGGCGGGCGACGAGGCCGACAACGATCTCGAAGCAGCCACTGTCGACAACATCTTCGATCTTCTCGACAGCGAGCTCGCTGACTGACGGGTGCCAGGGCGGACGCCGGAACTACGTGCGAGGAGCCGTTCCCATGGACAACGAACAGAAGTTTCTCGACTACCTGAAACGGGCCACGGCTGACCTGCGCAAGGCCCGCCGCCAGGTGCGGGAGTTGGAGGACCGCCACAGCGAGCCGGTGGCGATCGTGGGTATGAGCTGCCGGTTCCCGGGCGGGGTCGCTGATCCCGAGAGCTTCTGGCAGTTGCTCGCCGCCGGGGCGGACGCGATCTCGGGATTTCCGGTCGACCGGGGCTGGAACACCGAGGGGGTCTACGGGGCCGACCCCGAGTCGGGGGTGTCGACGACGCGCCAGGGTGGGTTCGTCTACGACGCGTCCGGGTTCGATGCCGACTTCTTCGGGATCAGTCCCCGGGAAGCGCTGGCCATGGATCCGCAGCAGCGGGTCCTGCTGGAATCGTCCTGGGAGGCCCTGGAACAGGCAGGTATCGACCCCAGCTCGCTGCGCGGCTCCGCCACCGGGGTGTTCGCCGGCGCGGGCTTCTCCGCCTACGGGGCGGGGTTGTCGCTCAGCGACGCCGAGGGCTACCTGGTCACCGGCAACGCGACCAGCGTGATCTCCGGGCGGGTGGCGTACTGCCTCGGGCTCGAGGGGCCGGCCGTGACGGTGGACACGGCCTGCTCGTCGTCCCTGGTCGCCCTGCACCTGGCCGCCCAGGCGCTGCGTGCCGGCGAGTGCACGCTGGCCCTGGCCGGCGGGGTCACGGTGATGGCGGAACCGGGCACCTTCGCGGAGTTCTCCCGACAGGGCGGACTCGCCTTCGACGGGCGGTGCAAGCCGTTCGCCGCGGCCGCCGACGGCACCGGCTGGGGTGAAGGCGTCGGGATGCTCGTCGTCGAGCGACTGGCCGACGCCCAGCGCAACGGCCACCGGATCCTGGCCGTGGTCCGGGGCAGCGCGGTGAACCAGGACGGGGCTTCGAACGGGCTGAGCGCCCCCAACGGACCTTCCCAGCAGCGGGTGATCCGGGCCGCGCTGGCCAGTGCCCGGCTGTCGGCCGCGGAGGTGCACGCGGTAGAGGCCCACGGGACCGGCACGGTGCTGGGCGACCCGATCGAGGCCCAGGCGCTGCTGGCCACCTACGGCCAGGACCGGCCGGAGGACAAGCCGGTGTGGATCGGATCGGTGAAGTCGAACATCGGCCACACCCAGTCCGCCGCCGGGGTCGCCGGGGTCGTCAAGATGGTGCTGGCCCTGAACCACGGCCTGCTCCCGCGCACCCTGCATGCCGAGGAGCCGTCCCCCCACGTGGACTGGACGGCCGGGCAGGTCGGCCTGCTGACCGAGCCGGTGCTGTGGCCGGCCGACGGACAGCCTCGCAGGGCCGGCGTCTCCGCCTTCGGCATCAGCGGCACCAACGCCCACGTGATCCTCGAGGAACGACCCACCACCTCTGCGCCAGCCCCGGCGTCGACCCCCGATGACCCGGAGACGCCGGCCAGTGCAGAGGCGGGTGTAGAGGCGGGTGCCGCCGCGACCGCGACCGAGAAGCTCGCCGTGCTGCGCGGCGGCCCGGTGGCCTGGCTGGTGTCGGGCCGGAGCGCCGACGGCCTCCGGGCCCAGGCCTCGCGGCTGGCCGCCCACCTGACCGCGCGCCCCGGCCTCACCCCGGCCGACGTCGCCTGGTCGTTGGCCACCACCCGACCGGCCCTCGAGCACCGGGCCGTCGTACTCGGCACCGACCGCGACGAGCTGGTCACCTCGGTGTTGTCGCTGGCCACCTCGGTCCTGTCGCCGCCCCCCTCGGTCTCGGTCGTGACCGGCGCCGTCGAGGCCGCCCGCCGGGTCGTGTTCGTCTTCCCGGGCCAGGGTTCGCAGTGGCTCGGGATGGGCCGTGAGCTGGCCGCGTCGTCGCCGGTGTTCGCCGCCCGGCTGGCCGAGTGCGGGCAAGCGCTGGCCCCGTACGTGGACTGGTCCCTGGACGACGTACTGGCCGGCGCAAAGGGTGCGGCCAGCCTCGATCGGGTCGACGTAGTGCAGCCAGTGCTGTGGGCGGTCATGGTGTCGCTGGCCGAGTGGTGGCGGGCCGCCGGCGTGATCCCCGATGCCGTGGTCGGGCACTCGCAGGGTGAGATCGCGGCCGCCGTCGTCGCCGGGATCCTGTCGCTGGAGGACGCGGCGAAGGTGGTCGCGCTACGCAGCCGTGCGCTCACCGCGCTCTCCGGCGCGGGCGGCATGTTGTCCCTCGCCGCGCCGCTGGACACCGTCGCGGCCCGGTTGGCCCCGCACGGCGGCCAGCTGTCGGTGGCGGCGGTCAACGGGCCCGGCGCCACGGTCGTCTCCGGCGAGCCCACCGCCCTGGCCGCGCTGGCCGCCGAGTTCGAGGCGGACGGGGTCCGGACCCGGCTGCTGCCGGTGGACTACGCCTCCCACGGGCCGCAGGTCGACGCGATCCGGGACGAGGTGCTGGACCGGCTGGCCGGCATCGCGCCCGGGCCGGCCCGGCTCCCGATGATCTCGGCGATGACCGGCGAGTACCTGGCGGGCCCCGAGCTCGATGCCGGGTACTGGTACGCGAGCCTGCGTGCGACGGTGGAGTTCTCCCGGGCCGTCGAGGCACTGGGCCGGGACGAGTACCGGGCCTTCCTCGAGGTCTCCCCGCACCCGGTGCTGACGACCGCGATCACCGAAACGCTGGAGGCCGAGGCCCAGGCCGCGCTGCTGGTGGCCGGCACGCTACGCCGTGACGACGGCGGCCCTGCCCGGGCGCTGGCGTCCCTGGCCGAGGTGTACGCGCACGGCGTCGCCGTCGACTGGTCGGCGGTGCTGCCCGAGGGCGAGCGTGTCGAGCTGCCGACCTACGCGTTCCAGCGGAAGCACTACTGGCCGAAGCCGACCGGGGCCGGCGCACACCCCGGCGCCCCGGCGGACTCGGCGACACCGGGGGAGGCCCGGTTCTGGGCCGCCGTCGAGGCAGGCGACGTGGCCGGCCTGGCCGGCGCGCTCTCGGTCGAGGGCGACTGGCCGCTGCGCAAGGTCGTCCCGGCGATGGCCTCGTGGCGACGGCACGACCGCGAGCGGACGATGGTGGCCGACTGGCGGTACCGGGTCACCTGGGTCCCGGTCGCCGACCCCGGTCCGGCCACGCTGACCGGAACCTGGCTCGTGCTCGCTCCCCTTGCGGAGCCGGCCGGCCCCGAGGACCCACACGGCGATCTGGCCGCCGCGGTCGGGCAAGCCCTGACCGCCGGCGGCGCGGACGTCCTCACCCTGCGCCTCGCCCCCGACGGCCTCGACCGGGCGACGCTCGCCGCCCGGATCGCCGCGGTCGCCGGACCGTCGGCTCCGCCGACCGGGGTGGTGTCGCTGCTGGCGACGGACCGAGCGCCGGCGGTCGGAGCTCCCGCGGTGCCGGCCGGTCTGGCTGCCACCGTCGGGCTCGTACAGGCTCTGCGGGACCTGGAGCTGGCCGCGCCGCTGTGGGTGCTGACGTCGGGAGCGGTCGGGCCGGATCGGGCGCCCGGCAGTGTCGCGCAGGCGCCGGTGTGGGGGATGGGCCAGGTCGCGGCCCTGGAGTATCCGGACCGGTGGGGTGGCCTGGTCGACATCCCCGAGGTGCTGGACGACCGGGCGGCTCGCCGTCTGTGCGCGGTGCTTGCCGCCGGTTCGGGCGGCGAGGACCAGGTGGCGATCCGCGGCGCGGGCGTACTGGCCCGGCGTCTGGTGCGCGCCGCCCGGGAGGGGGAACGGACCGGGGGCACCTGGGCTCCGCGCGGCAGCGTGCTGGTGACCGGGGGAACCGGGTCGATCGGGGCCCGGTTGGCCCGGTGGACCGCCGGGAGGGGCGCGGTTCGGGTCGTGCTGACGAGCCGTTCGGGGCCGGCGGCACCGGGGATCGGCGCCCTGGCGGCCGAGGTAGCGGCCGCTGGCGCTTCGGTGGCGGTGCTGGCCGCCGATATCGGGGTGCATGCCGAGGTGGCGGGCCTGGTGGACTGGGTCGGCGCGACCGGGCCGCGGTTGAGCTCGGTGTTCCACGCGGCCGGGGTCGTCCATGGGGCTCCTCTGGAAGACCTCGCCGTGGCCGGCCTCGGCGCGTCCATGGCGGCCAAGGCCGGCGGCGCGGCGCACCTCGATGAGCTGGTCGCCGATGCGGACGCGTTTGTCACCTTCTCCTCGGGTGCGGCCGTCTGGGGCAGCGCCCGGCTGGGCGGGTACGCGGCCGCCAACACCTACCTGGATGCCCTGGTCGAGGATCGGCGCGGGCGTGGGCTGGCCGGCACCTCGGTGGCCTGGGGGTTGTGGGGCGGCGGCGGGATGGGCGACGGCCCGGCCGGGGAGGCGCTGCGGCGGCTGGGCCTGCGGGAGATGGATCCGGAGCGGGCGGTCCAGGCGTTGGCGTACGCACTGGACCAGGGCGAGGGCCTGCTCACGGTGGCCGACATCGACTGGACCCGCTTCGCGCCCGTGTTCACCGTGCGCCGGCCCAGCCCGCTGATCGCTGACCTGCCCGAGGTACGGCGTGCGCTCAGTGGGCCGTCGGTGTCGGATGCCGGCCCGCGCGGAGCGGGTGACACCGAGCTGGCCGGCCGGTTGGTCGGGTTGGACCGGGCTGAGCAGACCCGCATGCTGACCGATCTGGTGCGGGCCGAGGCCGCCGCGGTGCTGCGACACTCCTCACCGGAGGCACTGGCGGCCGGGCGGGCGTTCAAGGATCTCGGGTTCGACTCGGTCACCGCCGTCGAGCTGCGCACCCGCCTGAACACGGCGACCGGCCTGACCCTCCCCACCACCCTCGTATTCGACTACCCCACGCCGGCCGTCGCCGCGGCCTTCCTGCGGACCGAGCTGCTCGGCATCCTGCCCGAATTCGAGGCGCCGCTAAGGGCACAGGCCTCGGCCGGCCCCGGCGAGCCGATAGCGATCGTGGGCATGGGGTGCCGGTTCCCGGGCGGTGTCCGGGATCCGGAGGACCTGTGGGAGCTGCTGGTCGCCGGGACCGACGCGATCTCCGGGTTCCCGGCGGACCGGGGTTGGGATCTCGAGGGTCTGTATGCGGGGGCGGACACCGCTGCGTCGACGACGCGGGTGGGTGGCTTCATCTACGACGCGGCCGTGTTCGATCCGGCGTTCTTCGGGATCAGCCCGCGCGAGGCGATGGCGATGGATCCGCAGCAGCGGCTGCTGCTCGAGACGGCGTGGGAAGCCGTCGAACGGGCGGGAATCGACCCGGCGTCCCTCAAGGGCACCGCGACCGGTGTATTCGCCGGTGCCAGCTTCGGCGGGTACTCCTACGGCCTGGCCGGCGAGGCCGGCTCCGAGGGTTATCAGCTGATCGGCGGCTTGGCCTCGGTCATCTCGGGTCGGGTGTCGTACACCCTGGGTCTCGAGGGCCCGGCGGTCACGGTGGACACGGCCTGTTCGTCGTCGCTCGTTGCCCTGCACCTGGCGTGTCAGGCGTTGCGGGCGGGCGAGTGCTCGATGGCGTTGGCGGGTGGCGTCGCCGTGATGGCCACGCCGGGTGCGTTCGCGGAGTTCTCCCGTCAGCAGGGATTGGCGTTCGATGGGCGGTGCAAGGCGTTCGCAGCCGATGCGGACGGCATCGGTTGGGGTGAGGGCGCCGGGTTGCTGGTGCTGGAACGACTGTCCGACGCCCGCCGCAACGGCCACCAGGTGCTCGCGGTCGTGGCCGGCAGCGCGATGAACCAGGACGGGGCCAGCAACGGGTTGACCGCGCCGAACGGTCCGTCACAGCAACGGGTGATCCGGTCCGCGCTGGCCAACGCGGGGCTGCGGGCCGAGCAGGTGGATGTGGTGGAGGCACACGGCACCGGGACCGTGCTGGGTGACCCGATCGAGGCACAGGCGTTGCTGGCGACCTACGGCCAGGACCGGGAACCCGACCGCCCGCTCTGGTTGGGATCGGTGAAGTCGAACATCGGTCACACCCAATCGGCGGCCGGGATCGCCGGGATCATCAAGATGGTGCTAGCGCTGCGGCACGAGGAACTGCCGCGCACCCTGCACGCCGAGCAACCCAGTCCCCACGTGGACTGGTCCGCCGGCAACGTGAAGCTGCTAACCGAACCGGTCGCCTGGACCACCAACGGTCGTCCCCGCCGCGCCGGGGTCTCGGCATTCGGGGTCAGCGGCACCAATGTGCACGCGATCCTGGCGGAAGCTCCGATCGCCGAGGCCGACGACCCGGCCACCGAGGTACCCGACGGCCTGGAGCCGCCACATGAGGACCCCCGACTGCCGGTGCTGACCGCACCGACAGCGGCCTGGTTGGTGTCGGCGAGGTCCAGCGCGGCACTGGTGGCGCAGGCGGGTCGGCTGGCGGAGTTCGTCACGACTCGTCCCGAGCTGGATGTTGTCGAGGTGGCCTGGTCGTTGGCCACCACCCGGTCGACGTTCGAGCACCGGGCCGTCGTGACGGGTGCCGGGCAGGACGAGCTGCTCGCGGGGTTGACCGCGCTCGCTGCCGGCGAGCCCGCCGGCAGCGTGACCAGCGGCGCGGTTCCGGTCGACAGCGACGCCGTGCGGGTGGCGTTCGTCTTTCCCGGACAGGGCTCGCAGTGGGTCGGCATGGGTCGGGAGTTGGCCGCGTCGTCACCGGTGTTCGCCGCCCGGCTGGCCGAGTGCGGTCGGGCGTTGGCCCCGTACGTGGACTGGTCCCTGGACGACGTGCTGGCCGGTACCGAGGGGGCGCCCGGCCTCGAGCGGGTCGACGTGGTGCAGCCGGTGCTGTGGGCAGTGATGGTGTCGCTGGCGCGGTGGTGGCAGGCAGCCGGGGTGCGCCCGGATGTGGTGATCGGGCATTCGCAGGGTGAGATCGCGGCGGCGGTAGTCGCGGGGATCCTGTCCCTGGAGGATGCGGCGAAGGTGGTCGCGCTACGCAGCCGGGCCCTGACCGCACTCTCCGGGGCCGGGGGCATGCTCTCGCTGGCCGCGCCTCGGGACGTGGTCGCCGCCCGGCTGGAGTCGCGCGGTGGCCAGCTGTCGGTCGCGGCGGTGAACGGTCCCGAGGCCACGGTCGTCTCCGGTGAGCCGGCGGCCCTGGCCGACCTGGCCGCCGAGTTCGAGCGGGACGGGGTTCGGACCCGGCTGCTGCCGGTGGACTACGCCTCGCACGGGCCGCAGGTCGATGCCATTCGTGCCGAGGTGCTGGAACTGCTGGCCGGGATCGCGCCCGGGCCGGCGCGGGTTCCGATGGTGTCGGCAATGACCGGCGAGTACCTGGCGGGCCCCGAGGCCGACGCCGGGTACTGGTACGCGAGCCTGCGAGCGACGGTGGAGTTCTCCCGGGCGGTCGAGGTGTTGGGCCAGGCCGAGTACGGGGCCTTCATCGAGGTCTCGCCGCACCCGGTGCTGACCACCGCGATCAGTGACACCTTGGAGCGCCTCGGTAACCACGAGGGTGTACCCGAGCTGGATGACACGCGAACGGTCCCGGTCGTCGCCGGCACGCTGCGCCGCGACGACGGTGGCTCGGCGCGCGTGTTGGCTTCGCTGGCCGAGGTCCATGTCGGCGGTGTCGCCGTCGATTGGCCCTCGGTGCTGGCCGAGAGCGGGCGCGTCGACCTGCCCACCTATGCGTTTCAGCGCCAGCGGTACTGGCCGAAGCCGACAACGGCCGCCGCCGGCGGCGCAACCTCTCTCGGGCTGGGCGCGGCCAACCATCCGTTGCTGGGGGCGGCCGTGGACCTGGCCGGCGGCCAGGGGCTGCTCTGCACCGGGCGGTTGTCGGTCCGGTCGCAGCCCTGGCTGGCCGACCACGCGGTCGCCGGGACCGTCCTGCTGCCCGGGACGGCGTTTGTGGAGCTTGCCGTCCGTGCTGGGTTCCAGGCCGGTTGTCCCCGGGTCGACGAGCTGACGCTGGCCGCGCCGCTGGTGCTGCCGCCCGACGGCGCGGTCCGGGTGCAGGTCACCGTGAGTGCTCCGGACGAGCGGGAAAACCGGGCGGTCGCGGTGTACGGCCAGGTCGAGGAGTCGGCCGGCGAAGGGACCTGGACCCGGCACGTCACGGGCCTGCTCTCCCCGGCGACCGCACCGGCCGACCACCTATACGGCGATTTCCGGGTCTGGCCGCCGCGGGATGCCGAGGCGGTCGACCTCACCGGCCACTACGAGGCGCAGGCCGAAGGCGGCTACGGTTTTGGGCCGACGTTCCGGGGGCTGCGCGCCGCCTGGCGACGCGGGGGCGACATCTTCGCAGAGGTGGCCCTGCCCGACGAGGCGACCGACGGCGCGGCCGGCTTCGGCCTGCACCCCGCCCTGCTCGACTCGTGCTTGCACGCCTCGAGCCTGGCAGGGGAAGCGTGGTCCGGACCTGCCGCCGCTGAAGGAAGTGCAGCGGTCCTGCTGCCCTTCGCCTGGACCGGGCTGTCCCTGTACGCGGCAGGTGCGACCCGACTCCGGGTCCGGCTCCGCCAGGACGCCGACAGCGGCGGGATCTCGCTCGTCGCGACCGACACCACCGGCGCGCCTGTGGTCAGCGCAGACTCGCTGGTGCTGCGCCCGGTCTCCGCCGGTGCCCTCCAGCCGGCCGGCGGCGGGGTGGACGACGCCCTGTTCGCGGTGGCGTGGACCCCGGTCGGCGCCAACCCGAACCCGACCGCGAGCACCGGCACCGCGACCTGGGCCGTCACCGGCGCCGACCCCTTCGAGCTGGCCGCCGGCCTCACCGCGCGCGGCATCCGGGCGGACACCCACGCCGACCTGGCCGGGCTGGCGGAGGCGATCGACGCCGGCGCGGCGCCACCGGACCTGGTGTTCGCCAGCACCAGCACCAGCACCAGCACCGGCGTCGGCACCGGCGTCGGCACGGATCCGGCGGAGTCCGCCCGGCGTGTGACGGCCGAGATGCTCGACCTCGTACAGCGGTGGCTGGCCATGGACGTGCTGGCGGAGGCCCGGCTGGTGATCGTCAGCCGGGGGGCCGTTGCGACCGAGGCCGGCGCCGCGGTGGCTGACCTGCCGGCCGCGGCCGCCTGGGGCCTGGTCCGCTCCGCACAGTCGGAGAACCCCGAGCGGCTGACTCTGGTCGATCTCCCGGCGACCGGCGCGGACCGCGAGACCCTCGGCGCGCTGGTCATCGCACTGAGCTCCGGAGAACCTGAACTCGCCATCCGTGATCACGTCGCGTTCGGTCGGCGGTTGGTGCGTTCGACCGTGCCGCCGCTGGTTCCGCCGGCGGTCGGCCCGTGGCGGTTGGACGCTGCCGAGAAGGGCACCCTGGCCGGCCTGGCCCTCGTGCCGCATCCGGAGGCGAGCGCGCCGCTGAGGGATGGGGAGGTTCGGGTCGCGGTCCGCGCTGTCGGTCTGAACTTCCGTGATGTGTTGATCACCCTGGGCATGTACCCGGAGCAGGCGTCGGTCGGTTCCGAGGTCGCCGGTGTCGTCGCTGAGGCTGGTGCGGCGGTGACCCATGTCAGGGTCGGGGACCGGGTGCTCGGGATGACTGGCGGTGGGGCTGGCCCACTCACGGTCACCGATGCCCGCCTCGTGACCAGGATGCCGTCGGGCTGGTCGTTCGCCACGGCCGCCACCGTCCCGATCGCGTACACCACGGCCTGGTTCGCGCTGGTCGACCTGGCGGCCGCTCGGCCGGGGCAGCGGTTGCTCGTGCACGCGGCCGCCGGTGGGGTCGGCACGGCCGCGGTCGCGTTGGGCCGGCACCTGGGGCTCGACGTGTACGCCACCGCGAGCCCGGCGAAGTGGGCGACGTTGCGGGCGATGGGGCTGCGCGATGACCACATCGCCTCGTCGCGGACGGCGGAGTTCGAGGCCACTTTCCTCGCGGCCACCGGCGGTGAGGGCGTGGACATCGTGCTCAATGCGCTGGCCGGTGAACTGACGGATGCGTCTCTGCGGTTGTTGCCGCGGGGCGGGACCTTCCTGGAGATGGGCAAGACCGATGTCCGTGATCGGGTCGAGGTCGCCCGTGACTACCCGGGTGTGGACTACCGGAGCTTCGTCACCAGCGACGCCACCCCGGAGCGGTTGGCCGAGATCCTGGCCGAGGCCACCGCGCTGATTGACGACGGCACGCTGGCGAAGCTTCCGATGCGGGTGTGGGACGTGCGTCGGGCGCCGGAGGCGTTCCGGTTCATGAGTCAGGCCCGGCATGTGGGCAAGATCGTCTTGACGGTGCCACCCGCTTCTGTCGCCGCCCGGCCGGGCGTGCTGCTGATCACCGGTGGGACCGGGACCCTGGGCGGCCTGATCGCCCGGCACTGGGCGAGGGCCGGACACGCCGCCGGCCTGGTGTTGACCAGCCGCTCCGGTCCGGCCGCGCTCGGCGCCGCCGGCCTGGCCGCCGATCTGGCCGAGGCCGGCGTCGAGGTGCGGATCCTCGCCGCTGATGCGGCGGATCGTTCGGCGCTGGGCACCGTACTGGCTGCGGTCGAGCTCACCGGTGTTGTGCATGCTGCTGGTGTCCTCGACGACGGCGTGATCGGTTCGCTGACGCCGGACCGGATCGACGTGGTGCTGCGCCCCAAGGTCGACGCCGCCTGGAATCTGCACGAGCTCACCTCGGGAATGGACCTGGACACCTTCGTCCTGTTCTCCTCCGCGGCCGCGACGTCCGGTGCGGCCGGGCAGGGTAACTACGCCGCGGCCAACGCCTTCCTCGACGCCCTGGCCGCGCAACGGCGCGCGGCGGGGCTGCCCGCGGTCTCACTGGCCTGGGGTCTGTGGGCCGATACCAGCGCACTGACCGGGACGCTCAGTGCCCACCACGTGGATCGGCTCTCCCTCGGCAGCGCGGGCGCACTGAGCGCCGAGCAGGGTTGCGCTCTGCTCGACCTGGCCGCGACCCGCGACGACGCCCTGCTGATCCCGATCCGGCTGGACGTGACCGGGATCCGGGCACAGGCCGCCCTGGGCACCGACCTCGCGCCACTGTGGCGGGTCCTCACCGGCGGCACCGCCCGCCCACGGGTCGCCTCCAACCGATCGGTCTCGGGATCAGCCACCGAGACGCTGCGCCAGGAGCTGGCCCGACTGTCCGGATCGGAGCGGACCCGGCTGCTGCTCGACCTGGTCCGCGGTCACGCCGCCGCCGCGCTCGGGCACACCTCGCCCGAGGCCATCGAGCCTCGGCGGGCATTCCGTGATCTCGGGTTCGACTCCCTGACCGCGGTCGAGCTGCGCAACCGGCTGGCTACCGCCACCGGCACGCGACTGCCGGCCACGGTGGTGTTCGACCACCCCTCGGCCTTGGCCCTGGCCGAGCACCTGCGCGAACGGGTGCTCGACCAGGGCACCTCGGTCAAGATGCCTCCGCCCACCGATGCGGTCAAGGCGGCGGAGGAGCCGATTGCGATCGTCGCCATGAGCTGCCGCTTCCCTGGTGAGGTAACGGATCCCGAGACGTTCTGGGACCTTCTCGCCGGCGGCGTCGATGCGATCTCCCCGCTGCCGCGCGACCGTGGCTGGTTTGGCGCGAGCCTGGACTACACCGACGGTGCGAACACCGCCCAGGGCGGATTCATCCGAGGGGCCGCCGAGTTCGACCCCGGCTTCTTCAGCATCAGCCCGCGCGAGGCGCTGGCCATGGACCCCCAGCAGCGGCTGCTGCTGCAGACCTCCTGGGAGGCGCTCGAGCGGGCCCGCCTGGACCCGACCGCCCTGCGCGGATCCGCCACCGGGGTCTACGTGGGCGCGTCGTTCTCCAGCTACGGGGGTGACCTGCCCCCCGACCTGGCCGGACATCTCCTGACCGGCACCGCCGCCAGCGTGATGTCCGGGCGGATCTCCTACATCCTGGGCCTGGAAGGACCGGCGGTCACCATCGACACTGCCTGCTCCTCCTCACTGGTCGCCATGCACCTGGCGATGAACGCGCTGCGGGCCGGCGAGTGCACGATGGCACTGGCCGGCGGTGTCACGATCATGGCCACCCCGGGGAGCCTGGTCAGCTTCTCCCAGCAGGGGGCCCTGGCCGCCGACGGTCGGTGCAAGGCGTTCTCCACGTCGGCCGATGGCATGGGCATGTCCGAGGGCGCCGGCATGCTAGTTCTGGAGCGACTCGGCGACGCCCGGCGGAACAACCACCCGGTGCTGGCCGTGATCCGGGGCAGCGCCGTGAACCAGGACGGCGCATCCAACGGCCTCACCGCGCCCAACGGCCCCTCCCAGCAGCGGGTCATCCAAGCGGCCCTGGCCAACGCCCGCCTGTCGCCCGCCGATGTGGATGCCGTCGACGCCCACGGCACCGGCACCGAGTTGGGTGACCCGATCGAGGCGCAGGCCCTGCTCGCCACGTACGGACAGCACCGCCACGACGGTCAACCGCTGTGGCTCGGCTCGGTCAAGAGCAACCTCGGACACACCTCCTGTGCCGCCGGCGTAGCGAGCGTGATCAAGATGGTGCTGGCGCTGCGGCACGAGGAGCTGCCTCGGAGCCTGTACGCCGAGCACCCGTCCACCCACGTGGACTGGACCGAAGGTGACATCCAGCTGCTGGCCGAGCCACAGCCGTGGCCGCGCAACGGACGGACACGGCGGGCCGGAATCTCCTCGTTCGGGATCAGCGGCACCAATGTCCACCTCCTGTTGGAGGAAGCCGCAGCCCCACCGGATGACACCGTCCCACCGGACGAGGCCGCTCCGGACTCCGCGACCGCAGCCGGGACCGGGTCGGATCGCGTGTTCGTCGGGGCGGTCACCGCGTGGCTGGTGTCGAGCCGGACCGGCGCCGGGCTGGCCGCCCAGGGCGACCGGCTGCGCGAGCTGGTCTCGGCGGAGCCCGACCTGAACCTCACGGACCTGGCGTGGTCACTGGCCACCACCCGCACCCTGTTCGAGCACCGGGCCATGATCACCGGCGAGAGCCGCGACGAACTGCTGGCCGGTCTCGCCGCCGTCGGCGCGGGCCTGCCGGCGGCCGGAGTCCGCACCGGGACGGGCTCCGCCGGAGGTGGCACCGACCGGGTGGTGTTCGTCTTCCCCGGACAGGGGTCGCAGTGGGCGGGGATGGGTCGGGAGCTCGCGGCGGCCTCACCGGTGTTCGCGGCCCGTCTCACCGAGTGCGGTCAGGCACTGTCTCCTCACCTGGACTGGTCCTTCGAGGACGTGCTGCACGGTCGGGAGGGCGCGCCGGACCTGGACCGGATCGATGTTGTCCACCCGATGCTCTGGGCGGTCATGGTGTCGCTGGCCGCCTTCTGGCAGGCCGCCGGGATCAGCCCAGATGCGGTTGTGGGCCACAGCCAGGGCGAGATCGCCGCCGCCGTAGTCGCGGGCGTTCTGTCGCTGTCCGACGGGGCGCGGGTTGTGGCCCGTCGTGGCCAGGCCATGCGGGCGATCGCGGGACGGGGTGGGGTGCTCTCGATCGCCGCGTCGCGGGAGGCGGTGCAGGCTCGACTCGACGCCGATCACCCCGACGTAGCGGTGGCCACGGTGAACGGTCCCGAGGCAGTCACCGTCTCCGGCGCCCTAGAGGCCCTGCGGCTGCTGGCGAGCGAGTATGAACGTGACGGCGTCCGAGCCCGGTTCGTGCCCATGGACTACGCCCCGCACGGCCCGCAGATCGAGACCATCCGCGAGGAGGTGCTCGCCGCCGTACAGGGGATCACCCCACAACCCGCAGTCATTCCCATCGTGTCCGCGATGACCGGTGACTATCTCGCCGGCCCGGAGATGGACGAGCATTACTGGTACCAGAGCCTGCGCGCCACGGTCGAGTTCAGCCGCGGGATCGAGCGGCTGCACACCGACCACTTCCGCGTGTTCATCGAGGTGTCGCCCCACCCGGTACTCACCACCGCGGTCACCACCACCCTCGAAGGCCTGTCCGCCTCGGCCGACCCGGTAGTCACCGGCTCCTTGCGCAGGGACGACGGCGGCCCCGACCGGGCGCTGGAGTCGCTGGCCTCGGTGCACGTGCGTGGCGTGGGCGTCGACTGGACCAGGGTGCTGGCCCCAGCCGCCGAGGTCGACCTGCCCACCTACGCCTTCCAGAACGAGCGGTATTGGCCGGTGCCCTCGACGACCGGGGGCGGGGACGTCTCATCGGCCGGTCTCGAGTCGGTCGGCCACCCGCTGCTGGGGGCGAGCGTCCAGCTGGCCGAGGGCGAGGGACTGGTCGTCACCGGGCGGCTGTCGGTCCGGGCGCAGCCCTGGTTGGCCCACCACGCGATCGCCGGGCTCATCGTGCTGCCGGGCGCCGCGCTCGCCGAGCTGGCGATCGTGGCCGGTCACCAAGCCGGGTGTCCCCGGATCGACACGCTCACCCTCACCGCGCCCTTGGTGCTGTCCCCGGACCGCCCGACCCAGGTCCAGATCACTCTCGGCGCGCCGGGCTCCGGTCCTTCGTCGGAGAGCCGGACAGTCCAGATCTATGCCCGCACGGAGCACCCCGGCGACCCGGCCGACCAACCGGCGGGCGGCACCGTGGCCTGGACCTGGCACGCCGGCGGTGTGCTGAGCCCGGCCCAGCCCATGGTGCGGGAGATGCTGACCTGGCCGCCTGCCGACGCCGAACCTGTCGAGCTCGGTGACGTCGAGCTCGCCGAGGCCGGCGTCGGCCTCGGGGCCCGCCCGGTCGTCCCCGGCCCGACCGCGGCCTGGCGGCACGGGAACGACCTGCTCGTCGAGGTTGCGCTGCCTGAGACGGTGGCCGCGGAGGCCGGCCTGTTCGCACTGCACCCGATCCTGCTCGAGTCGGCGCTCCAGGCCACGGTCCTCGTCGCGGAGGATGCCGACCCCGACCGGGCGGGAGAGCACACCCTGGTGCCCGCCTCCTGGACCGACGTCGCCGTGTACTCGCCGGGCGCCGCCCAGCTACGCGTCCGGCTGCGCCCCGGTACTGACGGCTGGTCGCTGACCGCGTCCGACACCACCGGCGCGCCCGTAGCCTCCATCGGTTCGTTGGCCCTGAGACCGGTAACGGCCCAGGAGCTGCGGCGCGCGGGGAACACGCTGCGCGACTGCCTGTTCGACCTGGCCTGGGTGCCGGTCCCGGATCTCACCGCCGCGGTCACCGGACCTTGGGCGGTGACGGGAACCGACCCAGCCGGATTCGGTGCCGGGCTGCGCGCGGTCGGGGCCAGCGTCGAAGATCACCCTGACCTGGCTGCTCTGACCGCCGACATGGACGCCGGTGCACCGATCCCCCAGTTCGTCGTCGCCTGCCCCCGAGCAGCGAGGGAGGCCGGCGAGACCCTGGGCGAGGCCGTACGGCGGGCCACCCGGGAGGTCGACACGCTGCTGCGGCAGTGGCTGGCGCTGGACTCGCTGGCCGAGTCCCGTCTGGTGCTGGTGACGCGGGGGGCGGTCGCGACCGGGGCCGGCGAGCCGGCGCCCGACCTAACCGGGGCCGCCGTCTGGGGGCTGGTCCGCTCGGCCCAGTCGCGGCACCCGGACCGGGTGGTCCTGGCCGATCTGAGCGCTGGGGAGCCCGACGGCGCCGCCCCCGACTGGCTGAGCATGCTCATCGCCTCGCTGGCCTCCGACGAGCCGGAGCTCGCGCTGCGGGGCGACACAGTGTACGGACGGCGCCTGACTCGTCCGGCCGGCGGTGTGCTCGCCGCGGACCTCCCCGCCGGCCGAACGCCGGGCTCGGTCCTCCTCGCCGGCGGCCCGGGCACGGCGGCGGCCCGGGCGGTCCGTCACCTGGCCCGGACCGGCCGGGCCACGGCCGTCACCGTGGTCACGGCGGCCGGCCCGGCCGCCGCCGGCACCGCCGGTCTGGCCGCGGCCCTGGCCGGCGCCGGGGCCGACGTCCGGATCGCCACCCGTGATCTTGCCGCCTGGGACCCGGACGGCGAACGTGCCGCCGGCACCCGGGGCGACCTGGCGGCCATGCTGGGCGGCCATCCCGAGGAGCTGCCGCGGATCGTGGTCCACGAGTCCGGGGACGACGACCGGAGCGCGCCGGAGGTGGCGTGGAACCTGCACCGGCTCACCGCCGAACTTGACCTGGACGCGTTCGTACTGTGCTCCACCCTCGCCGCCGCCCTCGGCACGGCGGAGGCAACGGATCAGATGGGTGCCCAGGCCGGCTTCCTGCAGGCCCTGGCGGCTCACCGCCAGGCGGCCGGCCGCCGCGCCGTCACCCTGGCCTGGGGGCCGTCAGCCGGTGAGGGCGCGGATCCTGGTCCGCGGCCCCTGTCGCCACCGAGCCACCGTCCCGAGGCGATCGCGGTGCTGGGTGAGGACGACGCGCTGGCGCTGCTCGACGTGGCGTTGGAGCGCGACGAGAACCTCCTCGTGCCGGCGCGGCTCAACCTGGGCCACCTGCGCGCGTCGGTCGGTGCGGGTCCGGGCTCCGAGCCGGCTCCCGTGTGGCGCCGGCTGGCGGGGGTCACCGCTGTCACGGACGCGGCGATGGACGGTGCCGATGTCGCCGAAGCGCTGCGTCAGCAACTGGCGGCGCTGCCCCCGGAAGATCAGGAACGGATGCTGTTCACCCTGGTCCAGGCACACGTGGCCGCCGTACTCGGTCAGGGTTCAACAGAGGCGGTCGAGCCCCGCCGGGCGTTCAAGGACCTCGGTTTCGACTCGATGATCGCGGTCGAGCTGCGGAACCGGCTGAACCAGGCCACCGGCTTGAAACTGCCTGCGACCGTCGTGTTCGACTATCCGACCACTGCGGCGGTGGCCGAGTACCTGCGCGGGCTCCTGGTGCTGGACGGTACCGGCGGCGCCGATCCTGAGGAAGAAACGCTGCGGCGCGTCCTGGCGACCACCGCGATGTCTCGGTTCCGCGACGCCGGAATCCTCGACGTCCTGCTGCGGCTGGCGGACCCGGACACCGGAGCCCCACCAGGCGAGGGCGGTGGCCGCGCCGAGGAGATCGACCGGCTCGACGCCGAGAGTCTCGTCCGCATGGCGCTGGAGTCCGAGAGCGCCGACTACTGATGCTTTCGGGTAACGGGAGGTTGCCGTAATGGCCACGTCATCGGACAGGGTCCTCGACGCGCTGCGCGCATCTCTGAAGGAGAGCGACCGGCTTCGCCAACACAACCAGCAGCTGACCGAGGCATCCTGGGCGCCGATTGCGATTGTCGGCATGGGCTGCCGGTTCCCGGGTGGGGTGACGAACCCGGATGAGCTCTGGAACCTGGTGGCCACCGGCGGGGACGCGATCACCGAGTTCCCCGACGACCGCGGCTGGGGGGCAGTCCTCTCGGACAACGAGGGCAGCTATGTCCAAGCCGGCGGGTTCGTCGAGCAGACGCCGTGGTTCGACTCGGGGTTCTTCGGCATCAGCCCGCGCGAGGCACTGGCGATGGACCCGCAGCAGCGGATGTTGCTCGAGGTGACCTGGGAGACCCTCGAGCAGGCCGGGATCGACCCGGTCGGACTGCGCGGTTCGAAGACCGGTGTCTTCGCCGGGGGCACACACTCCGGGTACGCCGTCGCCGTGGCCGGCACCGAGGGCACCGGCGGCTATCTGCTCACGGGCAGCCTGGCCGCCGTGATCTCCGGTCGGGTCGCCTACGCGCTGGGGCTGGAGGGCCCGGCGGTGACCGTGGACACGGCGTGCTCGTCGTCCCTGGTCGCCATACACCTGGCCTGCCAGTCACTGCGCTCGGGAGAGTGCTCGATGGCGCTGGCCGGCGGGGTGACCGTGCTCGCCACCCCCGACTCCTTCGCGGACTTCGCCCAGCAGGGAGGCCTGGCCCCGGACGGGCGCTGCAAGGCCTTCGCCAGTGCGGCCAACGGCATTGCCTGGAGCGAGGGCGCCGGCATGTTCCTGCTGGAATGTCTGACCGATGCGCGCCGCAACGGCCACCCGGTGCTGGCCGTCATTCGAGGCAGCGCGATCAACCAGGACGGCGCGTCCAACGGGCTGACCGCGCCGAACGGGCCCTCGCAGCAGCGGGTGATCCGCGCCGCGCTGTCCAACGCCCGGCTGTCCGCGGACGAGGTGGATGCGGTCGAGGCGCACGGCACCGGGACAACGCTGGGCGACCCGATCGAGGCGCAGGCGCTGCTTGCCACCTACGGACGCGACCGCGCACCGGATCGTCCGCTCTGGCTCGGGTCGGTAAAGTCCAACTTTGCCCACACCGGCGCCGCCGCGGGGGCCGCCGGCCTGATGAAGATGGTCCAGGCCCTACGGCACCAGGAGCTGCCCCGCACCCTGCACGTGGACGAACCGACGGCCAGGGTCGACTGGTCGGCCGGGCAGATCCGACTCCTCACCGAGCCCCGGCCGTGGCACCCGGAAGTCGGTGACCCCCCGGGCAAGGCCCGCCCCCGCCGGGCCGGGGTGTCCTCCTTCGGCATCAGCGGGACCAACGCCCACGTCATCATCGAGGAGGCCCCGGCCGAGACACCCTCGGCAGGGGACACCCCCCCGGACGCCGACGCGGGCAGTGGCCGGGGCGACCCCACCTCCGAGGGCCCGCTGCCGAGGGTCCTGACCGGCCCGTGTGTGGCGTGGACGGTGTCAGCGCGGTCAGCGGGCGCGCTGGCGGGTCAGGCGCGGCGGTTGTGTGCCCGGGTCGGTGGTGACCCCAATGTAGATCTTGCTGATGTGGGCTGGTCGTTGGTCGCGACCCGCTCGGTCTTCGAGCGGCGCGCTGTTGTCGTCGGCGGTGATCGTGCGGTTTTGTTGAGCGGGCTCGCGGCTGTTACCGGTAGCGAGCCGGCCGCTGGCGTCGTTTCTGGCGTCGCCGCTGTCCGCGGTCCGACGGTGTTCGTGTTTCCGGGTCAGGGTTCGCAGTGGCTCGGGATGGGTCGCGAGCTGGCGGGGGTCAGCCCGGTCTTTAGCGCACGCCTCGCCGAGTGTGAGCGGGCGCTGGGTCCCTACGTGGATTGGTCGCTCGGCGCGGTGCTGGCCGGTGAGCGGGATGTGCCGAGCTGGGATCGGGTCGATGTGGTGCAGCCGGCGCTGTGGGCCGTGATGGTGTCGCTGGCCGCGGTGTGGCAGGCGGCCGGGGTGCGCCCGGACGCGGTGGTGGGACATAGCCAGGGTGAGATCGCGGCCGCGGTGGTCGCGGGGATCCTGAGTGTGGAGGATGCGGCGAAGGTCGTCGCCTTGCGCAGCCAGGCGTTGCGGACGTTGTCCGGCCGTGGCGGGATGGCCTCGATCGGTGCGCCGTTGGAGCAGGTCGAGGCCTGGTTGACCGAACGGGCCGGAGTCGCGGTAGCGGCGGTGAACGGCCCGGACGCGACCGTTGTGTCCGGCGAGCTCGACGAGTTGCGGCGGTTGTTGCTGGTGTGTGAGCGGGAGGGGGTCCGGGCGCGGATTCTGCTCGTCGACTACGCCTCGCACGGTCCGCAGGTGGAAGGAATCCGCGAGCAGGTACTGGGCGCGTTGTCCGGAATTGTGCCCAATCCGGCCACAGTGCCGATGGTGTCGGCGATGACGGGTGAGTTGTTGGCCGGGCCCGAGGTGGACGCTGGCTACTGGTACGCGAGTTTGCGTGCGCCGGTCCAGTTCGATCGGGCTGTACGGGTTTTGCGTGAGCGCGGGCACGGCGTTTTTGTCGAGGTTTCGGCGCACCCGGTACTGACCGCGGCGATCGACGCCACGCTGGATGACATGGCCGGTCCGGGTGAGGCCGGCGGATCCGGGGCAGGTCCCTTGGTGGTCGGGACGTTGCGTCGTGACGACGGCGGTGCCGAGCGGATGTTGGCTTCGTTGGCCGAGCTGTGGGTCCACGGAGTGGCTGTTGATTGGGCCCGGGTGTTGGTTGGTGGTTCTCGGGTTGAGTTGCCGACTTATGCGTTCGAGCATCAGCGGTTCTGGCCGTCGTCGTTGTCGGCTGGGGCGGGGGATCTGCGGTCGGCTGGTTTGGACTCGATCGGGCATCCGCTGTTGGGAGCGGCGGTGGAGTTGGCTGATGGCGATGCTCGGGTGGTTACCGGACGGTTGTCGGTGCGGACTCAGCCGTGGCTGGGTGAGCATGTGGTGGGTGGGTTTCCGTTTTTTCCGGGTACGGGTTATGTCGAGTTGGCGGTGGTGGCGGGGCATCTGGTCGGTTGCACCCGTATCGAGGAGCTGAGCCTGGCCGCCCCACTGGTTCTGCCCCCGGAAACCGAGATCCAGGTCCAGATCACCGTCAGCAACCCGGACCAGGACGGCCTGCGCGACCTGGAGATCTACGCTCGCCCCCAGGGCGCCGGCGCCGACTGGGTGCGCTACGCGAGCGGACAGATAGGCCCGTGCGGGTCCCCGGCCGATCAGGAGACAACCGACTTCGCGGCGTGGCCGCCGCGAGACGCCACCGCGCGCGACATCGGCGGGCTGTATGAGTCGTTGGCGGCCGCCGGGCAGGACTACGGCCCGGCCTTTCAGGGGCTCAGCGCCGTCTGGGAACGAGGCGAGGACATCTTCGTCGAGGTGGCGCAACCCGAGGATGTCGACATGGGTGCGGCGGCGTTCGGGATCCATCCGACCGTACTGGACGCCACGTTGCACGCGGTGTGGATGAACATGCTGGACGAGGGCGCGCAGATGCCGTTCGTCTGGGCGGATGTGTCCCTGTTCGCCTCCGGAGCCACCGGGTTGCGGGCCCGGCTGCGGCGCGGGCCCAATGGTGCGGTGTCGCTGCTCGCGGTCGATGGCGCGGGCTCTCCGGTGATCTCGGTCGGCCGGCTGGCGCTGCGACCGGTACCCACGGCACCCTCGTCGGCCAGCTCCGACCAGCCCGTGGAGGAGGCCATCTTCGGCGTGGAGTGGCAGGCGCTCCCCGACACGGACCCGGCAACCGCTCCAGTCGCCGAGGCTGGGCGTTGGGTTGTGGTTGGCGCCGATTCGCTCGGTGTGGTCGAGGGCCTGGTAGCCGGGGGAGTGGAGCCGGAGGTCCATCCGGACCTGGCGGCTCTGGCCGACGCGGCCGGACCGGTGCCGGGGGTGGTGCTGACCGCAGTGGGTTGCGGTGGGCTGGACCGGACCGACGATGGTGATCAAGGGCGGGCGGCGCGGCGGCTGACCAACGAGGTGGTGGCCTTGCTCCAGCAGTGGCTGAGCCTGGACCCGCTCGCCGATACCCGGCTGGTGGTGCTGACACGGGGTGCGGTCGCGGTCCGGGCCGGGGAGGGTGTCGCCGATTTGGCCGCGGCGGCGGCGTGGGGTTTGTTGCGGTCGGCGCAGACCGAGAATCCTGGTCGTCTGTTGTTGGTGGATCTGCCGGCCGGGGCGGGTGCTGACCCGAGCGGTGATCTGGTGGGTGTGCTCACCGAGGCGTTCGCTTCGCCGGAGCCGGAGCTGGCCATCCGCGACCGGCAAGCCCACGGACGTCGCCTGGTCCGCCCGGCGGGCCTGGTCACCGAGCCGGAGGCCTCCGACGACTCCAGCCCGGCCGAGGAATCCGGCGCCGCCGAGAAGCCCGGGGTGGCCGGCGCGGTGTTGATCACCGGTGGCACGGGCACGCTGGGTGGGTTGACCGCGCGGCATCTGGCCGACACCGGCCGGGCTCAGCACCTGCTGTTGGTCAGTCGTTCCGGCCCCGGCGCGTCCAGTACGGGGGCAGGTCCCGCGGTCGTCGCCGCGGCGGTCGCCGAGGCCGGTGCCGACGTCCACATCGTCGCGGCGGACACCGCGGACCGTGCGGTGATGACCAGCTTGTTGGCTGGTCTGCCCGCCGGCTGCCCGCTGACCGGTGTTGTTCATACAGCCGGGATCGTCGATGACGGTGTGGTCGGTTCGCTGACCGCTGACCAGGTCGACGCGGTGATGCGATCCAAGACCGACACGGCCTGGGTCCTGCACGAGCTCACCCGATCCCACCCCGTCGAGTCGTTCGTGATGTTCTCCTCGACGGCGGCGGTCTTCGGTGGTGGCGGCCAGGGCAACTACTCCGCCGGCAACGCGTTCCTCGACGGTCTGGCCGCGTATCGGCATGCGGCTGGATTGCCGGCGTTGTCGTTGGCGTGGGGGGCGTGGGTCGCCGAGATCGGGATCGGTCGCAACCTCAGTGCGAGCCAGTTGGCCCGGGTCAACTCCGGGGGCAACTTCGGCGCCGAGGAAGGCCTGGCGGTACTCGATCTGGCCCTGACCCGCGACGAGGCGTTGCTCGTGCCCAGCCGGCTCGACGTCAACACGCTGCGCATCGCCGCCTCCCGGGGCCAGGCACTGCCCCAGCTGCTGCACGCACTCTCCGGACCGATCCGCCCGGTGATCAGCTCGGCCGCCAACGCCGCCCCAGATACCTCCACGCTGCATCAGCAGTTGGCCCGGGCTCCGGGGTCCGAGCGTGATCGGATCCTGATCCAGCTGGTGCGTACCCAGGCCGCGGCGGTGCTCGGGCACCCTTCGCCGGAGGCGATCGAGCCGGCCCGGGCGTTCACCGAGCTCGGCTTCGACTCCCTGACCGCGGTCGATCTGCGTAACCGGCTCAACAAGGCCACCGGTCTGCGCCTGCCCGCCACGCTGGTCTTCGACTACCCCAACCCGGCCGCCCTGAGCCAACACATCACCAACCAACTCACCGGCGTCCTCGACGATGTCATCCCCATCCCAGCGACCACCACCGCCACCACCGACGACCCCATCGCCATCGTCGGCATGGGCTGCCGATTCCCCGGCGGCGTC
>DATHIT010000803.1:0-2300 GCA_035489915.1 Pseudonocardia sp. | reverse complement strand
GGGGCGCCGAGATTGGCGGCTGAGGTGTGCAGTTCGAAGCCGGCCGCGTAAGCCATCTCACTCCCCCAGAGCGGCTCGATTCCGCGGCGGAGCTCGCGGCGGCCTCGGTCGACGGTCTCGGGCTTCAGGACGCGGACGCCGTCGACCTCGCCCAGCAAGGAGGCGTAGAAGCGGGCCATCCCACGAGCTGTGGCGAATCCCCCGACGGCCGCCAGCCCGGCGCCGCGGTATCCCGGGCTGTTCCAGATCTTCTCGGCTCCCGGGACCAGCAGAGGATTGCGCGTGAGTTGGCGCAGCGGGTCTGTTTCCTCGGCGTCCGCCAGTACGCCGTCCGCGGCGACCATCGTGGAGGCCTTGGCGTGGAGTTCGGATGGCAGGCCGATCCAGACCTCGAGGTCGAGGGGTTGTGCGAACTCCTCGGCGAAGAACAGGCCGAGTGGGCGACCGTCAGTACGGCGTACGAGCTCGTCGACCAGCCAGCCCCAAGTGATCGCGTGGTACATGAAGCCCGCCCGCGGGTCCTCGGCCGGCACCTGCGCCGCGAGCAGTGAGGCCACGGCGTCGTGGTCGAGGATGTCCACCTGGCTGAAGTCGGCGCCAGGCAGGCGGGCTTGGTGGGAAAGCACCTCGGCGACTGTGATCGCGCCTTTGCCGGCGGCGGCGAACTCGGGCCAGTAGAACGCCAGCGGGCGATCGAGGTCCACCAGGCCGCGCTCGACCAGCAGCAGCACGCACGCCGAAGCCAGCCCCTTGGTGCCGGAGAAGATCAGCTGGATCGTGTCCTGCCGCCAAGGCTCGCCGGTGTCGCCGTCGGCGCGACCGCCCCAGAGGTCGACCACCAGTTCGCCGTCCCGGTACGCCGCGAAAGCCGCGCCCAGCTCACCTTGTTCCGTGAAGTTGGCCGCGAAGGCATCCGCCACGTTTTCGTACCCGTCGGCCGTCCATCCGTGTCTGGTCATGGATGAGATGGTACCGACTGGTTCGATCTATTGGCTACCGGCGATCCAGACCGAGGTGGTGGACAGGATCGCGGTCAGGACGTCGCGTAGTACTGGCAGGGCGCCGGGTAGTAGCAGGACGGTGCCGACCAGGAGTGCGGGTGCGATCAGGAGGTTCTCCACCCAGCCGCCGGTGCGGAACCGGAGGGCGCGTGGAAGGCGGATCTCGTACCAGGTCTCGCCGCGGATCGGGAGCGGCCAGAGCCAGGGGCAGCCGGAGCGGGTCAGGCTGTCGCCGAGACAATGCACGAACATGCCGACCGTCACGGCGACGCCGATCCAACCGCCGATCTCGTCGAGGCCGCCGCGCAGGGCCTCTACCGCTGGAGTGCCTGGCAGCCAGGTGCCGCTGAGCGACCAGGCGCCGGCGGCGACGGCCACTGCGAGGACCCAGTCGCCTAGTACGTCGGCGGCGAGGATCAGGCCGAGCAAGGCGACTGCGAGGACGGCTCGCCAGCCGCCGGCGGCCGCGGCACTGGAGGTCAGGAAGCCGAGCAGGATGGCGGCTGCGAGGGTGTGGCTCGCGTGCCGGTGCCGCCCGGTGCTGTCCTCGTCACGTGGTCCTTTGGTGATCGCGTACAGCACACCGGAGAACGCCCGTACGGCGCCGGAGATGATCCTGGTGATCGGACCGAGCAACCGCGATGCGCTGGCACCTGGGTGATCTAGATCTGGCAGCAATGCATAGCCGGCGGTCGCAGCGGCGAACGGGATCACCTCCGCCACCGACGTCAAACCCACCATCGGCGCCACAGCCAGCCCGGCACACCACCCCGACAACGCATGCGACCGCCCCATCACGTGCCCCACCCCCACAATCCCTCACGCCACACGAGCCCCAATCATCCCAGCAACCCCAGACATTTCCGAAGAGCCACACTGACGGGCAGCTGCCGGGGTGCTTCGCAGGTAGGTGCGGGTGGTTCGCGGGGTGCATAGGTGTGGGTGGTTCGCGGGGGTGCATAGCTGTGGGTGGTTCGCGGGTTGTAGGTGAATGTGGTTCGCGTCGCCGGGCTGCGTGATTTTGCTAGTCGCGGCGAGGTGAGTCAAGGGCGCTTCGCGGCCCTGCGGGCTCGAACAAGTTCGACCCTTGACACACCTCACCACGACCAGGGAAGACGCAGCTAGCCCGGAGCCGCTGAGAAGAACGGCCACAATTCAGGGAATTACGTCGAGGAGATGCCGCCCGGGTGGCTCGCCGGGGTGGGCTCGGGTGGTTCGCCGGGGACAAGAGTTGGGACCTTGAACAAGAGATGGGGGCCTAGGACAAGCAATAACGTGTCCGAGGTGCCGACTACCTGT
>DATHIT010000802.1:0-7146 GCA_035489915.1 Pseudonocardia sp. | reverse complement strand
GAGGTAGACGTGACAGGCCGGTTGGACGGCCCGCAGTTCGTCTCGTTCCGGATCGAGGTGCGGGCCAGCAGCCCGACCGCTGACGAGCTGGCCAAGCTGGCCGAGTCGGCCAAGCGGGTCTGCTACGTGACCCGCACGCTCAGCGCCGAACCGAAGATCGAGGTCGTCGTCAGTTAGCTGCCCCGGTGAGCACCTTGGCGAGCTCATCGGGTGCGGTGATCATGGGCTCGTGCCAGGCGTCCAGCTGGTGCAGCGACCAGGTCGCGGGATCCGCGGCGGCCCGGTCGGCGAAGGGCTGGAAGGTGGCGACGGTTGGGTTACCCAGGCAGTGCAGGTAGCTGGACGGCAGCCCGGACAGGTCGGCACCGCCGGCTCTGGCTTGCTTGAACACCGCCAGCGGCTGGGGGCTCAACCGGGGTCGCATCCACTCCCGGTCGGCCGGGTCGGTGATCCCCCAGCCGTCCAGCGCGGTGTCCCAGTCGAGCGGGACCAGCCAGCCCTGCCCGTGGTCGCGGGCCTGCTGCTCGAAGGACTCCCGGCGGGGCACCGGGAGCAGGTCGAACACCGACTGCCCCACCTCGGGCACAAAGGCATCCAGGTAGACCAGCCGGCGAAGCCGGTGGGCGGCCACATCGGCCGCCGCGCTGATCACCGCGCCGCCAAGGCTGTGCCCGACCAGCACCACGTCCCGCAGATCCTCGTACTCCAGCAGCGCGGTGACGTCCTTGGCGTGCGCGGCCAGGTCGATCGACGGGTTGGCCAGGTGCGCCCGCTCCCCCAGGCCGGTCAGCGTGGGTGTGTACACCTCGTGTCCGCCGGCGCGCAGCAGCGGGGTCACCTTCCGCCAGCACCAGCCACCGTGCCACCCGCCGTGCACCAGCACAAACGTACTCATACGTGCCCCTCATCCAGGCTGGCCCGCGCGGGTCAGCGCCAGCACCGCAACCATGTCCCGTACCGCCCTCGCGGTACCGAGCACCGAGCCGGACACCTTGGACCGCCCACCGGTTCTGGGCCGGTACTCCACGTCGATCTCGTGCACCCGCCAGCCTGCCGCGCCGGCCCGCAGCAGCAGCTCCAGCGGATAGCCGAACGCCCGATCCCGGATACCCAGGTCCAGCAGGGCAGCCCGGCGGAACGCCCGGACCGGGGCGATGTCGTGCACCGCCACCCCGCGCCGGCGCAGCAGCCCGGCGATCAGCGCATTGCCCACCCGGGCGTGCCAGGGCCAGGCACCCCGCCCGACCGGCCGCCGCCGGCCCACCGCCAGGTCTGCGCGCCCGGCGGCCAGCTCGGCGACCAGGGTGGGTAGCAGCTCCGGGGGCAGCGAGCCGTCCGCATCGAGCACGCAGACGTAGTCCGCGGTGGCCGCCAGTACCCCGGCGTGCACCGCGGCGCCGTAGCCCCGACGGGGTTCGGCCACCACGGTCGCACCGGCCGCCGTGGCCACCGCGACGGTGTCGTCCGTGCTGCCGTTGTCCACCACGATCGCCCGGTAGCCGGCGGGCAGCCGGGCCAGCACGCCGGGCAGCGCCTGCGCCTCGTTCAAGCACGGCAACACCACGTCCGCGCCAAGGCCAGCGGCTGCCACATCGGGGACCTTATGGCCTGCCCCGGGAGTTCCGTGCCCGATTTCCCGCGCCGGATCACGCAGCGGGTCGGTGGCGAACGCGGCCACCCCCTCGGCGAAGCGCACCCGGGCCCGGAAGCCGAGCTGCTCGCGCGCCCGGGCGGGCGAGGCAACCACGTGCCGGACGTCGCCGGCCCGGGCGCCACCCACGACCAGCGGCTCCGGTCCGCCCATCGCCGCCGCCAGGGTGCCGGCCAGCTCACCCACCGTGTGCGGCTCGCCCGAGCACACGTTCACCGCCGTGAATGGCCCCGGCGGCTCGCTGAGCAGCGCCAACCTGTTCGCCTCGGCCACGTCGCCGACGTGCACGAAGTCCCGCCGCTGCCGGCCGTCCTCCAGCACCCGGGGCGCCTCACCCCTGGCCAGCGCGGAGCGGAAGAGGGAGGCCACCCCGGCGTACGGGGTGTCCCGAGGCATCCTCGGCCCGTACACGTTGTGGTAACGCAGCGACCACACCGAGCCCCCGGTCTGCCTCGCCCACGCCGAGGCGAGGTGCTCCTGGGCCAGCTTGCTGGCCGCGTAGGTGCTACGCGGGTCCAACTGGGCGTCCTCCTCGACCACCCCGCCGACCAGCGGCGCACCGCACCGAGGACAGGGTGGCTCGAACCGGCCGGCGGCCAGGTCGGCCGGGCGGCGTGGCCCGGGTCGCACCGCGGGGTGCACCGGGCAGTCGTACCGACCCTCCCCGTAGACCACCATCGAGCCGGCCAGCACCAGCCGGCGCACCCCGGTTGCGTGCATGGCCGCGAGCAGCACCGCCGTGCCGTAGACGTTGTGCGCGGCGTAGTCCGGGGCGTCCGACGGGTCGACCCCGTGCCCGACCATGGCCGCCTGGTGGCAGACCGCGTCGACCCCGGGCAGCAGCCGGCGCAGTAGCTCGCCGTCCCGGACGTCGCCGATCACCAGCTCGTGCCGGTCGGTCCACGGCGGCGGGCCGGCGCGGCCGTGTGCCTGGGGCAGCAGTGCGTCCAGCAGCAGGACTTGGTGGCCGTGGTCGGCGAGCAGGTCGGCGATGTGGGACCCGATGAATCCCGCCCCGCCGGTGATCATGATGCGCACCCGGCCGAGGCTAGTGGCGCCACACCGGGCAGGGCGGCGACCAGCGCTTACCAGGTGATTACGGATCACCTCTGCGGGCTCCCGGGCCAAGATCGGCTGGCTACCGTCGCCGCATGCCCCGAACCTCGGCCAGGCCGGCCGCGCCAGCGCCGCCGCCGCCGCGCTACGGCTTTCCCGCCTCGGCCTGGCGCGCCCTGGAACGGCTCCGCCCGCCCGGAACGGGCCGCACCCGGCAATGGCGCAGCCCACTGCGCGGCCCCTGGCTGACCTCGGTGTTCGGCGCGGTGTTGCTGGCCTGCCTGCCCGTCGTGATCATCACCGGGCTGCTGGACTACATCGCGTACGGACCCCAGTTCGGTCAGGCATTCCCGGGCAACGTGGGCTGGCTGCACCTGCCCTTCTTCGACTGGCCGACCCGGCCGTCCTGGCTGTTCCGGCTGAGCCAGGGGCTGCACGTCGGGCTGGGTCTGGTGCTGATCCCGGTGGTGGCGGCCAAGCTCTGGTCGGTGGTCCCCCGGCTGTTCGCCTGGCCGCCGGCGCGCTCGCTGGCCCAGGTGATCGAGCGGATCTCGCTGCTCGCGGTGGTCGGCGGGATCCTGTTCGAGATCGCCACCGGGGTGCTGAACATCCAGTACGACTACGTGTTCGGGTTCGACTTCTACACCGCGCACTACTTCGGGGCGTGGGTGTTCATTGCCGGCATCGTGGTGCACGTCGCGGTGAAGCTCCCGCACACGGTGGCCGGGCTGCGGTCCCGCTCGCTGCGCGCCGAGTTGCGCACCCCGCTGGCCGACACCCGGCCCGAGCCGGCCCACCCCGAGGACCCGGACAGCCTGGTCGCCGTCGACCCGGCGGCGCCCACGCTGTCCCGCCGAGGGCTGCTGGCCGTGGTCGGCGGCGGCTCGCTGCTGGTCGCGGCGCTCACCGTCGGGCAGACCATCGGCGGGCCGCTGCGCAGCGCCGCGCTGCTGCTGCCGCGCGGGCGCTCCTACGGCGACGGACCGAACGACTTCCAGGTCAACCGGACCGCGCTGGCCGCCGGGATCACCGATGAGCTGGCCGGGCCGAACTGGCGGCTGAGCCTGGCCGGCGGTCCTCGGGCGATGACGCTGGACGCCGCCGCGCTGGCCGCGCTCGATCAGCACACCGCGACGTTGCCGATCGCCTGTGTGGAGGGCTGGTCGGTGACGCAACGCTGGACCGGTGTCCGGCTGCGCGAACTGGCCGCGCTGGCCGGGGTGCCCACGCCAACCTCCGCGGTGGTCACCTCGGTGGAGCCACAGGGGGCGTTCGCCAGGGCCACCCTCACCGCCGACCAGGTGCTCGACCCCGACGCACTGCTGGCGCTCTCGGTGAACGGCGCGCCGCTGAGCCGCGACCACGGCGCGCCGGCCCGGGTGATCGTGCCGGCGCTGCCCGGGGTGCACAACACCAAGTGGGTCGGGTCCATCGAGTTCAGGAGCGCGACGTGATCCTCCGTTGGAAGGCGTTCTACGGCGCGCACCCGCTGCACCTGCTGGTGCTGCTGAGCTGTCTTGCGCTGGCCGGCTACGCCGCGCTGGGGGTGCTGGTCGACCCGGCCTGGCCGAGGATCCTGTTCTGGTTCCTCGCCGCGGTCGTGGCGCACGACCTGGTGGTGTTCCCGCTCTACGCGGCCGCCGATCGAGCGCTGACCCGGGTGCGACCCGGACCCGGGATCAACTACCTGCGCGTGCCGCTGCTCGGCGTCGGCCTGACCTTCCTGCTGTTCTTCCCCGGCATCGTCCGGCAGGGCGCCATCAGCTACCAGGTCGCCACCGGGCTGACCCAGCAGCCGTACCTGGCCCGCTGGCTACTGCTCTGCGCCGCCATGTTCGGCGTGTCCCTGCTGGTCTACCTGGCACGCACCGGCACCGCCCGGCTCCGTCACCGTCGGCACCTACCCCGCGAGTCGGGGCTCTCAGCACACTGAGTCGGCGCTCTGAGCACACCGCTGCCGGGACCGGAGCCGGGACGGGCGAGGCATAACAGAACGGCGGGCTGTTATGCTCGGTGGAGCCCACGGCGCCGGGCTGGGCTCGCGCGCTGCACCCACTGTGCAACCCACTGCGCGAAGGACGACGCCCGCCGATGCGGCTTCTGCGGTATGCCCCACGCCTGCTCCAGGTGCTCGCAATACTCGCCCTACTGTTCCTGCTGCCCTGGTGGACGTTGCTGGCCAGCCCGACGTGGCCGACCTCGGTGCTCGCGGCCGGCACGGCGGTGTTCGTGCTTGCCTTCCTCGGGTTGCCCACGCTGATGTTCCTCGGGCACGGACCTCGACAGCTGGACGCGGCGGCCCGCGCGGGCGACACCCTGCTGGGCGTCACCTGGGTGTTGTTCAGCTGGTCGGTGATCGGCAACATCGCCCGTCCAGCGCTGCTCCTGGCGGGGGTGCCCAACCCGACTCGGGCCCGGATCGTGGCGGTCGCCGTACTGGTCATCGCGCTGGCGCTGGTCGTGTATGGCGTGATCGAGGCGCGCCGGGTTCCCCGGGTCCGCACCGTCGAGGTCGCCATCCCGGACCTCGGCCCCGGTCTGGACGGACTGCGCGTGGCCGTGATCGCCGACACCCACTTCGGCCCGATCGACCGGAAACGCTGGTCGGAGAAGGTCGTCGAGGTGGTGAACGGGCTCAACCCGGAGATGGCCTGCCACGTCGGTGACCTCGCCGACGGCTCGGTCGCGCGGCGCCGAGCGCAGGTCGATCCGCTCGCCGGGGTGCGCGCCGAGCTCGGCAAGTTCTACGTGGTCGGCAACCACGAGCACTTCGGCGAGGCACCGGGCTGGCTGAGCCGGATGACCGAGCTCGGTTGGGAACCCCTGGTCAACCGGCACCGGGTGGTCTGTCGGGGCGGTGACCGGCTGGTGGTCGCCGGCACCGACGACCCCGCCGGCGCCGGCAAAATGCCCGGGCACGGACCCGACCTGGAGGCGGCGCTGGCCGGCGCGGATCCCGAGGTCCCCGTGCTGCTGCTGGCCCACCAGCCCCGGCAGGTGGCCGAGGCGGCCAGGCTCGGCGTCGCCCTGCAGATCTCCGGGCACACCCACGGCGGGCAGATCTGGCCGTTCCACTACCTGGTCAGTATCGAGCAGCCGGTGCTGGCCGGGCTCAGCCGACACGGCCAGCGCACCCAGCTCTACACCAGTCGGGGCACCGGCTTCTGGGGCCCGCCGCTGCGGGTCTTCGCGCCCAGCGAGATCACCCTGCTCATCCTGCGCGCGTCGGACCAGGGACACGCACAGCCAGGACACGACAACTCCTAGTCCCCGGGCTGCCCCGGCGATATGCTGCGCGCTGCCCTGGTTAGACAGTAAGCCGGGTTGCACATCTGCTCGTCACGGCGGTCATTCGGCGCGTCGGTCCAAATGCGGCCGTTACTCGACGAGCAGTCGCTCATGAGCACGGGGTAGCGATGGCCACGAGCACCTGCCGGCATGTCCTGACCGAGTACGTGGATGCGATCAGCCAAGAGCTGACCCGCCGCCGCCTCGTGGTGTACGCGGCGTGGGTGCATCCGCCGATGCCTCAGCAGGCGCTCGGCGTGACCATCGAGCTGGGGACCGCCCGCACGCCGGCCGTGGGCGCCTCGCTAGGCGATACCGCGGCCGACGGGCGAATCCGTGCCGGCTGGCACGAGGAGCTGGGCTGGTGGGCTGAACGGGGCGACCCCACGGGCCTCTCGGGCGCCGACCGCCGCTACTTCCCCGGCGACCTGCTGCCGGACGCGAACCGGGTGGCTGACTTCCTCGCCGGGGTCGCCAGGCACCAGGACCTCGGCTCCGCCGCGCCGTCGCTGCACCGCTACCGGTTGCTCGGCGACCTGGACGACGTACTGGACCGGCTGAGCCAGCGCACCGGACCGCCCTCCCGCCCGGCCACCCTGCGATAGGTCAGACCGGGCACAAGTAGACCTTCCAGCTGGGTTCTGCCACATCGGCCAACTCCACCATCACATCCTGGACACGGTAGGACAGGCAGATCCGCCCTACCCGATACAAGTCGGCCGGCTGAGCGAACCCCAGACATCCGCCGCGCACGCGGGCCTCGCCTGGCGGCGTTGCCGAAACATCCCCATATTCCCGATATGGGGATGTTTCGGCGCCTTGCCATTCTGGTCGCTGAGCCGTTTCGCCACGTGGGTATCGCTCCGAACGTTCAGCTTCCAGCGCTGTCCAAGGATAGGTGCCGTTGCGGTACTGACCCCGGCCTGAACGCCGGGGCGTGCGCCCACGATCTCGATCAGACGATCGCGTCGCGGAGAGCCTTCGCGGCGACCGCGGGGTCATCCGCGCCATAGATGGCACCACCGGCGACGGCGACGGTCGCTCCGGCGCGCTGGACCGCGGTGATCGTCCCGACGTTGATGCCGCCGGCGACGGAGAACGGCACCTGCGCCTTCTCGCCCTCGTCCAGCAGCGTCTGGAACGTGAAGCCG
>DATHIT010000801.1:0-4918 GCA_035489915.1 Pseudonocardia sp. | reverse complement strand
TTGCCGAGGCCGAGGCGACCCACGACCCGATCTGGAAGGTGACGGGCCTCCAGGGCCTGGGCTTTGCCCTCGCATACCACGGTGAGGCGACGGCGGCTCAAGCCGCGGCCGAGGCGGCCATCGAGGCCGCCGCCGAGTTCGGCGAATTCATGCTGGGCCTCGGCTACTCGGCATTGGCGGCAGCGGCCCTCGCCGCCGGTGATGCTGCGGCAGCCCAACACGCTGGTCAGGCGACGTGGGAGCACCTTGGTGTCCGGCCGGCGATGGCGGTGACCACGTGCGCCCGCATGGCCGAGGCTGAATTGGCGGGCGGTGACCTCGCCGAGGCCCGCCGCTGGGCCGACGCTGGCGTCGACTCGACTGCAGGCTGGCACCAGATGGTGGCGCTCACGACCCGGGCGCGGGTATCGAGGGCCCACGGGCAACGCGAACGGGCGGATCGCGACGCCCACGATGCGCTCGCACAAGCTGCCGAAATCGACGCGCAGGTGGGCGTTCCCGACATCCTCGAGTGCCTCGCCGATATTGTCGGAGACACCGGCAGCCACCACGACGCAGCGCGGCTCTACGGTGCCGCAGATGCCATCCGACAACGCATCGGCGTGGTTCGCTTCATGATTCACGAAGTCGGCTACCAGGCCTCAGTTGCGGCGCTGCGAGATGCCATGGGCCAGAAGGAGTTCGACTCCGCATGGGAGGAGGGTGCCGGACTGTCCACCGAAGAAGCGATCGCTTACGCACAACGCGGCCGTGGCGGCCGTAAGCGCGCCAGCAGCGGGTGGGCGTCACTGACCCCCGCTGAGCTTGATGTTGTTCGACTCGTCAGTGAGGGACTGACCAATAGTGAGATCGCCACAAGGCTGTTCATCTCACCGCGCACCGTACAGGCCCACCTCACCCACATTTACACCAAACTCGACCTCACCTCCCGGGTGAAGCTCGTCCAAAAAGCAGCCCGCCACAGATAACAGAAGTCAGTTTCCGGTCAAGTCTGGTAGAGCCGGGCACTGATCCAATTGGCCGTGAGTTGACCAGCCACCGTCATCGTCACTCCGTCGCGTGGAGCGATACGTCGGTAGTCACCTTCTGCACCCTTAACAAAAGTAGGCAACTGGGGTAACACGTTCGAAATACTGTCCCAATCTAATGCTCTTCATGCGTTGTATACAGGACACAATTGCTCGACTCTCCGTCCTAGAGTGGCCGGGCGCAGCCCCCGATCATGCCTTTGACCTGCTCGAATCTGTCCTGAGCCGACGCCTTCACATCGCCGCGGGCAATCGCCGGTCCTGCTGCGGCGCGGCGGTTGACCTGGTCGCCGCCGACCCGGCTGACCCGACCCTGCCGGGCCACGTGCGTACCGCCCTACGCACGCTGACCCCTGGTCGTGCGGTTGGTTCGACCGGCTTTCCCGAACTGGCCTCAGGCTGGATCGCCATGCCCGGCGTCGACATCCGCATTGGAACGCACGCAGACCTGGGCGGACCGGTCATCGCGATCACCTTCGATGACGCCGTCGCCTTGTTATCGGCCACCGGAGCCGAACATCTCATCGTCCGCACCACTGCTGTGGTCGCCGGTACGCCGGACTCGCCGCCGGGATGGGATGTCGTCCGGACCGACGTCACGACGGTGCCACTCGCGCGGGAAAGCGACTGCCATCATGGGGGATGTGCAGCGTGAGCAACGACCGACTCATTCTCACCCACGGCTGCTCGCTGTCGAATCTGCCGCTGTTCGTGGCCGTCGGCGAAGGCCTGTTCGCCGATGAAGGTCTGCGAGTGGAGGCCCCATATTTCGACGACATCAGCTCCACCGCAGACCTTTTGGCCACCGGCGTCGCGGATCTCGGGACGGCCGCGTTCACCCAGCCACTGATCGACGCCTTTCGGCCCGATCCGCCCGTCATGGTGGCCGGAAGCGGCCTGATGGGAATCTCGGTCCTGACCCGGGAGCCGGTCGTCGACGCCGCATCGCTGGCCGGCGAACCCGTCGGCACCTTCCGGTCCGATCCGATGGAGGTGCTCCTGCACGACGTGCTGGCCGCGGCGGGGCTTCGCATGACAGATGTGGAGCTGCGCTATTTCGATGTGCTCAATGACGCTATCGAGGCCTGGTACGCAGGGGAACTTGCCGCAGTGTCGTTGGCTGAGCCATTCGCAGGCCGAGTCCGCGCTGCTGGGGCTCACGTGCTTTCCGACGGTACCGAGCTGTGGGGGAACCCGTTCCCCGACACCACTTTGGTGGTATCGGCGAAGTTCCTGCGCGAGCGGCCTGACCGGGTGCGGGCCGCCATCCGGGCCATGCTGCGGGCCAACGAGTTGATCCGGGCCGACCTTCCCGCAGCGATTCGGCACGCCGCCGAGTTCTACCCCGGATTCGAACTCGACGAGCTGGTGGCGGCTGCCCGGCGTCAGCCCGCCCAGGTTGACATACGCGACATGACCCCTGCCGTGTTCGGGCGCTGGGACAGTCTGCGTTCCCTCAACCTCGTGCCCGAGGATGCGATGCCACCTGTGAACGCCGTCATGTTCGACCTGCTCAACGATGAGCTCAACGCAGAAACCGCAAAGGAGACCGCCAAATGACCGACCAGCTGAACATCCCCTCGTTGAACCGTCGCAACTTCTTTCGGAACGCTGCCGTTGCCGGCGTGGCCGTTGCCGTGCCGTCCTGGCTGCTATCGGCCTGTTCCAACGCCGGGTCGGGGACCACTGCCACTACCGCCGGGGGCGTGACCACAATGAAGGCCACGCATGGCACTGGCTTCTGCAATCTCGGCATCTTTCTTGTCAAGGAACGCAATCTTGCCGAAGCCGGCGGTGCCGCAATTGATTTCGTCGTCACCCCGACAAACGCCGATATCGTTACGCTGTTCGGCGCTGGGCAGGTCGACATGTCACTGTTGCCCTACACCCAGTTCATGACCCTGTACGACGCCGGCGCACCCGTGACCATCGTCGCGGGCGGCGGAGTAGAAGGCTGCTCGATCGTCGCGCAGCCGGGAATTAACTCCGCTGCCGACCTGGCCGGTAAGACATTGGGAACGTTCCAGGCCGACACCCTGGAAATGCTGCCGTACGACTACCTGAAGAAGGCCGGCATGTCGTTCAAAGACGTGCAGGTGCGGTACTTCGGTACCTCACCAGAACTCGCGCAGGCGTTCATCAGCGGGTCGGTGGACAGCATGTGTCACATCGAGCCCTACGCGACGCAGGCTCTCAATGCACGCTCCGGCGCTGTAAAGCTGTCCGATGGCAAGGACGTCTACGGTCCTCATTACACCGATTGTGTGCTTGCAGTCCGCAATCCCCTGCTCACGGCAAATCCCGCAGCGGTCAAAGCCGTTATCAAGGGTCTCTTGGTCGCCCAGCAGCAGGCCGAGCAGGATCGCCAAGCGGCCGTGAAGGACACCGTGGGAACCTACTTCAAGACCAGCTTCGAAGACGCGCTCGACGCCTCGAGCAAACAGCCCAACATCGTCGACCAGCGCACCAAGGCGCAGTTCATGCTCGACCGCGCGGTCGGTATGAAGGACCTGGGTTACGTGAAAACGCTGCCCGGCCAGCAGATCTTCGATTGGTCGTTGCTCGAGCAGGTGGTCGCCGAAAACCAAGATCTGTACCGCTCGCTGAAGGCAAAGAGCGCGTGAGCACTACCACTGCTGTCGGCGTAAGCGCACGGGCGCGTTCGAGCAAGGCGAACAACTCCCGGCCGCGCCGCTATCGCCGGATCGCGACAGCGGCCGGCTGGTGGGTAGCTTCGGTCGTTGTATTCGCCGGAATCTGGGAACTGGCCTGGGCTTTGGGCTGGGCTCCCGAGCTTCTGCTGCCACCGCCGCACATCTTCTTGCGCGACTTCAGTAGTCAGGCCAAGTTCTTCGACAACGCGAGGATCGGTGCACAGCAGGCGTCCCCGGTGGTCGCGGTGCTGACCACGGTCCTGGCGCCCGTGCTCCGCGTGCTCGCCGGCCTGGTCCTGGGGTTCGCCGCCAGCCTGATCACGGGAGTACTGATCAGCCAGTTCCGTGTGGTGCGGGGACTCGTCCTGCCGACTGTCACGCTGCTGGCCCCGATATCCCCCATCGCGTGGCTGCCGGTATCGATCTTCCTGTTCGGCATCGGTAACGCGCCAGCGGTGTTCATGGTGTTCATCGGGGTGTACTTCGTCATGACGCTCGCCACCATCAGCCTCATCAACGACGTCCCGGCCACTTATGTCAACGTGGCTCGCACCATGGGCGCCACCAAGCCGCAGATCCTGCTCCAAGTGATCCTGCCGTCAATCCTGCCAGGAATCCTGCAGAGCCTGCGGTTGAATCTCTTTGCCGCGTGGATGGTCGTCCTGCTCGCCGAAGCAGTGGGCGTTGGAACCGGGCTCGGCCAGGTAGTCATGTTGGCGCGCAACACCTTCAATGCCAGCCTGGTGTTCTTCGCAATGACCGTGATCGGGTTGAGCGGATACCTGCTCGACGTCCTGTTCCGGCAGCTCCAGAACCGGCTGCTGTGGTGGCAACCAATGACGAACGGAGGCGGGACGTGACGACCGAACAGCCAACCGGCGCGGTGAGCTGCCGCGCCGTCACCAAGAGGTTCGACCACACCAGTCCGGAAGTCCTTGCGGTGGACGGCATCAACCTCGACGTCGCACCGGGCGAATTCGTCGTGGTACTCGGGCCCAGCGGGTGCGGGAAGAGTACCTTGCTGTCGATGATCGCCGGGCTGGAGCCGTTGACGTCGGGATCGATCGAAGCAGACGGCGAGCCGGTAACCAGGCCCGGACCGGACCGGTGCATGATTTTTCAGCAGTCGTCGTTGTATCCGTGGCTGTCGGTGGCTGACAACGTCAGCTTCGGGTTGAAGTTGCGTGGCATCCCCAAGAGTGAACGCCGCGAGATCGCGCGAGACCTGCTGCACAC
>DATHIT010000800.1:0-3279 GCA_035489915.1 Pseudonocardia sp. | reverse complement strand
TGAACCAGGCCGGCGCGCTGGTGCACGTCTACACCGACGGCTCGATCCACCTGAACCACGGCGGCACCGAGATGGGCCAGGGCCTGAACGTCAAGGTCGCCCAGGTGGTGGCCGACGTCTTCCAGGTCCCGCTGGCGGCGGTGAAGATCAGCGCCACCCGCACCGACAAGGTGCCCAACACCTCGGCCACCGCGGCAAGTTCGGGCGCCGACCTGAACGGCGGCGCGGTGAAGAACGCCTGCGAGCAGATCAAGGCCCGGCTGGCCGAGGTGGCCGCCGAAGAGCTCGGCGTGCACCCGGCCGACGTCCGGTTCATCGACGGCAAGGTGACCGGACTAGGGGCTGACCGCGAGCTGATCTTCGCCGAGCTGATAAACCTCGCCTACCACCAGCGGGCGCAGCTGTGGGCGGCCGGCTTCTACCGCACCGCGGGGCTGCACTGGGACCCCAAGCGAATGCACGGCTCGCCGTTCAAGTACTTCGCCTACGGGGTGGCGGCCAGCGAGGTGGAGGTGGACGGGTTCACCGGGGCCTACCGGCTGCGCCGGGTGGACATCGTGCATGACGTGGGCGACAGCCTGTCCCCGCTGGTCGACCTGGGCCAGGTCGAGGGCGGGTTCGTACAGGGCGCCGGCTGGCTGACCCTGGAGGACCTGCGCTGGGACACCGGCGACGGGCCGTCCCGCGGCCGGCTGGCCACCCAGGCGGCCAGCACCTACAAGCTGCCCAGCTTCTCGGAGATGCCCGAGGTGTTCAACGTGGCGCTGCTGGAGAAGGCGCACGAGGACGGCGCGGTGTACGGGTCGAAGGCGGTCGGCGAGCCGCCGCTGATGCTGGCCTTCAGCGTGCGGGAGGCGCTACGCGAGGCGGTCGCCGCGTTCGGCCCGACCGGGCACTGCGTCGACCTGGGCTGCCCGTCCACCCCCGAGCAGGTGTTCTGGGCCATCCAGCGCGCTCGCTCCACGGATGCCCCCATGCGCCCCACGGAGGCGCCCGTCGCCCAGATCGCCGGAGGCGGCACCTAGAAATGCACTGGATGAGCGCGATGGCGCGGCTGCGCGAGCAGCGGGTGCCCGGGGTGCTGGTGACCGTGCTGGCCGTGCGCGGGCACGCGCCCCGGGAGGCCGGGGCGAAGATGGTCGTGTCCGCGCACGACTGCTGGGGCACCATCGGGGGTGGCAACCTGGAGCAGTCGGCGCTGCTCGCGGCGCGCGAGCTGCTGGCCGCGGGCACCCGGGAACCCGAGACCCGGACCTGGGGCCTCACCGAGCGGGCGCCGGCCCGGTACGGCGTCCAGTGCTGTGGCGGCGAGGTGACCGTGCTGTTCGAGCCGCTGCACACGGTGCCCGCGGTGGCGATCTTCGGGATGGGCCACGTCGGCTGCGAGCTGGCCCGGATCCTGGCCCGGCACGACATCGAGCTGCACCTGGTCGACTCGCGGGCGCAGCACGTCGAGCCGGAACGGTTGGCCGCGCTCACCGCCGACGCCGAGGCCCGGGTGCACACCCACCACGCGGTGGTGCCGGAGCTGGTGCTCGGCGAGCTGCCGGCCGGCTGTCACGTGCTGCTGATGACCCACGACCACGCCGAGGACGTCGCGCTCTGCGACGCCGCGCTGCGCTGCGGACACCTGGGCTCGATCGGCCTGATCGGGTCCACGGTGAAGTGGCGCCGGTTCGCCACGCGGCTGGCCGAGGAGGGGCACGACGAGGCGGCGCTGGCTCGCATCACCACCCCGATCGGGCTACCGGAGATCACCGGTAAGGAGCCGGCTACCATCGCCGTGAGCGTGGCCGCTGACCTGCTGCTGCGGTTTCAGCGCGAGCGTCCCGCGAGCGCCGAGGCGAGCGCCGAGACGGCGGAGGCGACCCGATGACGATCTATCGCGGGACCGCGCTGGACACCCCCGATTCGCCGTTCACCGGCGGGGCGCTGCGGGCCGAGTCCGACGCCGGGATCGCCGTCACCGACGGTGTGATCACCGACCGGGGACCGTTCAGCCGGATCCGCGCGGCGCACCCGGACGCCGAGGTGGTCGACCTGACCGGCGGCGTGGTGCTGCCCGGTTTGGTGGACACCCACGTCCACTTCCCCCAGGTGCGGGTGATCGGCGCGCTGGGCATGCCGCTGCTGGACTGGCTGGACCGCTGCGCGTTGCCGGAGGAGGCCCGGATGGCCGACGCCGACTACGCGCGCGCGGTGGCCGCCGAGTTCGTCGATGGGCTGATCCGGGCCGGCACCACGACCGCGCTCGTCTTCGGGGCACACTTCGCGTCCGCGGTGGACTTCCTGTTCGAGCGGGCGGCGGCCAGCGGACTACGGGTCAACGCCGGGTTGGTGGTCAGCGACCGGCTGCTACGCCCGGAGCTGCTGACCACCCCGGAGCAGGCGCACCAGGACGGGCTGGCGCTGGCCGGCCGCTGGCACCGCAAGGACCGGCTGCGCTACGCCGTGACCCCCCGATTCTCGCTCTCGACCAGCGCGCCGATGTTGGAGTCCTGCGCGGCGCTGCTGCGCGACGTGGACGGCGCGCTGTTTACCTCACACGTCAACGAGAACACCGCGGAGGTCGACACCGTGCGCGGGCTGTTCCCCGAGTGCGCCTCCTACATGGACACCTACGGCCGCTACCGGCTGCTCGGGCGGCGCAGCGTGCTGGCGCACAACGTCCACCCGACCGACGGCGAGCTGGACCAGCTGGCCGCGGCCGGCGCGAGCGTCGCGCACTGCCCATCCTCGAACAGTGCGCTGGGCAGCGGCCTGTTCCCGCTGCGCCGGCACGTCGAGCACGGGGTGCGGGTGGCGCTGGGCACCGACGTGGGCGCCGGCACCAGCTTCTCGCTTCTGCGCGAGGGCCTGCAGTCCTACTTCATGCAGGCGCTGCTCGGGGCGGACGGGCTGCCGCTCACCGCGGCGCACATGCTGTACCTGGCGACCGCGGCCGGCGCCGTCGCGCTGGAGATGGACGGCGAGGTCGGTGACCTGTCGGTGGGCAAACAGTTCGACGCGGTCTGGGTCGGCCCGGAACCCGGCGGCACCCTGGACGTAGTGCTCGAGCACGCGGCCGATCCCGATGACGCCCTGGCCAAGGTGTTCGCGCTGGCCGGGCCGTCCGACGTGCGGGGGGTCTGGGTGGGCGGTGATCGGCTGCGCTGAACACGGCGAGGCCCCGGACGGGGCTCCGCGGGCCGTGCGGAACGAACGCACGCCCATGACCAGGTAGTACAGCAGCAGGAACATCACGGTGCTGGGATCACTGCGGCCGGGCGCTCGGTGTGG
>DATHIT010000799.1:0-6433 GCA_035489915.1 Pseudonocardia sp. | reverse complement strand
GTCGCCGGCGTAGGGAATGGTGGTGTCCGCGCCGCCGTGGAAGTCGATGATGGGCACCGGCCGGGTCGGGTTGCATGCGCCGCCCTCGGGATAGAACGCCCCGGAGACCGGCGCGAACGCGGCGATCCGGTCGGCCATCCGACAGGCCAGCAGCCCGACGAAACCGCCGCCGTTGGACTTGCCCGCCGCGTAGATCCGGGCCCGGTCCACACAGAGCCGCGCTTCCAGCTGGTTGAGCAGGTCGCCGGTGAACAACACATCGTCGGCGGAGGCGGAGTACGGCGCCCCGGTCCAGGCGCTCAACCCGTCGGTTCCGATCAGCCCCTGTGGATAGACCGCGATGGCCTCGGTGGCCGAGAAGCCGGACAGCTCCTGCTGGTATTCGGATGTGCGCCGGTGGCCGTGGAAGGACAGCACCAGCGGGGTGGGCCGGGTGGGCTGGTAGTTGTTCGGCAGGTGCAGTAGGTAGGTGCGGCGCAGGCCGCCGGAGGTGACCTCCTGAACGGCTGACTGTCCCGGCGGAACCGGGGAGGCGCGCCCGCATCCGGTGAGAGCGTCGCCCGGCCCGGCCGGCCGCGCCGCCGTGTCTGGCGCGGGCGGCGCCGCCGCCGTGTCTGGCACGGCGGCGGCGCAGCCCGCGATCAGCGCGGTGACCAGTACGAGCGCCGCCCGGCGGGCGACCGACCTCAGCGTGGCCACCCCGGTGTCACAGGGCGCCGGCGGGAACCGGCTGGGCCGAGGACGCGGTGGGTGGCGGCGACGAGGTGGGCGGCGGCGACGAGGTGGGCTCGTCCAGCAGCGTGGTCTCGTCGAAGGCGTCCCGCCCGGCGAGCACCTCCCGTGCCTTCACCCGGTCGAACTCCCCGGTCCAGGATCCGATCAGCACGGTGGCCACCGCGTTGCCGGCGAAGTTGGTCAGCGCCCTGGCCTCGGACATGAACCGGTCGATGCCCAGGATGAACCCGACCCCGCCGACCAGATCCGGCCGATGCGACTGCAGCCCACCGGCCAGGGTGGCGATGCCCGCGCCGCTGACCCCGGCGGCACCCTTCGCCGCAATGATCATGAACAGCAGCAGGGAGATCTGCTCGGGCACGGTCAGCGGGCTGCCCTGCGCCGCCGCGATGAACAGGGTGGCCATGGTCAGGTAGATCGCGGTCCCATCCAGGTTGAACGAGTACCCGGTCGGCACGGTGATCCCGACGACGGACTTGCTGACCCCGAGGTGCTGCATCTTCGCGATCAGCCGGGGCAACGCGGACTCCGAGGAGGACGTGGACAGGATGAGCAGGAACTCGCGGGCGAGGTAGCGCAGCAGGCTGAAGATACTGGTTCGCGCGCCCAACCACAGGACGCTGCCGAGCACCACGAACACGAACACCGCGCAGGTCGTATAGAAGGCGAGCATCACCATGCCGAGGCTGCGCAACGCCGCCCAGCCGGTCGAGCCGACCACCGCCGCGATCGCGCCGAACGCGCCGATCGGGGCTGCCCACATGATCATCGACAGGATGCGGAACACCCACCGTTGAATGCTTTCGATGCCGCGCAGGATCGGCTGGCCGGCGGCGCCCAGCTTCTGCAGCGCGAACCCCGCGAGCAGCGCGACCAGCAGGGTCTGCAGCACCGAGTCCTCGGTGAACGCCGAGACCAGCGACTTGGGGATGATGCCGAGCAGGAACTCCGTGCCGCCCTCACCGCCCGCCGCCTGCTGGTGGGCCTTGGCCGCCAGGGCGGGATCCAGGTGCAGCCCGGACCCGGGGTGCAGCAGGTTGCCCACCACCAGGCCGATCACCAGCGCGAACGTGGACATGACCAGGAAGTAGCCCAGCGCGAGCAGGCCTACCTTGCCCACCTGCGCGGCCTTGGCTACCGAGCCGATCCCGAGCACGATGGTGCAGAAGATGATGGGCGAGATCATCATTTTGATCAGTGCGACGAATCCGGTGCCCAGCGGCGCGAGTTGCTTGGCCACACCTGGCGCGGCGAATCCGACGATCACGCCGAGCACCACGGCGACCACAACCGCGATATACAGGCGATGGGACGTATTGCGGTCGGGCGCCTTCGACGGTGGCGCGCCGTTAGTTGATAGCGGTGTGGGCACCGTTGCCTCCGAGGGGGTTCGCCGCGTGTCCTGGGTGGCGCGGCTTGGGGTGACTATGCGGTGCGGAGTGAGCCTGGTAACTGTTCTGGTCATAGAGTTCGCGGCGAGGTGTGCTGATATTGCCTGTGCGCATTCGGAACAGACGCTGGAGTCTGGCCCGGCAACTGCTGCTGCTGCAGTTGGCCGGGATCGCCGCGCTGGTGGCGGTGGGTAGCGGCCTGGCCTACCTCGATGCGTCGCGGGCCACCCAGGACCAGGCGCGGGACAAGGTGACCGCGGTGGCCAGCACCATCGCCGACTCGCCGAGCCTGCTCACCGCGCTGGCCACCCCGGATCCGAGCAGTCAGCTGCAGCCGTTCGCCGAGCGGGTCCGCGCGGACTCCGGGGTGGACTTCATCACGATCATGAGCCCGGACGGCATCCGGTACACCCACCCCGACCCCGGGCTGATCGGCCAGCCGTTCCTCGGCAACACCGCCTCGGCCCGGGCCGGGCAGATTCTCATCGAGACCTACACCGGGACGCTGGGCCCCTCGATGCGCGCGGTGGTGCCGGTCTTCAACCCGGCCCACCAGGTGGTGGCGCTGGTCGCTGTCGGGATCACCGTGGCGGCCATCTCCGCCGAGTTGACCGAGCGGCTGGCCCCGCTCTTCGCGGTGGCGGTCGCGGTGCTCGCGGTCGGCGGGGTGGGCAGCTTCTTGATCAGCGGCCGGCTGCGCCGACATACCCGTGGGCTGGCCTCCGACGAGCTGAGCAGGGTTTTCGCCTTCTACGAGGCGACCCTGCACGCCGTGCGGGAGGGGCTGGTGCTGGTCGGGCCGGACGGGCGGGTGGTGCTGTGCAACGACGGTGCCCGAGAGCTGCTGGGCCTCGCCGAGGACCCGGTGGGCAAGTACGCCACCGAGCTCGGGCTGCCCAGCGCGCTGGCCCAGGCGCTGCGCGACCCCGCCCCGAGGCGCGACGAGATCCACCTCACCGACAGCAGGGTGCTGGTGCTGAACAGCGCTCCGGTGCGCTCCGACCAGGGGGACCGGGCCAACGTGGTCACCCTGCGCGACCACACCGAATTGCAGGAGCTGACCGGCGAGCTGAATACCAGCCGAGGGCTCGCCGAGTCGCTGCGTTCGCAGGCCCACGAGGCGGCCAACCGGTTGCACACCGTGGTGTCCCTGGTCGAGATGGGCCGGCCGGCCGAAGCGATCGAGTTCGCCACCGCCGAGCTGGACATCGCCCAGCGGCTGACCGACCGGATCGTCGGCGCGGTCTCCGAGCCGGTGCTCGCCGCGCTGCTGCTGGGCAAGGCCGCCGAGGCGAACGAGCGCGGAGTCGAGCTGGTGATCACCGAGGACTCCGCGATCGGCGACCTGGACACCTCGGTCATCGAACCGAGGGCGCTGGTCACCATCGTGGGCAACCTGGTGGACAACGCGATCGACGCGGCCATCGACGGCGTCGGGAAGCACAACGGCCGGCCCCGGGTGGTGGTCGCGGTGAAGCTGGACGGCGGCGACCTCGTGCTGCGGGTCGCCGACACCGGCCCCGGGGTGACCGACGCGGCGCGCAGCGAGGTGTTCCAGCGCGGCTGGTCGACCAAGGCGCAGGACGGCCCGGTGGGGCGGGGCCTCGGGCTGGCGCTGGTCGGCCAGGCCGTCCGTCGGTTCCACGGCAACATCGACCTGGTCAACGAGGGCGGCGCGGTGTTCACCGTGCGACTCCCGCTGCGGCACGAGGTGTCCGGATGATCCGGGTGCTGGTGGTGGAGGACGACCCGGTCGCCGCCGACGCCCACCGGCACTACGTGCAGCGGGTGGACGGCTTCGAGGTGGCCGGCGTGGTGCACTCCGGAGCGGACGCCCTGCGGTTCTGTGAGCGCGACGAGGTGACCCTCGTGCTGCTCGACTTCTACCTGCCGGACACCCACGGGCTTGCGGTGTGCCGCGCCCTGCGAGCCGCCAACCGCCCGATCGACGTGATCGCGGTGACCTCGGCCAGGGACCTGGAGATGGTCAAGGCCGCGGTGTCCGTGGGCGTGGTGCAGTACCTGCTCAAGCCGTTCACCTTTGCGTCGCTGCGGGACAAGCTGGAGCGCTACGCCCAGTTCCGGCTCAGCGTGGGCCACGCGGCCGACCAGGGCGACGTCGACCGTGCCCTGTCCAACCTGCGTGCGCCCGCCGCCCATGTGCTGCCGAAAGGCATGAGCGACCAGACGCTGAACGCGATCGTCGGCGCGTTGCGCGAGCGGGACGAGGGCATGTCCGCGGCCGCGACCGCGACCGCGACCGGAGTGGCCAGGGTAACCGCGCGGCGCTACCTGGAATACCTCGCCGACAACGGTCTGGCCAAGCGCGAACCGCACTACGGCCAGGTGGGCAGGCCGGAGATCTGGTACCGCGCCATGCATTCGGCTCCGTGAACTGACCGCGCAGACCAGCTGAGACGCGCGGGGACGGCGAGCACCATGCCTCGGCCAATTTAACGCCACGGTCTGTTGCTCTTGACGACCCTGGTGCTAAGTTCGCTGCGGCCTCTCGCTCTAGCGCTGACCTAAGCGGGCCGCGGTATACGAGTGAACGCGGTGCTCCCCGGCCTCGCTGCGGGAGACCGACTCCTAGTCGCCGCACACCGACTTCGGGCGCCGCACACCCGCTGCAACCGGTGTGCCGCGCATGGAGAGGGTGTGCGGCCTCGGGCGGCGCCGACCTGAACCGTCGGATCGTGCACTGGCTGCGCACCCCGTCCGGCCCGGCCGTGCCGCTGCGGCGGGTCTAGGTGGAAGAGGTCATCTAGCGCGCACGGATCGGCTGGCGGGCATATTTGTCACACCGAGATCTACCTGAGCGGGCATGGATCACGGGCGGGAACCCGCTGAGGTAGATGTCGGCGAAAGCGCCGGCAGTCTCGGCCTCGGCCGAACACGGAAACCCGAGGCCGGGAGCTAGCTCAGGTTGGTGATGAAGCCGTTGCGGGCCAGCCAGTCCCTGGCGACCTCAGACCAGTCCCGGCCCTGCACGTCGGACTCGGCGTTGAGCTCGATCATCACCTCGTTGGTGAGCTTGTCCATCACCGGCTTGAGCACCTCGGCGATCTCCGGGTGCTCGTTCAGCACGGCGGAGCGGATGGACACCGAGACGTTGTACTTGGGGAAGAAGTTGAGGTCGTCCTCCAGTGCGGTCAGCTTGAGCGCCCGGATCCGGCCGTCGGTGGTGAACACCTCGCCGAAGTTGCACGGCTGGCCGGATGCGGTGGAGGGGTACACCGCTCCGGTGCCCATCGTGTGGACGTTGGACGCGGGCACGGTGAAGCCGTACTTGGCGATCATGCCGGGCCAGCCGTCGGTGCGGCTGGCGAACTCCGTCTCCAGGCACACGGTGGCATCCGCCGGGTTCGTCTTGGCGAACTTGGCCAGGTCGGAGAGCGTCTTCAGGCCGAGGCGCTGGGTGGTCTGTGGGCCCATGGCCATGGCGTAGGTGTTGTTGGCGGGTGCCATGTCGACCCAGCTGATGCCCTGCGCGGCGTCCTCGGCCTTGACCGCCCGGAACATCTCGTTCCCGTCGGCGATCGGCTGGGTGTGCCCGTTGTAGTTGATCCAGGACGTGCCGGTGTACTCCGGGTAGAGGTCGATCTGCCCGGTCTTGAGCGCGGTGCGGGCGCTGTTGGAGCCCTGGATGTTGGTCAGGTCACGGACCTGCATGCCAGCGGCCTGCAGGGAGTAGATCATCAGGTAGGCGATGTTGATGTTGTCGCTGAAGTCCTTGGAGCCGATGGTGATCGGCACGCCGCGCAGCGCCGGTACCGGCTTGATCGAGCCGGGGGCGATCCGGCCGGGCACGGTGGCGCCGGCGCTGAGCCCGCAGCCGGCCAGCACGGCGGCCAGCACAGCAGCCAGCACAGCGGCGAGGAGAACCTTCGGTGGCCGGGTCATCGCAGTCCCTTGGGGCCGATCCAGCGCTCGGCGAGCCCGCCCAGCCAGTCGATGAGCAGGGCCAGTGCCATGGCCAGCACCGCCCCGATCACCAGCACCGGTGTGCGGCTGAGCTTGTAGCCGGTGTCGATGAGCACCCCGAGGCCACCGCCGCCGACGAAGGTGGCCAGGGTGGCGCTGCCCACCGCGAGTACCAGCGAGGTGCGCAGCCCGGCCAGGACGAACGGCAGCGCCAGCGGCAGCTCCAGGCGCCGCAGCACGGTGCCCCGGGACATGCCGATGCCGCGGCCGGCCTCGACCAGGGTCGGATCGACGCTCTGGATGCCCAGGATCGTGTTACGCAGTACCGGCAGCAGCGCGTAGAACGCGATGGGCAGCACCGAGATCCAGAAGCTGGACCACCC
>DATHIT010000798.1:0-2151 GCA_035489915.1 Pseudonocardia sp. | reverse complement strand
GCGGGCCGTTTCCACCGCTCGCACAGCCCGCGTGGCTCGACACAGTTATCGGTTCGGTGGCGACGTGGTAGGTCCCGCTGCTGGGGCAAGGACGAGCGCGGCCGCGCCGGCGGCGAGGATTGATGCGGTGAGGATGCCGATTTTTGCGTGCGCGGCCTGGGTGGGGTCGGTGTAGGGCTCGGCCGCGCGCTGGTCTGGCCGGGGTGAGCAACGCGAGCGCGACCCCGGCGAGGGTGGCGTGCACCCCGGAGCGCAACGCGGCGTACCAGACCACGACCCCGACAAGCAGGTACGGCAAGATCACCGCGATTCCGAGGCGCCGCAGCAGCACCACGACCAGACAGCCCACGACCGCGGCCGCGAACCAGCCCCACATCAGACCGCCGGTGTAGCCGATCGCGATCACCACGACCGCCAGCACGTCATCGACGGTGGCGAACGCCAGCAACAGCGCCCGCACCCCGGCCGGCACCCGACGGGCCAGCAACGCCAGCAGTCCGACGGCGAAGGCGGGGTCGGTGGCCATCGGAATCCCCTACCCGCCCACGGCGGGATGCCCCCACAGCACCGCCGCGAACACCACCGCCGGTACCACCGCGCCACCCACCGCGGCCAGGACCGGTACCGCGGCGGTTCGCGGCCGGCGCAGCTCACCTCTCACCAGTTCTTGCTTGATCTCCAGACCGATGACGAAGAAGAACAGCGTCATCAGCCCGTCGTTGACCCAATGCTTCAGCTCGAGACGCAGCCCCCACGACTGCGGGCCGAGCTGGATCGCCCAGAACGCCTCATACCCGGGCCCGGCGGGCGTATTGGCCACCAGGAGCGCGGCCACCGTCGCGGCGACCAGCACCAGGCCCGGGGCGATGTCCGAGTTCCACCACCGCGAAGCTGTGCCGCTCATACGCTCCGTTCTCGGTCACCCGCCGGTGGAGCGGTCCTGCCCCGGAGCCCGTCAACGATGAGCTCGAGTACCCGCGCGCCCCGTGCTGTGCCTCCCTGTGCCGGATCGATGCGCCACAGCACGCTCAACTGCAACAGAACGTCTTCGGGGTCAAGACCGGACTTGAGTGTGCCATCGGCGCTCCCGGCCTCGAGCAGCGTCGCGATGGCCGCGAGGAAAGGTTCGTAGTACTCGTCGTCACGGCCGCCGTTGGTCGCCGCGTGGATGATCGCCGCGTGGATGATCTCAGCCACCCCGTACTTGAGCCGTGCGTAGCTGGCGACCTGGTCAAGCCAACGGCGCAGAGCCACCAGCGGTGGATACCTCTCGAGCATCGCGGGCGCGAGGTCGATCAACCCCTGGATGTCGTGACCGTAGAGCTCGAGCACCAGCGCTTTCCTGGTCGGGAAGTGCCGGTACAACGTGCCGATCCCGACGCCGGCCTTCTTTGCGATCGCGGTCAGTGACACCTCACCGGAGGCCAAGAACGCTTCACGGGCGGCGCTCAGGATGCGCTCTCGGTTGTCGAGCGCGTCCTTCCGGGTGGGCTTCGGGGGCAGCGTATTCACGGGTGTCAGTGATCCATCCAGCACAGGCTTGCGTAGCGGAGGCCCCCTCCGTTACGGTCGGAGAGTAGCGGAGGGATACTCCGGATAATTGTGGCACAACACGCCCGACGACATGGAGGTCAGTGATGCCCGAGCTGATTCTGGTGACCGGCGGCTCTGGCTACGTTGCCGGCTGGTGCATCGTCGAGCTACTGCGGCGCGGCTACGACGTGCGCACCACGGTGCGCGGTCCGGACAAGGAGCGGGCTGTCGCGGACGCCGTATCGAGCGTCGTCGACCCCGCTGGGCACCTGAGTTTTGCCGTCGCCGACCTCACCTCGGACGAGGGCTGGGACACCGCGGTCAAAGGCGTCGACCGTGTCCTGCATGTCGCCTCCCCGCTCGGCGGCGCGGCCACAGGCGATCCAGAAGCTCTGATCGCGACGGCCCGTGGCGGTGCCCTACGGGTGCTGCGTGCCGCCGCCGGGGCCGAGGTGAAACGTGTCGTGATGACATCGGCCGCGAACGCCGCGAGCCCGTCGTCGTACGCCACCGAAGGAGTCACCGACGAGCAGCTGTGGACCGCCCCGGACGACCCGACCCTGATCCCCTACCGTCGCTCAAAGACCCTCGCCGAGCTTGCGGCCTGGGACTTCATCG
>DATHIT010000797.1:0-2527 GCA_035489915.1 Pseudonocardia sp. | reverse complement strand
CTCCCCGCTGGTCGGCACCCCGTTGACCACCAGCGCGAAGTTCGCCGTCGTCGCCAAGTCGCCGCTGACCGGGCTGCTCACCGACGCGCTCGCGTCCAGCCAGTTCGCCATCTCGGGCAAGCTGACCGGCCATGACGCCATCGTGATCCGCGGTCACGCTGACGAGCTCTCGGTGCTGCTGATCGACGCCGACGGGGTGCGCCTGGAGCCGGCGCCGGAGCTGGCCGGGCTACCCGCGGCGGACACGGAGACCTCCGTCCGGGAACGCTTCGGCCGAGGCTGGCGCACCGCGGCCATCGGCCCAGCTGGAGAACGTGGCGTGCGCTACGCGACGATCAGCCACGACGGTCGACATGCCGGTCGAGGTGGGCTGGGCGCGGTGCTCGGTGCGAAGAACATCAAGGCGGTGCTGGTGCGGGCGGGCACGAAGGTGGCGGTCGCCGACCCGGCGGCTGTCCTTGCCGCCTCCCGTGACCTGCGGGAACGCAGTTTCGGCCCGGCGACGGCCAAGTACCGCGAGCTGGGCACGTTGGCGAACCTGCTGGCCTTCAACGCGGTCAGCACCCTGCCCACCCGCAACTTCACCGCCGCCACGTTCGAGGGTGCGCCCCAGCTGGCCGCCGAGGAACTGCACGAGATGCGCGGGGTGGCCCGCAACAGCTGCGCGTCCTGCTCCATCGGCTGCGAGCACATCTACTCCCGCAAGGGCGGCGGCAGCCAGCGGATGGAGTACGAGAACGTGTTCGCGCTCGGCCCGCTCTGCGGGGTGTCCGACCCGGATGACGTGTTCGCCGCGAGTGCCCGCTGCGACGAGCTGGGCATCGACACCATCTCCGCGGGCGGCACGATCGCCTGGGCGATGGAGTGCGTCGAGCGCGGTCTGATCGACGAACCGTGGCTGCGATTCGGCGACGGCGCGGCGCTGCTGCGCGCGCTGGACGCAATCGGGGCCCGCGAACCGGGCCTGGGTGAGTTGCTCGCCCAGGGGTCACGGCACGCCGCCGAAGTTGTTGGTCACCGTTCCATCGACTTCGCCCCGCAGGTCAAGGGCTTGGAGCTGCCCGGCTACGAACCGCGCAGCCTGCAGTCGATGGCGCTGGGCCTTGCGGTGAACTCCCGGGGAGCGGATCACAACCGGTCCGGTGCGTACGAGGCGGACCTGTCCGGGGAGCTGGACCGCTTCGAGGGCGGCTCGGCGCACGTCGCCGCCGCGGTGGGCACCGAGGACCGCGCTGCGGTGATGGACTCGATGATCCTCTGCAAGTTCCTCCGCGGCGTCTTCACCGAACCCTTCACCGAGTGGGCGGCGCTGCTCACCTCGGTGACCGGGTGGGATGTGGACGCCGACGAACTGCGCGAGACCGCTCGGCGGATCGTGCGGGCAAAGCGGGCGTTCAACCTGCGTGAGGGCGCCACCGCGGCGGACGACAGCCTGCCGGCCCGGATGTTGGAGACCCCACTGGAGCTCGGGTCAGGCCGGATGGCCACGCTCACTGCCGAGCGGTTGCAATCGATGGTCGAGGGCTACTACGTGGCACGCGGCCTGGACGAGGCGGGGCGGGTCGCTCCAGCCGACCTGGCTGACCTACTACTCGACGCCTGAGATTCTCCGGACTGCTGTCGAGGCGCCGGGTGCGGCACGTTGAACTAGGGTGGCCCGGGTCACAGTGCTCACGTAACAGGGACCCGAGATGGCGGTTGCCCGGACGCCCCGGAATGCTTTGCATACTGTATTCAGCTAGAGTTGTCTGGGTCACACTGTCTGCGACGCGGAGGTCGATATGACGGCAGTACAGGAGCCGGCTACATCGGTCCGTACCGTCACGGCCGAGATTAACGGCCAGTCGGTGACGGTTCCGGAGGGCACCACGATCTACGACGCCGCGAAGCAGGTCGGCGTGGACATCCCGGTGCTGTGCCACGACGAGCGCTACGACCCGGTCGGGGTGTGCCGGATGTGCGTGGTCGACACCGGCGGTCGGGTCTTCGCGGCCGCGTGCGTGCGGCCCTGCGAGGACGGCATGGAGGTCAAGACCGATACCCCGGAGCTGGAACGCAATCGGGCCACCCTGACCGAGCTGCTGGTTTCCGACCAGCCGCCTCGGGCGCAGGACCCGAAGCAGACCACCACCGGCGACAACATGCTGCTCGCGTTGGCTGACCAGTTCGGCGTCGCCCGCGAGACCACCGAGCTGCCGTGCGGATCCGGTCGAGGCCACGACTCGTCCAACCCAGTCATCGATGTCGATCATGACGCGTGCATCCTCTGCGACCGCTGTGTGCGGGCGTGCGACGACATCCAGGGCAACGACGTGATCGGGCGCTCCGGCAAGGGTTACTCGACGAAGATCGCGTTCGACCTGGACGACCCGATGGGCGCCAGCTCCTGTGTCACCTGCGGGGAATGCGTGCAGGCCTGCCCCACCGGCGCCCTGACGAACAAGGCGATCCGCGACATCCCGATCCGCCCTCGCGCTGAACTGGATGCGGTGGACTCCGTTTGCCCCTACTGCGGCGTCGGCTGCGC
>DATHIT010000796.1:0-6007 GCA_035489915.1 Pseudonocardia sp. | reverse complement strand
CTAGATCTTCACCACTGTGGGTGGACCCGAATGGGTGGCGACTGGCGAATCGCTCAGACCGCAGCCGGTAGCGTGCCGTCGGGACATCGGTTCCCGGGAGTACAGGGCAGTACGAGGAGGCGGCAGGTCATGCGATTGGCGGTGGTTCCCGGAGACGGGATCGGGCCGGAGGTCATCGCCGAGGCGCTCAAGGTCCTCGGAGAGGTCGCACCTGGTACTGAGACGACGACCTACGACCTCGGCGCGGCGCGCTGGCACTCCACCGGGGAGCTGCTCCCCGAGTCGGTGTTGACCGAGCTGTCCGAGCACGACGCGATCCTGCTCGGCGCGGTCGGCGACCCCTCGGTGCCCAGCGGCATCCTGGAACGGGGCCTGCTGCTGCGGCTGCGCTTCGAGCTCGATCACCATGTGAACCTGCGGCCGGCCCGGCTGTATCCGGGGGTGCGCAGCCCGCTGGCCAACCCGCCGGAGATCGACATGGTGGTGGTGCGGGAGGGCACCGAGGGGCCCTACGCCGGCACCGGCGGGCACTTGCGCAAGGACACCGAGCAGGAGATCGCCACCGAGGTCAGCGTGAACACCGCCTTCGGCGTCGAGCGGGTGGTCCGTGACGCGTTCGCCAGGGCGGCGAGGCGACCGCGCAAGCACCTGACCCTGGTGCACAAGACGAACGTGATGACCTACGCCGGCGGGTTGTGGTCGCGCATCGTCGAAGAGGTGTCGCTCGAGTACCCCGACGTCGGCGTGGCCTACCAGCACGTGGACGCCACCACGATCCATCTGGTGACCGACCCCGGCCGGTTCGACGTGATCGTCACCGACAACCTGTTCGGTGACATCCTCACCGACCTGGCGGCCGCGGTGACCGGTGGCATCGGCCTGGCGGCCAGCGGCAACCTGGACGTCAGCCGCCGCAATCCGAGCATGTTCGAGCCGGTACACGGCAGTGCGCCGGATATCGCCGGGCAGGGCATCGCGGACCCGACGGCGGCGGTGCTGTCAGTGGCGCTGCTGCTGGATCACCTGGGCCGGCATGAGGCGGCTCGGAAGGTCGAGGCCTCGGTGGCCTTCGATCTGGCTACCCGTGATCACGGCGCGGCCGGGCACACCCAGTCCATCGGCGACCGGCTGGCCGCGCTGGTCGGCCGCCCCGCCACCTTCGACGCCATCTGAGCCCACCCGGAACGGACCATCCGGGCCTCCTGTTCCAGGAGGCCCGGTTCCGCGTCCGGGGTCGGTCAGACGACCGTGTCGGTTGCGCCGAAGATGAGCTGGACGCCCGCGCCGGCGAAGTTGGGCAGGTCGTCGCCGGCGGCCTTGAACTCCGGGGAGCCCAGGGTGGCCAGCATCGCCTCCTTGGATTCCCAGCTGAGCGCCGCGATCAGATGGTAAGGCGGTTGGCTGCCGTCCGGGCCGGGCTCGCACCAGGTAACGGTGAAGCTGGCGAGCCCAGGAGCCTTGGCGGCCAGCGGGGCATGCACCTCGCGGTAGTACTTCTTGAACGCGGCGGGGTCTTCGGGGTGGTTGTAGAGCACGGTGAGCTGGTGCAACGGGATCTCCCTTGATCGCCGGCGACGGCCGGGCGGCTCGCCGCCGAGGTCCATCCTGCAGGTCAGCGACGCCCGTCGCAGCCCCCCACACGGCTGGGTGAGGGAGGGGTTGGTCCAAGAGGTGCTACGCTGCCTGACATGGCACGCCAGTTTGTGGTCATTATCGTGGAGCGCGTCGGGTAGCGGCACCATCACCCGACGCGCAGACCTCTCGCATCCCGCGGGGGGTCTTTTTGTTTGTCCAGAAAGTCCTGAAACCTCGCCCACCCGACACCAGGAGCAGCACAGCCGATGTCCCGCCCGGACCCGCACACAGCGCCCAGCCAGCAGAGGACCTCGTCGCGGACCGAACCCGCCGGCACCTCCTTCGGTGACCGGTTCCACGTCTACGACACCACGCTGCGCGACGGCGCCCAGCGGGAGGGCATCAGCTACTCGGTGGCCGACAAGCTCGCGGTGGCCCGGCACCTGGACGCGCTCGGCGTGGGGTTCATCGAGGGCGGCTGGCCCGGTGCGCTGCCCAAGGACACCGAATTCTTTGCCCGCGCGGTAGCGGGTGAGCTGGAGCTGCGGCACGCCGCGCTGGTCGCGTTCGGTGCCACCCGCAAGCCGGGGGTGCGTGCCGAGGACGACCGCCAGGTGCGCGCGCTGCTGGACTCCCAGGCACCGGTGGTCACCCTGGTGGCCAAGTCGGACCGCAGACACATCGAGCGCGCGCTGCGCACCGACGTGGCGGAGAACCGCGCCATGGTGGCCGACACGGTGCGCCTGCTGCGGGCCGAGGGGCGCCGGGTGTTCCTGGACGCGGAGCACTTCTTCGACGGGTACCACTTCGACCCCGACACCGCGCTGGGCGTGCTGGACGCGGCGGTCGGCGCCGGCGCGGATGTGGCGGTGCTGTGCGACACCAACGGCGGGATGCTGCCGTTGCGCGTCGCCGAAGTGGTACGAGAGGTGGCCGACCGGACCGGGTTCCGGCTCGGCATCCACTGCCAGGACGACACCGGATGCGCGGTGGCCAACAGCATGGCCGCCGTGCAGGCGGGCGCCAGCCACGTGCAGTGCACCGCCAACGGCTACGGCGAGCGGGCCGGCAACGCCGACCTGTTCGCCGTGATCGGGAACCTGGTGACCAAGCTCGACATGCCGGTCCTACCGGACGGGGCATTCGCCGAGCTGACCCGGACCTCGCACGCGTTGGCGGAGATCGCCAACATCGCCCCCGACACCCACCAGGCTTATGTCGGGGCGTCAGCGTTCGCTCACAAGGCGGGCCTGCACGCGAGTGCGATCAAGGTCGACCCTGAGCTGTACAACCACATGGACCCCACGGTTGTCGGCAACGGGCAGCGGGTGCTGGTCACCGAGATGGCTGGCCGGGCGAGCGTCGAACTCAAGGGAATCGAGTTCGGCCTCGACCTGGCCGGCCACCCGGACGCGGTGTCCTCGGTGGTGGCCACGGTCAAGAACCGGGAGGCCCAAGGGTGGTCTTTCGAGGCCGCCGACGCCTCGCTGGAGCTGCTGATGCGCTCCGCGGTCGACCCGGAGGGCGGCCCGCTGCCGCCGTTCACCCTGGAGTCCTACCGAGTGATCGTGGAGCGCAGGGCGGACGGCGAGGTGGTCGCCGAGGCCACCGTGAAGATGATCGTGGACGGCGCGCGGGTGATCGCCACCGAGGAGGGCAACGGGCCGGTGAACGCGCTGGACGCGGCGCTGCGCGCGGCGCTCACCCCGTCCTGCCCATGGTTGGACGGCGTGGAGCTCTCGGACTACAAGGTGCGCATCCTGAACCCCCGGCACGGCTCCGGGCACGGTACCGGCGCGGTCACCCGGGTACTGGTGGAGTCCACCGACTACGCCGACGGCCGGTCCGGCTCGTGGACGACCGTCGGGGTGCACGGCAACGTGGTGGAAGCCTCGTGGCTGGCCCTGGTCGACGCGCTGACGTACGCGTCGATGCGCCAGCGCATCCCGGCCACCGCCGCCACCTGATCCGGTTATTCGGCGGCGGAGCGGGCGGACCCGGGCCGCCGCCTGGCCCATTCCGGCGCGTGCTCGGGCAGCGGACCGATGGCGACCAGGTAGGCGGGGATCGTGCCGAGCATCGGGAACCTGCGCAGAACCCGCATCGGAAGCGGTGGCCGGGTGGCGACCTGCCGGGCTCCCGGGTCCTCCTCCAGCTTGCGCCCCAACACGAACCGGTGGGCCAGCCGTTGGCCGCCCTGGATCACCGCCGTGGGCCACCAGCGCCGCCGCTGCACGCGGCGCAGCTGGCCCGGGCTGACCCGCCCGGCGCGTAGCGGCGGGGCCAGGAGCCGCGCCGCCGCCACCGCGTCGGCCACCGCGAGGTTGATGCCTACCCCGCCGACCGGGGACATCGCGTGCGCCGCGTCCCCGATGAGCACCAGCCCGTCGGAGGACCACCGGCGGAGCCGGTTCAGGCTCACATTCAGCAACTTCACGTCGTCCCAGCTGGTGATCGCGCCCATCCGGTCCTCGGTCCACGGCAGCAGCCCGGCGAACTCGGAGTGCAGCAGTTGCACGCCCGCCGCGCGCAGCCGGCTGTCCGAGCCCTTGCGGATCAGGTAGGCGCACTGCCAGTAGTCGCCCCGGTCCAGCATGATCGCCACGTGCCCGGTGGAGAACCGGCCCACCGCGCCGACCGGATCGGACTCCTTGCGAGGCAGCCGGAACCACCACACATCCATCGGCACGCCGAACTCCCGAGGCCGCAGCCCAGCCGCATCACGCACCGTCGACCCGCGGCCATCGCAGGCAACAGTGACCGCGGCGCGCAGCTCGTGCTCGGCGCCCGGCTCGTGCTCGGTGCCCGGCTCGGCTTGGTCGGCGGGTTGCCCGTCGCCGCCCGTGCCGTGATCGCGGTACCGCACGCCGACCACCCGTCCACCCTCGGTGAGCAGGCCGGTCACCTCAGCGTTGCGGCGCAGGGTGAAGCTCGGCTCACGCTCCGCCGCGCTGGCCAGCATCTCGAGGAAGTCCCACTGCGGCACGAACGCGATGTGCTTGTGTGGACCGGGCAGCCAGCGCAGCTGGAGCGGCACCGTGCCGGCGTCGAGCTGCACGGTGATCTGATCCACCAGCCGCCGGTGTAATTTGTCGAACTCCTCGGACAGGCCCAGCTCGTCCAGCAGGGTCAGTGTGGAGGCGTGCACCGTGTCGCCACGGAAGTCACGCAGGAAGTCGCTGTGCTTCTCCAGCACCGTCACCCGGACCCCGGCCCTGGCCAGCAAGAGCCCCAGCACCATGCCGGCCGGCCCGCCGCCCACCACCACACATCCGGTCTCGCTCATCTGAACCCCTTTATTCAACGAGCATTGAAAAATAATCCTGCTCACGCCGGCCGGCACGGTCAAAGCTGAGCCGGTGCGATGAAGATCACCCTGGTGGGCCAGTGTCGCTGAGCGCAATTCGTCGGGCGGGGATTTCTCCTGCTGGCCCAGCAAAACCCTTCGTCTGGCGGCGCCTGGCGCCACGGTGGATGCGCGCCCTGCCCCGGAGGTCGGTTGCGGGTCAGTGTGGCACCCATATGGGTTATCGGATGTGCGGTTCCTCATATATCGAAAAGCGAAGATCGGTCTGGCCGGGTTATTGCCGCCGAGCAATGCGGTCATTTGCGCAAGTGAGCTGGAGCGGGGCCGCGGGACAGTTGTTGGGCGCCGCTTCCTGGGCTCCCGAGTGATCGTTCGCTCGGCCGGCACGGGCCGGACGTCCTGGCAGGAGGGCGCCGAACGGAGCGCCGTGGCCGCCCCCCCGTCACCCTCTCCGGCTGGGCGGGCGGCGCGAACGCCCTGGTCAGTAGGCGGGCGACAACGACAGGGCGATGTCGGGCGCCCAGCTGGAGTCGGTGCGGCGGGTGGCGGTTTGGGGCGGCGCGGCGGGGTCGGCTACGATCTGACTCAGCACGGAGCACTGGTGACGGTGCTCCACAGCAATTGGGGTATGGTGTAATCGGCAGCACGACTGATTCTGGTTCAGTTAGTCTAGGTTCGAGTCCTGGTACCCCAGCGGATTCGGTGTACACCGTTTCCCAATGGCCCCGTCGTCTAGCGGCCTAGGACGCCGCCCTCTCAAGGCGGTAGCGCGGGTTCAAATCCCGTCGGGGCTACAGAGCTGGGAGAGCCCTACCCACGGAAAACGTGGGTGGGGCTCTTTCGCATTTTGCGCTGGGGGCCGGGCCCCCAGACCCCCACCCCGGCGGGCTTCGCCCCCTGGCCCCCCACGGTGGGGGCTCTACGGTGGGGGCTCTTGTTTGTGGGTTGGCTTTGGTGCGGGGTCGGCTTGGTGGGGCGGGGTTTGGTGCCTGGGCTTTCGCGGGACTTGGGTGCGTTTGGTTCTGGGGCGGGCTTTCGGTGCGGCTTGGGTGAGGGCCGGCGGCCGGCGGCGTTTGCTGGCGGGGCCAGCCTGCGCGGGTCGGGGCATGTGGATGGCGGCACAGG
>DATHIT010000795.1:0-11928 GCA_035489915.1 Pseudonocardia sp. | reverse complement strand
GCCGATCCTGGGTGGCGTATTCGTCGCGGTGTGGTCCTGGCGCGGCATCTTCCTGGTCAACGTGCCTATCGGGATCGCGCTGATCGTGCTGGCCGCCGTGTTCATCCCTGCCGATTCCCCGAGGCCAACCAGCCGCATCGACGTGTACGGCATCTCGCTGCTCGGCGCGCTGATCCTGACCGCGATGTTCGGGATCACCTACCTGGGCACCGGCAACATCCCGATGTACAACCCGGTCTTCCTGGTGTCCGAGGTTATCGCGGCGACCGCGGCCTGGCTCTTCGTCCGGCACACCAAGCGGAGCGCGAGCCCGTTCATCCCGTACCGCCTGCTGCGCGGGCGGGGCTTCGCGGTGATGAACCTGATCAACCTGCTGTACGGCGCCGCCGCGCTCGGCTTCGGCGCGCTGGTGCCGCTCTACGCCGAGCAGCGTTACGGCATGCAGCCACTCGCTTCGGGTGTACTGCTCACCGCCAGGGCGGTCGGCATGATCTCGATTGCCGGGATTGCCGTGCTGGCCCTGCGCCGCACCGGCTGCCGGTTCCCGATGATCGCCGGGTTCCTGGTGCTGGCCGCCGGCCTGATCGCCATGGCGAGCACCCCGCACTACCTGTCGACCTATGCCTGGCTGGCCATCGCCGCCGGCATCACCGGCTGCGGGATGGGGCTCTCGGTGCCCGCCTCGAACAACGCGGGCCTGCAGTTGGCCCCCGATCAAGTGGCCGCGATTGCCGGTCTGCGCGGCATGTTCCGCCAGTCCGGTTCGATCATCGCGGTGTCCGTCACCACCGCGATCGTGGCCCGGAGCAGCGATCCTGGTCTGTCCCAGGCGCACGTGTTCCTGGCCTTCGCCGCGTTGCTGATCGTCATCCTGCCGTTGGTGTTCACCGTGCCCGATCACCGAGGCAACTGGTAGCGCCGGCGGGGATTGGTCACGTCCGGGTCACGCATAGTTCCCTGTGCTCACGCACACGCTGCAACATGTGCGTGAGCACGCCAAAGTGCGCGGGCCGAGCTCAGCCGGTCAGGCGGCGAACTCGGCGATGGCGGGCTCGTTCCAGGTGATGCCCAGGCCGGGGCCGGCGGCGGTGACATAGCCATCCACCGGGCGGCACGGGTTGGTGAGCACCGGGCCGGCCAGGTCCAGGTACTCCAGCCAGTCGGCGGTGGGGGTGACCGCCAGGGTGTGCGCGCTCGCCTCGACGAACAGGTGGCTGGACACCGGCAGGGACGCGCCCTCGGCCAGGCCCACCGCGCCCATCCAGCCGGTGACGCCGCCGATCTTCATGATGTCCAGCATGGCGAAGTCACAGGCGGACGCGGAGATCGCCGCCTGCAGCCCGCGCGGGAACCACCAGTTCTCGCCGGTCTGCACCCGGGCACCGGTTCGCCGGCGTACCAGCGCGTGCCCGGCCAGGTCCGCCGCGGCGACCGGCTCCTCCACCCAGTAGAGGTTGAACCCCTCGAGGCGCTGGATGCGGCGGCAGGCCTCGGGCGGGTCGAGGGACTGGTTGAAGTCGACCATGAGCTCCACGTCCGAGCCGATGATCTCCCGGACCCCGCCCGTGATGGCCACGTCCTGGGCCAGGTCCGGATAGCCGAGCTTGATCTTGATACCGGTGAAGCCGGCCTCCACCGACTTCCGCAGCAGGGCTTCATCTTTGACCGGGTCGACCATGCCGAAGCTGTCGTAGGCGCGCAGGGCCACCGGTGCTCCGCCGAGCAGGCTGGCCACCGGCTGGTCGAGCACCTTGCCGAGTGCGTCCCAGAGCGCCATGTCGATGCCGGCCACCACCATGCCGAGCAGGCCCTGCATGCCCAGCAAGCGGAATCGAGCCTCGAAATCCCGCATCCGCTGCACCGGCACGAGCGGCTGCCCGACCAGTGAGGGAGCGATCTGCTCGACCAGCGCGGCCATCGGCGCGAGCGTCTCGGCGGCGTAGCCGAACAGCCAGGCATGCCCGACCACGTCGGCGTCGGTTCGGACATCCAGCAGCAACAGCGGCGCGGCGGGTATCGATCCGGACGCGGTGCGCAGCGGGCGGCTCAGCGGCGCCAGCACCGACCGGGCACGAACTTCGGTGATCGTGGGAACCGGGGACATCACCACACTCCTCTGCCTGTGGGCTCGCACCATCCTCCCGCTCAGTCGGCGAACCGGCCGGTCGAGGCGCGCAGCCCGCCGACCGTGGTGGCGGTCAGGGAGCGGCCCCGGGTCTCCGGTCCGAGCACCGTGGCGACGGCGCCGATGACGCAGGTAATCACCACGAACAGGGCGACCAGCCAGGACCGTCCGGACGCGGCGACGACCAGGGCCACCGCGATGATCGGGGTGAGTCCGCCGGAGAGCGCCCCGGCCACCTCGCGGCTGAACGCCAGCCCGGTGAACCGGGACCGCGCGGTGAACAGCTCGGAGAAGTAGGCGCCCTGCGGCCCGAACATGGCGCCGACCCCGATGCCCAGGCTCGCCACGATCACCAGCGTGATCGGCACCGGCGCCCTGGTGCCGTCGATCACCCAGAAGTACGGGTAGACGAACAGCGCGGAGAAACCGATGCCGAACAACACCACGGGCCTGCGGCCGACCCGGTCCGACAGGGCACCGAACAGCGGCAACGTGATCATGGTGACCAGGGTGGCTACGGTGATCGCGACCGGGCCGATGGAGTTCGACAGTTTCAGGGTCCCGGTCAGGTACGCGGCCATGAAGGTCAGATTGAGGTAGGCCACCACGTTCTGCGGGGTCTGCGTCCCGATGAGTACCAGCCCGGCTCGCTTCTCGTGCCGGAACACCTCCCTGATCGGCGACACCGGAGCCTGCTGTTGCGTGCGTTGTCGCGCGGCCAGGAACGCCGGGCTCTCGGTGAGCCGGAGCCTGATGACCAGCGCGACGGCGATCACCACGACGCTGGCCGCGAACGGGATCCGCCAGCCCCAGCTGAGGAACTGCTCCTCGGGCAGCTGGGTCACCATCGCGAAGGCACCCGAGGCGAGCAGCAGACCGAGGTACACCCCGACTGCCGGGAAGGCCCCGTACAGCCCGCGCCGGCGCGGTGGCGCATGCTCGGCGGACAGGATGGCCGCGCCGCCGAACTCCGCGCCGGCGCCGATGCCCTGCACCGCGCGCAGCACGATCAACAGGACCGGGGCAAGCACGCCAACCTGTTGGTAGGTCGGTACGCAGGCCATCAGCACGGTGGACACGCCCATCACCAGCAGCGTGATCACCAGGACGTTCCGTCGGCCGACCAGGTCACCGAGCCGACCGAAGATCAGGCCGCCGAGCGGGCGGATGAAGTAGCCGACAGCCAGCGTGCCGAATGAGGCGAGCGTGGCCACGGTGGGGTCGAAGGTGGGGAAGATGATCCGGTTGAACACCAGCGCCGACGCGGTCCCGTAGAGGTAGAAGTCGTACCACTCGAGTGCCGAGCCGACCAGCGCGGCGAGCGCGACCTTGCGGGTGGCGCCCTCGGTCGGGCGATCCGTGAGGTTCGAGGCAGACATGGTGTCCCTTTCCGCCGGCCTGGGTGTCCGGCGCTGCCGGCCGGCTCAGGCGACCCGGCGGGCGTCGATCTGGTCGCGGTCCCAGGCGATGCCCAGCCCAGGCCGGTCCGGGGCGACGGCGTGGCCATCGACGATGGCGAGCTGCTCGGTGGTGACCGCGCGCAGCTGCGGGATGTGCTCCACGTAGCGGCCGTTGGGCACCGCGGCGACCAGGCTGACGTGGATCTCCATCAGGAAGTGCGGGCAGACCACCACGTTGAACGCCTCCGCCAGGTGGGCAACCTTCAGCCACGGGGTGATGCCGCCGATCCGGGAGACGTCCACCTGCACGATGCCGGCGGCGCCGCGCTGCAGGTACTCCCGGAAGTGGCCGACCGAGTACATCGACTCGCCCACGGCGATGGGGATCGGGGTGGCGGCGGCCAGCCGCTCGTGGCCGGCCACGTCCTCGGCGGGCAGCGGCTCTTCGAACCAGGCGAGGTCGTAGGGCTCCAGCAGCGCGGCGCGGCGGATCGCCTCGGCGGCGGTCATCGACTGGTTCGCGTCGACCATGATGTCGAACTCGGGGCCGACCGCCTCGCGCACCGCGTGCACCCTGTGGGCGTCCTCGACTCCGGTGGGTTTGCCGACTTTCAGCTTCACCCCGGGCCAGCCCTTCGCCTGGGACTCCAGCGCGCCGGCCACCAGCTCGTCCTGGTCGAGGTGCAGCCAGCCGCCTTCGGTGTCATACAGCGGCACGGACCGGCGGAACCCGCCGGCCAGCCGCCACAACGGTTCGCCGGCGCGCAGGCAGCGCAGGTCCCACAGCGCCAGGTCGGCGGCGGCCAGGGCGAGGGCGGTGATCACCCCGACGCTGGTTGCCCTGGTCGAGTCGTAGAGCGCCCGCCAGGCGGCCTCCACCTCGCGGGCGTCGCGGCCGACCAGCACCGGCAACAGGTGCTCACGCAGCATGGCCAGCACCGCCCGGCCGCCGGTGCCGATCGTGTAGGCGTACCCGGTCCCGGTGAGCCCGTCGTCGGTGGCCACCTCGACGAAGATCGTCTCCTGCTTCAGAAAACTCTGCATCGCGTCGGTGCGCACCGTCTCGACCTCGATGTCAACCAAGTACGCCTCCGCCGTCACAACCCGAGCCACCGCTGCCTCCAGTCGCGTCGCAAATATCCTATAGGATCCGCGCAGAATGCTATAGGAAAGCCCGACTGGCAACCCCAGGCTCCGTATCGAGGTACCGCTGCCTTTCACCCGCCGTGGGCGCCGCGGACCCGGTTCGACACAGCGCGCGGCGCCCCGCACAGCCCGCCAGGCCCGACACAGCCCGCCAGGCCCGACACAGCGCGTCGACCGGCTGTGTGAGGACGCCGCGGGCTGTGTGAGCGGGCGGTGAGGCTGTGTGAGCGCGGCCGCCGCGGCGGCTGCGAGGGCGGCCGGGCGGTGAGTTAGCCGAGTTGGATGGAGCGTTTGGCCAGGCCGTTCCAGAAGCCCTCGATCACGGCGCGCTGCGTGTCCAGCTCATCGGCACCGGCGCCCAGCGTGACGAACAGTGGGGCGAAGTGCTCGGTGCGGGGATGCGCGAGCCGCCCCGCCGGTGCCTTGTGCTCGAAGTCCAGCAGCGCGTCCAGGTCCCCGGCAGCCAGTACTCGTCGGCCCCAGTCGTCGAACTCGGCCATCACCGAGGACACCTCGCCGCTGGAGTGCAGCGCGCGCAGGTTGTGCGTGAAGAACCCGCTGCCGATGATCAGTACGCCCTCGTCGCGCAGTGGGGCGAGCCGACGGCCCATGGCCATCAGCCGCCGGGGGTCCAGGCTGGGCATGGACAGCTGCAGTACCGGGATGTCCGCCTCGGGGAACATCTCCACCAGCGGGACGTAGGCCCCGTGGTCCAAACCCCGGTCCGGCGACTGCTCGACCGGCTCGCCCGGGCCAGCGAGCAGCGCACGCACCCTGGCGGCCAGCTCGGGCGCCCCCGGCGCGGGGTACCGGACCTGGTAGTAGCGCTCGGGGAAGCCCCAGAAGTCGTAGACCAGCGGGACGGTGGTGGTCGCGCTGAGCGCAATGGGCGCCTCCTCCCAGTGCGCGGAGACCATCAGGATCGATGTCGGCCTGGGCAGCTCAGCTGACCACGCGGCCAGCTCGCCGGGCCAGATCGGGTCGTCGGCGAGCGGCGGCGCCCCGTGCGAGAGGTAGAGCGCCGGCATGGGTTCGCTGGTGGCGGGCATGGTCATGGCGTTTCCGCCTTCCCGTTCAGAACGTTCAGATCTGGTTGAACTTTGAACCAGCTGACTCCCACCCTACGCTTTTAGTTCGAATTTGAACCGCCTGAACGGGTCGAGCTTCCGCCGACCGCCCGAAGGTGTGCGGCGAGCACTTCGAGGCTGTCCGCGAGTTCGATGAACCGGTCGTGGTCCAGCCCGTCCACGAACACCTCCCGTACCCGAGCGGCGTGCCCTGGCGCGGTCTCGCGCAGCTTGGCCCAGCCGGCGTCGGTCAGAGCGGCGATGATCCCCCGCACGTCGGACTCGCAGGAGCGGCGGCGCACCAGCCCGGCCTTCTCCAGCTGGCCGACCTGATAGGTCAGCCCGCTTTTCGAGATGACCGCGCGGCCGGCGAGCTCGGTCATCCGCACTTCGCCGCCGGGGGCCTCGGACAGCCACACCAGCACCGCGTACTGCGCATGAGTCAGCCCCGCATCTTCCTTGAGCTGCTGTTCGACCAGCCGATCGAGCATGCCGCCGATCGCGAGGAAGTTGCGCCACGCGCGCCCCTCCCGCTCGTCCAGCCACCGAGGCTCATCCATACCTGAACCGTAGCGCCTTCGTTCAAATTCGAATCAGTTACTGAGCCCGAGGCTCAGCCTCCGGCTCGCCGGCCGATCACTCCGGAGCCGGCCGGTCAGGCGCTGGCGGCGGGGAGCTCGCGGGGCACCGGGGGCCAGCTGCGGGCGCCCAGTTCCTGGGAGATGGACCGGGCCGCGGTGCGCAGCGCTTCGGTGGCTGCGGCGTCCAGTGGCCACTGCCCGGCCGGCACCACCAGTCCGAGCGCCCCGGGGACCTCACCGAGGGCGTCCACCAGCGGCGCGGCGACGCCGCACTCGCCGATCACCGCCTCCTCCACCTCGGTGGCCAGCCCGGTGCGGCGCACCACGTCCAGTTGGGCGCGCAGCAGCGCCGGGTCGGTGACGGTGTCGGCGGTCATGCCACGCAGCGGGGCGCCGCCTGGCTGGTCGGCCGCCGAGGCCAGCAGGGCCTTGCCCAGCGCGCAGGCGTGCGCCGGGATGACGATTCCAACCTCGGGCATCTGCCGGCTGCCGTCCGGCCTCGGCTCGTGGTGCACCACCACCACGTCACCCTGCAGCAGCACCCCGGCCCGCACCGCGCATCCGGTGCGCCGGGCCAGATCCTCCGCCCAGCCGACCACCCGGGAGCGCAGTTCCAGCGTGTGCAGGTACACGTTGCCCAGCCGGAGGGTGGCCGGGCCCAAGCGGTAGCGCCCGGAGTCTCGCTCCTGGGCCACCAGGCCGTGGGCCAGCAAGGTACGGATGATGCCGTGCACGGTGGACGGGGCCAGCTGCAGTTCGGCGGCCACCTCGCCGAGGCTCATTCGGCGGGCGCCCTGCAGCACCATCAGGATGCGCACGGCGCGGTCCACCGCCTGGATCACCGGCCCCGCCTTCCTCGCCGCATCGGACCTTGTGCGACCCGTCACAGCAGCGTAGCGTCCTCGGATGCATTCGACATCGTCGAATGTGCTTTGACCATACCGCGATGTCCGACCGGAGACCAGTATGAAGAAGCTCATCAACAACCCCGCTGACGTGGTGACCGATGCGCTGCGTGGGATGGCCTCGGCGCACCCGGAGTTGCGCGTCGACCTGGAAAACAAGATCGTCTACCGGGCAGACGCGCCGGTCCAGGGCAAAGTCGGGCTGCTGTCCGGCGGCGGCTCCGGACACGAACCGCTGCACGGCGGATTCGTCGGGCTCGGCATGCTCGACGCGGCCTGCGCCGGGGAGGTGTTCACCTCACCGGTGCCGGACCAGGTGGTCGCCGCCACCAAGGGCGTGGACGGTGGCGCCGGCGTGCTGCACATCGTGAAGAACTACACCGGCGACGTGATGAACTTCGAGATGGCCGCCGAGCTGGCCGCCGCCGAGGCGGAGGTCGAGGTCGCCGTCGTGGTCACCAACGACGACGTCGCCGTCCAGGACAGCCTCTACACCGCCGGCCGGCGCGGCGTGGGCGTCACCGTGGTGCTGGAGAAGATCGCCGGCGCAGCCGCCGAGCAGGGCCGGAAACTGGCCGAGGTCGCCGAGATCGCCGGGCGGGTGAACGAGAACGGCCGGAGCATGGGCATGGCGCTGACCTCGTGCACCGTGCCAGCGGCCGGCAAACCCACCTTCGAGCTGACCGACACCGAGATGGAGATCGGTATCGGTATCCACGGCGAGCCGGGCCGGCGCCGCGTGCCGATGGCCCCGGCCAGGGAGGTCGCCGCGCAGCTGGTCGAGCCGATCCTGGCCGACCTGGACTTCACCGGCGGCGATGGTGTGCTCGCCTTTGTGAACGGGATGGGCGGAACCCCGCTGCTGGAGCTGTACCTGATGTACCAGGAGGTGGCCACCATCCTGGACAAGGCGGGGGTACGGGTGGTCCGCTCGCTGGTTGGCCCGTACATCACAAGCCTGGAGATGGCCGGTTGCTCGGTAACCCTGGTAAAGCTGGATGATGAGCTGACCGGGTTGTGGGACGCGCCGGTGCGTACCCCCGGGCTGCGGTGGGGGGTCTAAGGCGTGGCCGACACGATCGACACGGTCGGGCTGATCCGCTGGCTGGCCGAGTTCGCTCGGCTGGTCGGCGAGCAGCGCGAGCAGCTCACCGCGCTGGACGCGGCGATCGGCGACGCTGATCACGGCAGCAACATGGACCGGGGAATGTCCGCGGTGGCCGCCGCGCTTCCCGGCCTGGACGCCGAGTCGCCGGCCGGGCTGCTGAAGAAGGTGGCCAGCACGCTGATCAGCACGGTGGGCGGGGCGAGCGGCCCGCTGTACGGCACGTTCTTCCTGCGGATGGCGACCGCCACCGGCCCGGTGGACTCGCTGGACGGGCCGGCATTCGCCAAGGCGCTGCGGGCCGGGGTGGACGGCGTGGTGGCCCGGGGCAAGGCCGAGGCGGGCGACAAGACCATGTTCGACGCGTTGGCCCCGGCGGTGGACGCGTTGGACGAGGCGCTGGCCTCGGGCACCGCGCTGGACGAGGCGTTGCGCGGGGCGGCGCGGGCGGCGGCCGAGGGCCGGGACGCCACGATCCCGCTGGTCGCGCGCAAGGGACGGGCCAGCTACCTGGGGGAACGCAGCGCCGGGCACCAGGATCCGGGCGCCACCTCGGCGGCGTTGCTGCTCGCCGCGACAGCCGCGCTGACCACCGAGTCAGCCACCGACTCGACCACCGGGAACGGGAGCTGAGCGGCGCGGTGGTGGGCATCGTCGTGGTCTCGCACAGTCGGGCGCTGGCCGATGCGGCCGTGGCACTCGCGTCCGAGATGCTGCACGGTCAGCGGGTGCCCATCGAGGTGGCCGCTGGGCTGGACGAGACCACCTTCGGCACCGACGCGACGGCGATCGTCACCGCGATCACCGACGCCGACGCGGCCGCCGACGGGGGCGTGGTGGTGCTGATGGATCTGGGCAGCGCGGTGCTGTCCGCCGAGCTGGCCCTCGAGCTGCTGGACGACGAGGTGCGGGAGCGGGTGCTGCTGTGCCCCGCGCCACTGGTCGAGGGGCTGGTGGTGGCCGTGGTCAGCGCGGCCGGCGGGGCCAGCCGGGCCGAGGTGGCCGCCGAGGCGGGCGGCGCGTTGGCCGGCAAGCTGGCCCAGCTCGGCGGTCCGGTCGAGGCGCCCGCCGAGACCGGCTCCCCGGCCGACCGACCGGGCGAGCTGGTCGGTTCGTTCACCGTGGTCAACCCGCACGGTCTGCATGCCAGGCCGGCCGCGGTCCTGGCCGCGCGGGCCCGTCAGTTCGACGCCCAGGTGGAGCTGCGCAACCGCACCACCGGGTCCGGCTGGGTGCCCGCGGCCAGCCTCTCCAAGCTGGGCACCCTGGGCGCGTTGCCCGGCCACCAGCTGGAGATTCGCGCCCAGGGCAGTCAGGCCGAGCAGGCGCTGGACGAGCTGTTGGCGCTGGGTGTCCGGGGCTTCGACGAAGCGCCCGCCTCGGCCCGCCCAGCACCGCCGGCCCCGGCCCGGCCAGCACCCGCCGCCGCTCCGTCCGCCGCCGCTCGGTCCGCCACCGACCGGGCGGTGACCACCGCGCCGATCGCGGCATCCCCCGGCCTGGGCATCGGGCCGGCCTGCCCGCTGCGCACCGACGCTCCGGTGCCGGTGGACGAGGCGAGCGACAAGGGTGACACGGACCCGGCCGCCGAGTGGCGTCGACTGACGGACGCGGTGGACATCGCCCGCGAGGACATCCAGCGGGTCCGGGCCAGGGCGACCGAGCAGGTCGGCGAAGCCGAAGCGAGCATCTTCGACGCGCACCTGGCCATGCTCGACGATCCCGAGCTGCTCGGCGGCGCCCACACCCGGATCGACGGTGGAGCCGCCGCCGCGACGGCCTGGGCGACCTCGATCGCCGAGGCCCACGACGCGCTCGCCGCGCTGGACGACGAATACCTGCGGGCCAGGGCGGCCGACGTGCGGGCGGTCGGTGACCAGGTGCTGCGCGCACTGGCCGGGGGCCCCGCCGAGGTGGCCAGCCCGGAGGGCGTGCTGGTGGCCGCCGACCTGACCCCCGCGCAGGCCGCTGAGCTGGACGCCGCCCGGGTGGACGCGGTGGTGCTCGCCTACGGCAGCCTGACCGCGCACGCCACGATCCTGCTCCGCGCGCTGGGCATCCCCGCGGTGGTGGCGGCCGGGCCGGCGGTGCTGGCCATCCCGGAGGGCACCCTGGTGGCGGTGGACGGCATCCGGGGCGAGGTGCTCGTCGACCCGGACACCGAGGTGCAACGCGCACTCCGCGAGCGCGCCGAGGCGCTGGCCGAACAGGACCGCGAGGCCCGGGCGCTCACCAACCAGCCGGCGGCCACCCTCAACGGGGTGCCGGTATCCGTGGCGGCCAACATCGGTTCGGTGGCCGACGCGCTCGCCGCCGCCGAGCGGGGCGCGGACCTGGCCGGCCTGGTGCGCACCGAGTTCCTCTTCCTGGGCCGGGACCGCGCACCCGACGCCGCCGAGCAGGAGCACAGCTACCGGGAGATCGCCGACGCTCTGCACGGCCGCCGGATCACCCTGCGCACCCTGGACGTGGGCGGCGACAAGCCGCTGAGCTACCTGCCCACCCCGGCCGAGGCGAATCCATTCCTCGGGCTGCGCGGCATCCGGCTCGCCCTGGCCCGCCCCGAGCTGCTGGCCGAACAGCTGCTGGCCATCGTCCGGGTCGCCCACGACACCCCGGTGGACCTGATGTTCCCGATGGTCAGCACGCTCGACGAGTTGCTCTCCGCGCGGCGCATGCTGACCGAGGCGATCGAAACGGCCGGTGAAGCCGAACCACCGGAGCTGCGCGTCGGGATCATGGTCGAGGTGCCGGCCACCGCGCTGAAGGCGGCGGTGTTCGCCCCGCACGTGGACTTCTTCAGCATCGGCACGAACGACCTCACCCAGTACACGCTGGCCGCCGAGCGGGGCAACGACAACGTCGCGGCGCTCGGCGACCCACTCGACCCGGGCGTGCTGCGGCTGATCGACGCGGTCTGCCGGGCCGCCGGTGGTGGTGCCGGGCCGCTGGTGGCGGTGTGCGGGGAGCTGGCCGCCGACGAGCTCGCGGTGCCGCTGCTGCTCGGACTCGGGGTGCGCGAGCTGAGCGTGAACCCGCGCGCGGTGCCGGGCGTGAAGCAGGCGGTGCGCGCGGTCGACCTGCCCAAGGCCGTCGAGCTGGCCGCCCGCACGCTGCGAGCCGAGAGCGCGACCGCCGTCCGCACCCTGCTCACCGAGTTCACCAGCTAGTTGTGCGGGTCCTCAGCGACTCGGACGGCTAGGTCGGCTCGGAGGGCCTTTTTGTCGATCTTGCCTACCTTGGTGACCGGCAGCTCGGCCACAGTGATCAAGTGCTCCGGCCATTTGAACCGGGCCACCTCGGCGGCCGCCATCGCCTCTCGGATCTCGGCCAGGGTGACCACGGCGCCGGGACGGGGCACCACGTACAGGCATACCCGCTCGCCCAGCTCCGGGTCCGGCATGCCCACGGCGGCGACCTGGCGGACCGTCGGCACCCGGTAAACCAGGTTCTCCACCTCTTCGGCGGAGACGTTCTCGCCACCCCGGTTGATCATGTCTTTGTCCCGGCCCTCGACGATCAGGTTGCCCTCGGGGGTGCGTCGGCAGATGTCCCCACTGCGGTACCAGCCGTCCGGGGTGAACGCGCGGGCGTTGTGT
>DATHIT010000794.1:0-2721 GCA_035489915.1 Pseudonocardia sp. | reverse complement strand
TCCAGCTTGCCGATCGAGCGAGACAGGGAGGGTTGCGCGACGTGCAGCGCTCGGGCGGCGGCGCTGAATCCGCCGTGCTCCACGATCGCGACGAAGTACTCCAGCTGGCGGCGCTCCATCGGTCCTTCCTAACCGATCGCTGATAGCTCTGCGCTATGGCTGCGGTGTCATACATGTCTTGGACGTAGCGGTAGCTCACGGTGTCCACTTGTCGGACATCTACTGCGTGAGCGGAGGCGTCCCCCGTGTTCACCACTCGCCCGACCCTGCAGGGCACGTTCGGCATGGCCTCTTCGACGCACTGGCTGGCCTCGGCGACGGCGATGGCGGTCCTGGAGGACGGGGGGAACGCCTTTGACGCGGCGGTCGCCGCCGGGTTCGTGCTGAACGTGGTGGAGCCCCACCTCAACGGTCCCGGTGGCGAAGTGCCGATCATCCTGGCGCCGGTCGGCGGACCCGTGCGGGTGCTGTGCGGACAGGGGCCGGCCCCGGCGGGCGCGAGCGTCGAGCACTACACCGATCTTGGCCTGGACCTGGTCCCCGGCACCGGCCCGCTCGCCGCGGCGGTGCCCGGGGCGTTCGACGCCTGGATGCTCCTGCTGCGCGACCACGGCACGAAGTCCCTGGCCGACGTGCTGCGGTACGCCATCGGCTACGCCCAGGACGGGCATCCCGCCGTCGACCGGGTCGGCGAGGTGGTCGGCACCGTGCAGGAGCTGTTCGAGACCGAGTGGACCACCTCCGCCGCCGTCTACCTCGCCGACGGGCGGCCACCGAGGCCGGGCGCGCTGCTGCGGAACCCGGCGCTGGCGGGCACCTGGCGCCGGCTCATCGCGGAGTCGACCGGGCCCAGCCGCGAGGCGCAGATCGACTCCGCCCGCCGGGTATGGCGCGAGGGATTCGTCGCCGAGCATCTGGCCGCGTTCGCCGCGCGGCCCACCATGGACACCTCGGGGGAGCGGCACGCGGGCACCCTCGGCGCGGCTGATCTGGCCGGGTTCGAGGCCAGTTACGAGGAGCCGGCCACCTTCACCTGGAACGGCTGGACGATCGCCAAACCCGGGCTGTGGAGCCAGGGCCCGGTGTTCCTGCAGCAGCTCGCCCTGCTGCCGGACGGGCTGGAATACGGCACCCCGGACTACCTGCACACCCTGGTGGAGGGCACCAAGCTGGCGATGGCGGACCGGGAGGCCTGGTACGGCGACGCCCCGGCGGCGGATGTCAGCCTCGACGCACTGCTCGCGCCCGGATACTCCGCCGCCCGCCGCGCGCTGGTCGGCGAGCAGGCGTCCTTCGAGATGCGCCCCGGCAGCCCCGACGGCCGCGAGCCCCGGCTCCCCGAGGCGGCGCTGCGCGCGGAGAACGGCCCGCGGCTGCTGCCCGCCGGGGTCGGCGCGGGGGAGCCGACGGTCGGGCGGGACGGCGCCACCCGCGGCGACACCTGCCACGTGGACGTCGTCGACCGCTGGGGCAACATGGTCGCGGCGACACCGAGCGGTGGCTGGCTGCAGTCCAACCCGGTGGTGCCCGAGCTCGGGTTCCCGCTCGGTACCCGGCTGCAGATGGCCTGGCTGGAACCCGGTCTGCCCAACTCGCTCACCCCGGGCCGGCGCCCGCGCACCACGTTGAGCCCGTCCCTGGCATTGCGCGACGGCGAGCCCGTGATGGCGTTCGGCACGCCTGGCGGAGATCAGCAGGACCAGTGGACGGTGCATTTCCTGCTGGCCGTCGCGCTACGCGAGAAAGTGCGCAACGGACTCGACCTGCAGGGCGCCATTGACGCTCCGAACTGGCACAGCGATAGCTTTCCGAGTTCGTTCTATCCGCGTGAGATGCACCCCGGAAGCGTGGTCGTCGAATCGCGCATCGGGGAACCGACGATTACCGAACTACGGCGCCGCGGACACCAGGTTACCGTGGAGGAGCCCTGGTCAGAGGGCCGGATCTGCGCGGTGGCACGGGATCCGAGCACCGGGGTGCTGGCCGCCGGAGCCAATCCACGTGGAATGCAAGGATACGCGGCCGGACGTTAGTCGGCGTTTTCGATAACGCGGTGAAAGTACGTTACTTCATCGACACCGGAGCGGTCCTGGCGAAACGTAGGGTGGACTCATTCTCCACTTAGCATCCGGGGGTTCGCATGCTTCTCCGCGAGGCGCGGGGTCGCCCGTCCAGGTTGATCGTCCTCGCGGTCGCGGTGGTGCTCGGCTCGGTGCCGCTGGCCGGCTGCGTCCCGGTGCAGCCGCTCGCCGCCGCCGTCACACACCACGATGACCTGGGCACCCCGGTCGGCGACCGGCCGGTCATCGAGGGCGGCCACCTGGTGATGGGTTTGTCCAACGAGCCGGACCGGCTCGACCCGACCATGTCGACCTCGCTGTACACCCGCTACGTGATGACCTCGATCTGCGAAAAGCTCTACGACCTGGACGCGACCGGAGGCATCGTCCCGCAGCTGGCCAGCGGAATGCCGACGATCTCCCCGGACGGCTTGACCGTCACGTTCGGCGTCCGCACCGGCATCCGGTTCGCCGACGGTACCCCGTTCGACGCGGCGGCGGTGCGCACCAGCCTGCAGCGGCACCTGACCTTGAAGGGCTCGGCGCGGCGGAGCGAGATGGGCCCGCTGACCGGCATCGAAGCCCCCGACGCCGAGCACGTCGTGCTGCGGTTCAAGCAGCCGTTCGCGCCGATCACCGCCGCCCTGGCGGACCGCGCCGG
>DATHIT010000793.1:0-9871 GCA_035489915.1 Pseudonocardia sp. | reverse complement strand
GGAGAAGATCCGTCCGGTGACGCCGTCGCCGAAGACGAACTTCCCGCGCAGGTCCGGCAGGTCGTTGCCGCGGTACACCGACCCGGCGATCACCGCGTAGCCGCTGTCCTCGCACTTGGGCCAGCCGGGCGGGCGGAGGTTGTGGCCATAGGCCGCGACCGGGTAGGTGAAGCCGTTCTTGTGGTCATCCTCGGGCAGCGCGTACACGTCGCACGAGTCCGGCCCCTCGCCGAGCCGCACCACGAACGGCCCTTCGCGCCCGCTCCAGCCGAAGTTGTCCCCTGGCCGCACCTCGTAGATCGACTCGACCTCTTCGTTGCCGATGTTGCCCAGGAACATCCGGTGGTCCTCGCCGGGATCCCAGCTGAAGCGGTACGGGCCGCGCAGCCCGGCGGCGTAGACCTCGGCGAGCGCGCCGGGCTTGCCGACGTACGGATTGCTCGGCGGGATCCCGTACCCGCCGCCGGCGCCGTTCTTGCCCAGCGGGTCGATGCGCAGGATCTTGCCCTGGGGCAGGCGGAGGTCCTGCGGGTCCAAGGTCTTCATGCTCTCCGTCGCGTCGCCGGCGGCACCGCCGTCACCGACCGCGAGGTAGAGCAGCCCGTAGTCCTCGTTGCCCGGGCGCGCGGTGGGGTTGAAGCCGATCTGCTGGACTCCGTGGATGTCCCACAGGAAGCCGAGCCGCAGCACCTGGCGGCTGGTTCCGGAGAACGTGTCCGCGGCCGGGTTGGTCGCGGTCCACTCGGTGATCACCCCGTGGCCGCCGACCTCGGGCGGGGCCGGCAGGTCGGGCTTGGCGGCGGTCAGCGCATCCCGTCCCTCGGTGTGGACCGTGTAGAACTTTCCGTTCCGGGCGAACTCGGGGTGGAACGCCACGAAACCGAACCCGGTGCCGATTCCTTCGTGGTTCCAGAACTGGGGCATGAACCGCGCGCCCACGTCCAGGTAGACCCGCGGTTTGCCGTCCCGCAGCACGTACAGCTTGCCGTTGAGGTCGGGTACGAACAGCCGGCCGGAGCCGTCCGGGATCTCGCCGAGGTAGTTGATCCGGTTCCGCCGGTCGAGGTTGTCCCCCGTCTCGACCGGAGGGTTGGGCTTCGACTCGGGCAGGGTGGCGAACTCGGTGATCGTCAAGCCCGAGCCGGACGGAGTCGGATCCGGCAACGGGTGAACCAGCGGCTGTCCCGGTGCTGGACTCGTGGCTGAACCGTGCCCCGACGGCGGAGCTTGCGGCACCGCGGCGCAGCCAACCGCCAGCGCCGCAAGCACTACCAACACAGACCACCGAAACATCACAAGGCCACCCGCCCAGGCTCGATCGCGGTATCGCTTGATCGGCAGGCTAACGATCAACTCCGCCGATGCAACACGGGCAGTTCTCGAGTGAAGGTCCGTCGGCCCTGCTTCAGGCCCCAGCACGCCGGCGCGACCCGGGCGATTGCCTCGGCGCCGTCGGCCGCGTCCAGGCACACCAGGTCGGCGGGCGCTCCGGGGTGGATGCCGTAGTCCGCGGCGCGCACCACCCGCGCCGCGCTCGTGGTGACCAGATCCAGGCATTCCCGCAGCTGGGCGTGGCTGCCGGCATGGCTGACGTTGGCGTAGAGGTTCGCCATCCGGATCAGTGAGCCGTCGCCGTAGGGGGTGAACGCGTTCAGCACGTTGTTGGTGGCTACCGAGCAGGCCGCGCCGAGGGCCATCAGCGGGCCTAGGTCCACCACCCCTCGGGGCTTGGCGGCCCGGGCGGCGCGGCCCATCAGGAACAGGTCGGTCGCCGGCAGCACGGTCACCGCCACCCCGGACTGGGCCACCAGATCGCACAGGGCGCCGTACCGCTCGGGCGGCAGCAGGGACAGCTGCGTGACGTGCCCGACGGTGACCCGGCCCTCCCATCCGTGCGCCACGGTCCGCTCGCACACGTCCGCGAGCTGCATCGCCTCGGTGGTCTCCGCGAGGTCCAGATGTAGATCGATGTCGACGTCGAAGCGGCGGGCCAGCTCGAACACCCGGTCCAGCTGGCCGGCCGGGTCCACGTCGGCGTACGGCGCGCCGCCGACCACCGGGACACCCCGCTCGAGCGCCTCGACCAGCAGCGCGTCGGTGACGGCCGAATCGGTCAGCCCCTCCTGCGCGAACACGCAGACCTGCACGTCGACGGCCCAGGCGAGGTCCCCGGCGAGCCGTTGCACCGCGTCCAGCCCGCGCAGTCCCACCGCCGGGTCCACCTCGACATGGGTGCGGATCCGGGTGGTGCCGTGCAGGACGCAGTCCTCCAGGGTGGCCCGGGCACGCCGGTAGACGTCCTCCTCGGTGAACTCGGCCTTGATCCGCCCGGTTTCCCGGATCGCCTCGGCCAGCGTGCCTTCGGTCTGCACACAACGGTCGGCGGTGCGCGACTTGTCCAGGTGCAGGTGGGTATCCACCAGCCCCGGCAGCACCAGCCGATCCCCCGCGTCAAGCTCCGGGCAGTCGGCGTCGATGCGCGGCGCGACGGCGACGACCCGCCCGGCCTCGATCCCGATGTCAACCGCTGGCGAGCCGACACCCGCCAGACGGGCCCGGCGCACCACCAGCTCCAGCATCCTCATTACGCTAACCCACACTCAGCACGGCGCTGGTGGTGGAGGTGGCGCATGCCCCGGCTCGTCCTCGGCCCGATGCAGCGCCACGTCGACCGCACCAGCGCCGCTATCTGGGTGGAAACTGACGCGCCGTGCATCGTCGAGGTGCTCGACACACAAACCACCACGTTCACCGTGCAAGGGCACCACTACGCCCTGGTAGAGCTGTTCGGGCTCGCCCCCGGCGCGGTGCTGCCCTACACCGTGCGCCTTGACGGCGAGCAGGTCTGGCCCGAACCAGACAGCCCGTACCCGCCGAGCCGGATCCGCACCATTGACCCGGATGCGCGGGTGCGGCTGGTGTTTGGCTCCTGCCGGACCAGTGTCGGACACGACGCGGCCACCACCCTGGTGCACGGTGTGGATGTGTTGCGCTGCCACGCCCACCAGCTGCGGGACGCCGACGAGCGGGATTGGCCCACCGCGTTGGTGCTGCTCGGCGACCAGGTCTACGCCGACGAGCCGCCCGAGGCGGTGCTCGAGTACATCCGCACCCGCCGCGACACCGAGCAGCCACCCGGCGAGGAGACCGCCGACTTCGCCGAGTACGCCGAGCTGTACCGGCACGCGTGGAGCGACCCGGAGCTGCGGTGGCTGCTGTCCACGGTGCCCACCTTCATGATGTTCGATGACCACGACCTGCGCGATGACTGGAACACCTCCCAGACCTGGCGCGAGCAGATGGCGCGCCAACCGTGGTGGCGCGGGCGGGTGGTCGCCGGGCTCGGCGCGTACTGGATCTATCAGCACCTCGGCAACCTGTCACCGGACCAGCGCGCCAAGGACCCACTGCTGACCGCGCTGCGCGAAGCCGACGGAAACGGCGACGGCTGGGGGCTGCTCGAGGAGTTCGCCGCCCGCGCCGACCAGGACCCGACGGCGAACCGCTGGAGCTACTACCTCGACTTCGGTGACACCCGGCTGGTGATGCTGGACAGCCGCTGCGCGCGGGTACTCACTCCGGGCCGGCGCACCATCGTCGACGACGCCGAGTGGGAGTGGCTACGCGGCGTGGCGGCCGGCGTCCACCGCCACCTGGTCATCGGCACCTCGCTGCCCTACCTGCTCCCGGTCGGGGTGCACTACCTGGAAAGCTGGAACGAAGCGGTCTGCGACGGGGTGTGGGGCGCCCGCGCCGCCCGCATCGGCGAGCGGATTCGACAAGGTGTGGACCTGGAGCACTGGGCCGCGTTCGGTCGCTCGTTCGCCGCGATGGCCCAACTGATCACCGACCTGTGCCAAGGCCGCCTCGGCACCCCACCGGCCAGCATCGGGTTCCTGTCCGGCGACGTGCACTTCTCCTATCTCGCCCGCATCGACGCCGCGTCCACCGGCTCCACCGCCGTCTACCAGGCCGTCTGCTCACCGATCCGCAACCCGCTGCCCCGACCGATCCGGCTGCTCAACGGCGTCGCCAGCTTCGGTGCCGCCGGCGCGGTGGGCCGCGCACTCGCTCGTCTTGCCCGGGTGCCACGCGCTCCGCTCAATTGGAGACTGCAAGGGCGCCCCCACTTCCACAACGCCATCGGCACCCTCGACCTGCACAGCGGCCGGGTCGAAGTCAGGTGGGACGCACCCAAAATGAGCAACGACGACCCCCCACCGCTGCAACAACTCACCCACCAACGCATCACCTGACGAGCAGCTGCCGGATCATCGCCAGGCCGGAATCCCCCGCGCGAATGGAATGATCCCTTCATGCGGGTACTCCTGGTGGAGGACGACGAACCGGTCGCCGAGTCCCTCACGAGGGGTCTGGGCCGCTACGGGTTCGAGGTCGAATGGGTGCGCACCGGCGCGGCGGCGCTGCGCGCTGAGCCGAGTGATCTGGTGCTGCTCGACCTCGGCCTGCCCGACATGGACGGGCTCGACGTGTGCCGCGAGCTGAGGGCTCGCGGCGACGTGCCGATCATCGTGATCAGCGCGCGGGCCGACGAGACGGACCGGGTCGTCGGGTTGGAGATCGGCGCCGACGACTACGTGTCCAAGCCGTTCGGGGTCCGCGAGGTCGTGGCCAGGATCCGTGCCGTACTGCGCCGGGTGCGGCCTGCCCTCGCCCAGCCAGAACCCACGCAGTCGAGCAGGCTGTCGATCGACCGGCGGGCTCGGCGGGTCTATGTGGCCGGCGCCGAGAAGTCCCTCACACCCAAGGAGTACGACCTGCTGGCATTCCTGGCCGAGGCACCGGGTGCGGTGTTCACCAGGGAGCAGATCATGGAGGCGGTGTGGGACGCGAACTGGTTCGGTCCGACCAAGACGCTCGACGTGCACGTCGGGGCGCTGCGCCGCAAGCTCGGTGACGCCGTGGCTGTGGAGACGGTACGCGGCGTCGGGTTCCGGCTGACCCTGTCGTGATCCGTCAACTCGTGGCCAGCTACGTCCTGCTGGTGGCGGTGGCGTTGTTGGGGCTCACCGTGCCGGTGGCGTTCACGTTGACCAAGCAGGTCTACGGCGACGCGGAGAACTTGGCCCGCCGAGAAGCTCAGACGGCCGCACTGCTTCTGGCCGCCGACGACGCCCTGTCTCGCCAGGCGTTGGCCCGGCTCAGCGGCGCCTATCAGACTCAGACTCCGGCCAAGATGGATGTGCTGTCGGCGGGGCGCGCCGCCATCAACCCTCTGCCACTCCCGGCCGCGGTCGACGACGAGGCGTTCTCCGCCGCGTTGGCCGGCCGGGAATACCTGCGGTGGGAGAGAGCTCCGGCGCTGGGCGCCGACGGGCTGGTGATCGCGGTGCCCGCGACGTCAGCAAACGGGACGGTCCTCGGTGCTGTGCGGATCAGCTACCCCTCGGCGCCGCTGCGAGAGCGACTGGGGCAGATCTGGGGTTTCCGGGCGGTACTGGCCCTTGCGGTGCTGATCGTGGCGGCGATGGTCGGCATGCTGTTTGCGCGGGGACTCACCCGGCCGCTTCGGCAGCTCAACGACATGGCCAGCAGGCTGCGCGACGGCGACCTCACCGCGCGGGCCGAGGAGACGGGGCCACCGGAAATCCGCACGCTGGCCAGCACGCTCAACACCGCCACGGAGACGATCGACACCCTGGTCGGCTCGCAGCGGGCTTTCATCGGCGATGCCTCGCATCAGCTCCGCACACCGCTGACCGCCCTGCGGCTGTCCTTGGACAACATCGCCGACGGAGTGGACGACCCTTACCTACGTGAGGATGTTGAGCACGCCACCGCCGAGGTCGTGCGGATGAGCAGGCTGGTGAACGGGCTGCTCGTGCTGGCCAGGGCGGAGGCGACGGTGACCAGCCCCGAGCCGGTGCGGATCGGCGACGTGGTGGCCGACCGGTTCAACACCTGGCGGGCGGCGGCCGAGGAAAGTGGAGTCACGCTCGACCAGGACATCGCGGACCAGAAACTGTGCGCACTCGCCAGCCCTGGCCACCTGGAGCAGGTGCTGGACAACGTGCTGTCCAACGCGCTTGAAGTATCGCCTGACCACGGCACCGTGACGGTGCGTACCCACCGGGAAGCCACGAAGGCGGTGATCGAGGTGATCGACCAGGGGCCGGGGCTGCCCGCCGCCGACCGGCACCGAGCATTCGATCGCTTCTGGCGTGGCCCAGGGCTCACCGGGCGCTCTGGCTCCGGTCTGGGACTGGCGATCGTCAAGCAGTTGGTGTCCGACGACGGCGGCGCCGTCACCTTGGATGAAGCTGAAACCGGCGGATTGTGTGTCCGGATCACGCTGCGACTGGCGTAGCTGCGTCAGTCCTTCTCCGGCATCGCCGACGAGTGGTGGTCGACGATCAGCCATCCATTGTCGATCCGCTCGTAGACAAAGGTGTAGCGGGCGTCGACGGTGCTCTGGGTACCGTCTTTCGTGAGAGTGAACCGGTAAGTGCCCGCGTCGATCGCCGTGTTCGGGTCGAGGATCCTGATATTCGACCGCAGGATTTCGCCCTGCGGCTTGTCCTCCAGAAAATGTTGAAAGTAATCGACGATCTCGGCACGATTCGTCCGCATCTGGTTGGACACAGTGGGCAACAGCAGGGCGTCTGGCGCATATTGGTCCGCGACCTTCTGCGGGTCAAGCGTGGCCAAGGCTCCGTTCCAGGCAGCGAACAACGCCTGTATTTCCTGCACGCTCGGCATTGCCTGGACAGTGGCGTTCACCGGTCGCGCTTCTTTTTCCGGGGAGCTGCTCGCGCTGGCCGCGCATCCGGAAATGGCGAGAACAGCGGCGGCCGCGATGGGCACTGCCGCGAAACGGATGTGCCTAATGTTACCCATGGTGATCCCCTCAGACCCGATCGAGTTGTCACCATCCAGCTTTCGTGTACCCCAGGCAGCAGGAAGAAAGGAGAAGAACAAGATTCAGTAAGGGTTTCGCCAAGATCTGATGTGAGCTGCCCGCCGCGCCGTCGCTTCGCGAGGAGCCTGTCCGGCCACAGCAGATGATCAAGGGAAAGGAGGGTACGCACTCCCTCCCATTCTCAACTTATAGCTCACCGGGGGGCTTGCGGCAAGCCCCGGGTCGTGCCGCAGAATTGCCGGCCGAAGCCAAGATCCGCGGAAATGGGAGTCGCTAAGTGCGTGTGTTGTTGTCGACGTACGGGTCGCGCGGGGACGTCGAACCGGTGGTGGAACTCGCGGTGCGGTTGCCGGAACTCGGCGCCCAGGTGCGGGTGTGCGCACCACCGGCGCCCGAGACCCGTGCACGGGCGAGCGCCGTGGCCGGCACGATCCGCACCGACGGGGCGACGGTGGCCGCGAAGCTGCTGCTCGACGCGGTCAACCGAGAGAGGTCACCGGCGCCCGCGCATCGATGACGACGGTGAATTCGAAAGGCAATGACATGGGGGGATTTCATGATTGACGTGATCGTGGCCGGCGGCGGACCGACCGGATTGATGCTGGCCAGCGAGTTGCGACTGCACGGCGTGCAGGCGGTCGTGCTGGAGAAGGACGCGGAGCCGACCAGGGTTGTCCGCTCGCTCGGCCTGCACGTCCGCAGTCTCGAGGTGATGGACCAGCGCGGTCTGCTGGATCGGTTCCTCGCGCTCGGCCAGCAGCACCGGGTCGGCGGTTTCTTCGCCGGTCTCGGCAAGTCGTGGCCGGACCGGCTGGACACCGCACATTCGTACGTCCTCGGCATCCCGCAGACCACCACCGACCGCCTGCTGGGCGAGCACGCCACCGAGGTCGGCGTCGAGATCCGGCGTGGCTGCGAGCTGGTCGGGCTGAGCCAGGACGACCACGGGGTGACCGTCGAGCTCACCAACGGCACGCGGGTGCGCTCGCGCTACCTCGTCGGCTGCGACGGCGGCCGCAGCACGGTGCGCAAGCTGCTCGGCGTCGGCTTCCCCGGCGAGCCCAGCAGGGTCGAAACGCTGCTGGGCGAGATGAAGCTGACCGCGTCGCCGGAGACGCTGGCCGCCGTCATGGCCGAAGTCAGCAAGACCCAGAAGCGATTCGGCGCCATGCCCCTCGGGGACGGGGTCTACCGGGTCGTCGCGCCCGCCGCCGGAGTGGCCGAGGCCCGCACGGTCCCGCCGACCCTGGACGAGCTGAAGCAGCAGCTGCGGGAGACCGCCGGCACCGACTTCGGCGTGCACTCCCCCCGTTGGCTCTCCCGCTTCGGCGACGCCACCCGGCTGGCCGAGCGCTACCGGGCCGGCCGGGTGCTGCTGGCCGGCGACGCGGCGCACATCCACCCGCCGACCGGCGGGCAGGGGCTCAACCTCGGCATCCAGGACGCGTTCAACCTCGGCTGGAAACTGGCCGCCGAGGTCAACGGCTGGGCACCGGAGGGGCTGCTGGACAGCTACCACACCGAACGGCACCCGGTGGCCGCCGACGTGCTGGACAACACCCGCGCGCAGATGGAGCTGATGTCCACCGAGCCGGGTCCCCAGGCAGTGCGCCGGCTGGTGTCGGAACTGATGGACTTCGAGGAGGTGAACCGGTACCTGATCGAGAAGATCACCGCGATCGGGGTCCGCTACGACTTCGGCGAGGGCCACGAGCTGCTCGGCAAGCGGATGCGCGACATCGGCTTGAAGCACGGGCGCCTCTACGAGCTGATGCGCGGCGGTCGCGGGCTGCTGCTCGACCAGACCGGCCGGCTTTCGGCGGCGGGTTGGGCGGATCGGGTCGACCACGTCGTCGACGTCAGCGAGGAACTGGACGTGCCCGCGGTGCTGCTGCGGCCGGACGGTCACGTGGCCTGGGCCGGCGAAGATCAGGCAGATCTGCTCAGCCAGCTGCCGAGGTGGTTCGGCGCTGCCGTCAGCTGAGCGCGCGGTTGTGGCCCGAAAGGGTGGGCCTTTGTGACGGCGCGGCAAAGTGCCCGGCGCCGATATGCCGGGAAAGCCCACGAACACGGCGGCAACGCCCGAGGGGGCTTAACAAAGGTTACAATAAAAAATCGGCGTGTCCTCCATAAGGTCATGGAGAAAACGCCGGATCTATTCTCAGTTTAGGCGCTGTGAGGGGCTTTTGTCAACTCAGGGGTACGAAGAGGAATTGCGGTCCGAGCGGAGCTACGTGGCTGGGCTCTACGCGCGGCTCGACGCCGAGCGCGCGCGGGTGGAGCGCGAGTACGTGGCGGCGTTGGGAGGGACCGGCGGGTCACCCATGGAACGGGACGTCCAGGTGCGCGCGTCGGCGAAACAGGTGAAGCGGCTGCACGTCGCGGACAACGGGCTGTGTTTCGGCCGGCTGGACACCCTTTCGGGCGACCGTTCGTACATCGGCCGGATCGGCATTTTCGACGAGGAGAACGACTACGACCCACTGTTGCTGGACTGGCGGGCTCCGGCGTCGCGCGCGTTCTACGTCGCCACCGGCGCGAACCCGGAGAACATGCGCCGGCGCCGCCAGTTCCACACCCGAGGGCGCCAGCTGGTCGATTTCACCGACGAGCTGCTCGGCCGCCCGGACAGCGCCGCGGACGGCGCTGAGCGGGGGGACACGGCGCTGCTCGCGGCGGTGAACGCCCCGCGCGGTGACGGGATGCGCGACATCGTGGCGACGATCCAGGCCGAGCAGGATGAGATCATCCGCCACGATCACCCGGGAGTGCTGGTGATCGAGGGCGGCCCGGGCACCGGGAAGACCGTGGTGGCGCTGCACCGAGTCGCGTACCTGCTCTACACCCAGCGGGAGCGGATCGAACGCCATGGCGTGCTCGTGGTCGGGCCCAACCCGGCGTTCCTGAACCACATCAGCCGCGTCCTGCCGTCGCTGGGCGAGTCCGACGTGGTGTTCATGACCACCGGCGACCTCGTGCCCGGCCTGCACG
>DATHIT010000792.1:0-9777 GCA_035489915.1 Pseudonocardia sp. | reverse complement strand
GGTGGTCGGGGCGCCGACGGTGGACGGTGCGTCCCGGGCGTCGAAGACGCTGGACTGGTTGGTCGCGCACGGCTACGCCGAGCAGGTGGCCGACGCGGTGGTGGTGCTGTGCTGCGACCGGGTCAGCCCGGAGATCGACCGGGACCGGGTGCGGGGCCATTTCCTGGCTCGCTGCCGTGGGGTGGTGGAGATCCCCTACGACCCGCACCTGGCCACCGGCGGCCGCCTGGACCTGGCCCAGCTGCGAGAGCCCACCCAAATGGCCTTCCTCGAGCTGGGCGCCCTGATAGCCGACGAGTTCTCCGCCTAACCGACCATCACTGGGTAGGTGGTCGGCTGTGGCGCGGGCTGTGCGAGCCGTGTCCCGGGCGCGCGGCTAGCCGGTCACCGGCGCGGCTGGGGCGCCGGCTTGCAGGTGCAGGTTGCCGTCCGCGCCGGGCACGCACTGGCCGTGCGCGGCGCTGGTCCTGACGAATGCCGCTAGGCAGTTGGCCAGCTGGCCGTGCGCCACGGCGTTCGGGTGGAAAGACTCCTGGGCGACGTGGCCGACGGCGGCCCAGCCACCCTTGATGAACACCCTCGGGTCGACCGTCAGCCGACGCTGCCACTCCGGGCCGGCCGAGGTGCACGCCTCGTGGCCCTCGGTCGCTCTGGACAGGTCGAGGAAGCGGGCGTTCACCCGGTCCGCCACGCCGCGCAGGGTGGCGGACAGCTGCGGTACGGCGGTCTGCCGCCCCCAGCGGGCGTCCTCCGACCGGTACGGGCAGCCGGCGAATCCGTGCGTGCGCACCATGTTCTCGGTCACCGGGGAGGCGTAGGAGGCCACCACCAGCACGTAGTCCTGATCGGTATAGCCGGCCTGGCGCATCGCCTGCCGGACGTCACCCAGCGCCTGCGTCACCTTGGGCGCCATCGCGGCCAGCCGCTGGGGCCACTCGGCGGCCAGCGTGCTCGCGCAGCCGGGTTTCGAGGGGGTCAGGTACACCGCCACGCAACGCACCACGGAGCTGCCGAAGGACGGGTCGTCGTTCGCGCCGAACTGGGTGACCACCGTGGTGATCCGGAACGTTCTGGCCACCTGTACCAGCCGCTGGGCCTGCGAACCCTCCGTGTAGTGCAGCTCGGTGCCGAAGCTCACGTTCGCCGAGCTCGCCCCGGAGCAGGCCAGGTTCACCGCTGTGCTGGCCAACCCGGTCCGCCGGATGTAGGCGTTCGGCGAGCGGTGGCACCAGTCGCCGTTCTCGCCCCGGGTGCCCTCCTCGTAGTTGCCGGCGCCCTCACCGGAGGCCGCGCTGTCGCCGAGCGCCACGATCGCGGTCCGTGTGCTGGGCGGCGCGGCCGAGGCGGTGGCCCCGGGCAGTCCAGAGACGGCGGGCAGCGCGGAAACGGCCAGCGCGAACAATATGGCGCCGGCCGCGATACGCATGGTGCTGGTGAGACGCCGGGCCACGGTGATCACCGTAACCAGTGATCGACGCTGGGTGAATTAACCGAACGTGTAGGCCCGTGTCTCGAACGGTTGTACCGATCACCGTCACGGGCCGTCCCGGCTGCCCCAGAAGAGGATCTCGGGGTCACCCCGAGTGCGAAATCAGGGGCGCCACCGAGTTCAGCGGTGCTCCGGAGCGGGCATTCTGAGGAAGCGCGGCGCACTGGGCGCCGGGCGTGAAGGAGGCACTCGTGAGTTCCACGCTCACCCGCCCGAGGCATGGCAAGATCATCGCCGGGGTGTGCGCTGGCTTAGCCGACCGGTTCGGCATGAGCCCGTTCATGGTCAGGCTGCTGTTCGTGTTGTCCTGTCTGCTCCCCGGTCCGCAGTTCGTGATCTACCTGGTGCTCTGGGTGATCATGCCGAAGCGCCCGGTCTGAGCGACGCAGGGCACTAGCTGAGCCACCGGTGGCCGGGCCTCTCCGCGCCCGGCCACCGACATTAGGCTGACCCGGTGACTTCCACCCCGGCCTCCCCGTCCACCGAGGCGCGGCCACGATTGAGCGGCCTGGACTGGCGGGCGAGGCTGGGCGGGCCGAGGTGGTGGGAGTCGCTCGCCCGGCTGCTGGCCGCGCCGGTGGGCGGAGTCCTGCTGTACCTGGCCTGCGCCCCGCGCACCGCGTGGTGGCTGGCGCCGATCGCGTTCGCCCTGCTCGGCGCGGTGTTGCGGGGTCGGCGTTGGCGGACCGGGCTGGGCCTCGGGGTGCTGTTCGGGCTCGGATACTTCGTGCCCCTGCTGCCCTGGATCGGCATCTACGTGGGGGCGCTGCCCTGGCTCGCGCTGGCCACCCTGGAGGCGGTGTTCCTCGGGGTCGGCTGCGGGCTGATCGCGGTGGCGTCCCGGCTGCCGGCTGCCCCGGTGTGGGCGGCGATGCTGTGGGTGGCCACCGAGGCGGGCACTTCGCGGTTCCCGTTCGGCGGATTTCCCTGGGGCAAGGTGGCGTTCTCTCAGGCCGACGGTCCGTTCGCCCGGCTCGCCGCGCTGGGCGGCGCCCCACTGGTCGGGTTCGCCGTGGTGCTCACCGGGTTCGCGCTGGCCGAGCTGGTCCGACGGCTGCTCCGACGCTACGGCGCCGGCCCGCTGCGCGCGGCCGGCATCAAACCGCTCACCCCGGCCGGCGGTGCGCCGCCCAGCGTGGCCGGCGGCGGGTCCCGGCGCGGCTGGGTGACCCCGACGGCCTGCCTGGTGCTGCCCGTCCTGGTCGCGCTGCTCATCCCGGCGTGGTTGACCGGCGCGGGCGGACCACCGGCGCGGACGGTCACGGTAGCCGCCGTGCAAGGCAACGTGCCCCGCCTCGGGCTGGACTTCAACGCCCAGCGCCGGGCCGTGCTGGACTACCACGTGCGGCGCACCCTGCAGCTGGCCGACGACATCACGGCCGGTCGGGTACCCCACCCCGACCTGGTGATCTGGCCGGAGAACTCCTCGGACATCGACCCGCTGCTCAACTCCGACGCGTACGCGGAGATCAGCGCCGTGGTGGACCGGCTCGGCGTTCCGGTGCTGGTCGGCGCGGTACTGGTCCAGCCCGACGACGTGCACACCACGAACACCGCGCTGGTCTGGGCGCCCGGGGTGGGCCCGGTGGAGCGCAACGACAAGCGCCGGGTGCAGCCGTTCGGCGAGTACCTGCCGTGGCGGAGCTTCTTCCGCCTGCTGTCCCCCTACGCGGACAAGGCGGGCAACTTCGTACCCGGGCACGGGCCCGGCGTGGTGCAGATGGCCGGCATCCCGGTCGGGGTGGCCATCTGCTGGGAGATCGCCTTCGACGACCTGGTCAACGACAGCGTCCACAACGGCGCTCAGCTGCTCGCGGTACCGTCCAACAACGCCACCTTCGGGCTGTCCGAGATGACCTACCAACAGCTCGCGATGTCCCGGCTGGCGGCGGTGGAACACGACCGGGCGGTGGTGGTGGCGGCCACCAGCGGGGTGAGTGCGATCATTGCTCCGGACGGCTCCGAGCTCGCCCGCACCCCGGTGTTCGCCCCGGCGGCGCTAGTCGAGCGGGTGCCGCTGCGCACGACGACTACGCTGGCCACCCGACTGGGCGCGGTACCGGAATGGATACTCACCGCCGCCGGCCTGGTCGCCTTCGGAGTCGCCTGGCGCCGCCGAACGGCCGGCGTGGCATCCGTGCCCCCGGACCAGCCCGAGAACACGTGAGAGGACGAGGATGGCTGACCCGCGGACTGAAGACGGCGCCGAAGACGGCGGCAGGTCTTTGCTGGTGGTCATCCCGACCTACAACGAGCGGGACAACCTGGGCCCGATCGTGGAGCGGCTGAACGCGGCCGTGCCGGCCGCGGATGTGCTGGTGGTGGACGACGCCAGCCCGGACGGCACCGGCGAGCTGGCGGACAAGCTGGCCGCCGACGACGACCGGATCAGCGTCCTGCACCGGGAGGGCAAGGAGGGGCTCGGCGCGGCCTACCTGGCCGGGTTCAGCTGGGCGCTGGAGCACGGCTACCAGACCGTGGTGCAGATGGACGCGGATGGTTCGCACCCGCCGGAGAGCCTGCCCGACATGCTCGACGAACTCTCCGACGCCGACCTGGTGCTCGGCTCCCGGTACGTCGCCGGCGGCAGCGTGGTGAACTGGCCCAAGCACCGGGAGCTGCTCTCCCGGGGCGGCAACCTGTACTCCAGGCTGGCGCTCGGCGTGCAGATCCGGGACATCACCGCCGGGTACCGGGTGTTCCGAGGGCACGTGCTGGCCGAGCTGGCCCTTGGCGAGGTCAACTCGCAGGGCTACTGCTTCCAGATCGACATGGCTTGGCGGGCGGTGCGGAGCGGATTCCGGGTCCGCGAGGTCCCGATCACGTTCACCGAGCGGGAACGGGGCAGCTCCAAGATGAGCGGCTCGATCGTCCGTGAGGCGCTCTGGCGGGTGACCCAGTGGGGCGTGTCCAGCCGGCTCGGGCTGGGCGAGGGGGATCACCCCCGAGACGCGGTGTCGGCCTGACCCCTGGGGGATCAGGCCGACACGGTCGCGTTCTAGTGGTGGTCGCGTCGCGGCGCGGTTCAGTTCGCTAGCTCAGGGAGCTGGTCGTCAGGCGCTCTTCGAGCGACGACCACGCAGCTCCTCCAGCCGCTCGGCGAGCAGCTCGTCCAGTTCGGCGAGCGAGCGACGCTCAAGCAGCATGTCCCAGTGGGTACGCGGGGGCTTGACCTTCTTCGCTTCCGGCTCGACTCCGTCGATCAGCTTCGAAACGCTGCCGTGCAGCCGACACTCCCAGGTCATTGGGGGTTCCGCGTCGTCTGAGAACGGTACGTCGAAGTCGTGGCCTTTGGGGCAGGCGTACTGGACCGACCGGCGCGGCGCGAGGTCGTGATTGCGGTCGGTCTCGTAGCTGACAGCCCCGAGCCGGCTGCCTCGCAGCACACGGTCCGCCATGATGTAGTCCTCTCACTTCGTGGCCCGGAGGAGGGATCCCGGGCGCGCAGCACCTCGTGTAACGTCGCCCCTAGCGCGTACGTTCCCTCTCCGGCACGTCGGTAGACGTGGCGTCGGTAACTATTGCCGACACACGCCACCTTCCGCGCCGTCCCTTAGTGTCCCCCATGTGGCCCCGTTGCAATCCTATTTGTGACCGGGTCGCCACGTGTGAGGTACCTCACACTTGTAATGATAGGCGGTCAGACCAGCTTCGGCTCGGGATTTCCGACGGCGCGTATTCCGCGTCGCAGCGGCACCACCGCGACCACCGCGAACCCGATCACCAGAAACGCGATCAGCGACAGAATCGCTGGTCGGAACGACCCGGTCGCGTTCGCCACCACGGAGAACACCAGGGGCCCCAGCGACGAGGTGCCGCGTTCGCCGAGGGTGTAGAGCGCGAAGTACTCCGCCGCCCTGCCCTTCGGCACCAGCTGGCTGAACAGCGAGCGGGACAGCGCGGCCGGCCCGGCGATCACCAGTCCGATGCCCAGCGCCACGGCGTAGAACTGCAGCCGCTGGCCGGTCTGGACGAAATAGGCGCCGGCGATGACCACTGTCCAGAGCGCCAAGCTGATCAGCAGCGTTCGCTTGGCACCGATCCGGGCAGCCAGCCAGCCGTGCGCCAAGCCACCGCCGAACGCGACGAACTGCACCATCAGGATGGTCATGGTGAGCACCTCGACGGGCAGCAGCAGCTCCTCGGCGCCGTACAGCCCGGCCACCGCGCCCACCGTGTTGACCCCGTCGATGTAGATCAGGAAGCCGGCCAGGAAGGCCAGCGTGATCGGGAACCGGCGGGCCTGCACCAGGGTCTGGCCGAGCTGGCGGAACCCGGCCACGAGCAGTGCGCCGCCCTGTTCGCGGGACGGGGACGGGGGAGCGGCCTGCTCGGGCAGCCGACGCAGCGGGATCAGTGTGAACGCCGCCCACCACACCCCGCAGACCACGAAGCAGATCCGGATCGCGTCCGCCTGGGTGAGCCCGAACAGCTCGCGTGCCTGGATCAGCGCGATGTTGGCGGCCAGGCACAGCCCACCACCCAGGTAGCCGAACGCCCAGCCCTTGGAGGAGACGTTGTCACGCTGGTCCGGCGTGGCGATCTCCGGCAGGAACGCGTAGAAGACCACCACCGAGGCGTAGTAGCAGAGGTTGGCGACCGCGAAGAACACCGCGCCGAGCCGCCAGTCGGTGCCACCGATCACCGCCAGCCCGCAGGTCGCGATCGCGCCGGCGAGGGCGAACGCACCGAGCATGGCGCGCTTGTTCCGCGCCCGGTCGGCGATCGCGCCGGTGATCGGCAGCACCACCAGTTGCAGCACGGTCGCGCCGGCCACCAGGAAGCCGAACACCGAGCCGGCCTGCACCGACACCCCGAACAGGGACACCGCGCAGTCGCGCAGCGCGCTCTGGCAGAGCTGCCCGGACCGCCGGGCGTCGGCGACGGCCACCTCGGTCAGGTACAGCGGGAAGAACACGGTGGAGACGGAGATCTTGAATACCGAGTTGGCCCAGTCGTACACGCACCAGACGCGTTGCCCAGCGGTCAGGCGGTTGGTCACCGGCCGGGCCACTGGCCGCGTTCGGCGAGCAGCTCACGCAGCAGGTCGGGTCGGTCGGTGACCAGCCCGTCCACCCCCATGTCCAGCAGTTCGCGCATCTCGGCCGGGTCGTTGATGGTCCACACGTGGACCTCCATGCCCAGCTGGTGCGCGGCCTGGAGGAACGCCGGGTCCACCACGGTCAGCGCACCTTGCCGGCGCGGGACCTGGGCCAGCTCGGCGGGCACCGGCAGCCAGCCGCCGGCCCAGCCCACATGGGCCTGCCGCAGCCACCCGCGCACCCGCAGGCTCACCGCGTCCGTCGGCGAGCAGGAGGTGATCAGCCGATCCCCGCCGGCGCGGCGCAGCTTGCGCAGCCGGGCGGCGGAGAACGAGGCCAGGCAGATCCGGTGCCAGACGTCGGTCTGGCTGAGCAGATCCAGCGTGGGGCGGACCGCGGGGGCGGCCTTGACGTCGATGTTGAGCAGCGCGTCGGGCAGCTCGTCGATCACCTGGCGGAGGCTGGGTAGCGGCTCCCGGCCGCCGATTCTGGCGCGGCGCACCTGGTCCCACGACTGCTCGGCAATCGGGCCCACCGCATCGGTGGTGCGGTCCAGGGTGGCGTCGTGGGAGACCACCACCACCCCGTCGGACGTGGCGTGCACGTCGATCTCCAGATACCGGAAGCCCTCATCCAGGGCACGGCGGAAGGAGGACATGGAGTTCTCCATGTCGGCGAGCTCGCCCAGTCGCCAGCCCCGGTGGACCAGCGCGCGGGGATAGGGCCCGGCCAGGTATGGGTGCGTCGCCCCGCGCCGCGCACCGGCCGCATCTGGCCTCACCGCGCTGAGTGTAGGAGTCCGGCCGGGTGGGGCGAGCGGGGTGGTGGCCGGGGCGCGGCGATTCAAACAAGACAGGATGCGAATCAACAAAAACGAACACCCGTCGCGGCCGGCTCCGATTCGTGTCGGACTGGTGACGGAAAGGCTTAACCGCACGTCAAATCGGGCGCCATTGCGCAAGAAACCCTCGGACACCTCTGGACAGAGGGCGACCGGGCAGTGCACGATCGGGTGAATTGTTCGAACGTGTTCGGTCGGGCTTGGTCACAAGGAGGTGGCTGGGATGCGCCTACCCGGGTCCACCGTGCCGCCGGTCGCGGTGCGCCCAACACCGAGAACCGCGCGGGGTGCGGGCTGGCGCCAGCGCGAGGGCCTGGCCGCGATGGCGTTCCTCGCCCCGGCGGCCCTCGGGTTCGGGGCCTTCTTCCTGTGGCCCACGCTGCGGGCGCTCTACCTCAGCCTCACCGACTGGGACCTGCTCAGCCCGCCGACCCTGATCGGCTTCGACAACTACGTCAGGCTGGCCCAGGATCCGCTGTTCTGGAACGCGCTCGGGGTCACCGCCGAATACGTCGTGCTGAACATCGGCAGCCAGACGATCCTGGCCCTGGGCCTGGCCGTGTTGCTGCACCGACTGACCCGGTCCATGGTCATCCGCGGCATCGTGCTGCTGCCCTACCTGATTCCCAACGTCGTGGTGGCGTTGATCTTTCTGTGGATGTTGGACTTCAACCTGGGCGTCTCGAACGAGGTTCTGGAGTGGCTCGGGGTCGGCCGCATCCCGTTCCTGTCCAGCGAGACCTGGGCGATCCCGACGATCGCCGGGATCAACACCTGGCGTTACCTCGGCCACACCGCGCTGCTGATCTTCGCCGGGCTGCAGGCCATCCCGAAGGAGGTCTACGAGGCGGCGGCCATCGACGGGGCGTCCGAGTGGCGGATCTTCACCAGGATCACCGTGCCGCTGCTCCGCCCGGTGCTCGCGTTGGTCCTGGTGCTCACCATGATCGGCTCGTTCCAGATCTTCGACACCGTCGCGGTGACCACCCGGGGCGGTCCGGAGAACGCCACCCGGGTCCTCTACTACTACGTCTTCGAACGGGCGTTCAACCAGTACGACTTCGGCTACGCCGCCGCGATCTGCACCGTGCTCATGGTCATCCTCGCGGCCATCACCTTCGTCCAGCTCAGGCTCATGCGAGCGAACCAGTCCGACCTGTCGTGAAGGCCGGTGATCGAGATGACCAGCATTCCCATCGCCGAACCAACTGACACGTCCACCGCCGCACGGCCCGCGCCGGCGGTGACCCCGAGCGCGCCCCGCCGGGGATCGCGGCGCTGGCGACCGGGCCGGGTGCTCGCCTGGGTGGCGCTCGGCACCGTGCTGGGGGCGACCCTGTTCCCGTTCTGGTGGGTGGTGCGCACCGGCCTGTCCAACACCAAGGAGCTGACCACCAACGCGGGCTCGTTCCTGCCGGTCGACCTCACACTGGGCGCGTTCCGCCGGGTGCTCGGGGTGGCCACCACCGAGGACGCCGTGGCCCAGGGCGGCTCGGGTGCCTCGCTGAACTTCTGGCTGTTCCTGCGCAACTCGGTGGTCGTCGCGACCTTGATCACCGCGGGCCAGGTGTTCTTCTCCGCGATGGCCGCCTACGCGTTCGCCCGGCTGCGCTGGCCCGGCCGGGACGCGGTGTTCTTCCTGTTCCTCACCGCGCTGATGATCCCGCCGATCTTCACCATGATCCCGAACTTCGTGCTGATCAAGCAGCTCGGCCTGCTCAACACGTTCGCCGGGGTGGTGGCGCCGTACTTCTTCATGACGCCGTTCGCGGTGTTCTTCATGCGGCAGTTCCTGCTCGGCATCAGCCACGAGGTCGAGGAGGCGGCGCTGATCGACGGCGCCGGGCGGTTCCGGATCTTCAGCCGGATCATCCTGCCGATCAGCTCGGCGCCGCTGGCCACCCTGGCCATCCTGACCTACCTGCAGGCCTGGAACGAGTACATGTGGCCGCTGGTGGTGGGGCAGCGGGAGGACGTCCGGGTGCTCACCGTGGCGCTGGCTCTGTTCCGCCAGCAGACCCCGCAGGGCAGCCCGGACTGGGCGGGCCTGATGGCCGGGACGTTGCTCGCCGCGCTGCCGGTGATGCTGTTGCTGCTGGTCTTCGGCCGGCGCCTGATCAACTCCATCCAGTTCACCGGCCTGAAGTAGGGGAGACGATGAGGTTCCCTCGACTGGCGGCGCTGGCCGCCGCGGTGGCTCTGCTGCTCACCGGGTGCGCCGGAGCGCGGGGCAGTTCCGGTTCCGGGTCGGTGGAGATCCGCTACGTGCTGTGGGACGCGAACCAGCTGCCGGCGTACCAGAGCTGCGCCGAGGCGTTCCACACCGGCAACCCGGGCATCACCGTCAAGGTCGAGCAGATGGGCTGGAACGACTACTGGACCGGCCTCGCCCTGGGCATGGTGGG
>DATHIT010000791.1:0-7101 GCA_035489915.1 Pseudonocardia sp. | reverse complement strand
GCGCAGCAGCATCGACTCGGCGTGCTGGGTGGACTCGATGGGCAGCGTGGCCTCGATCCAACCGTGCTCGTCCGGCGCACCGGCGGTCTCGGCCACCGCGCGCGCCTCCACCGGGCCGCACACCACCGCCACCAGCGCACGTCCCCGGGGAGAGAGCCGCACGGTGGCCTCGTCCCGCCACAGTGCGGCACGCAGCTGCGCGGAGCGGGTGCCCCAGAATTCGGCCAGGTCGAACTCCGCCGGGCGGGCGGCCCGCTCCTGGCCGACCCGCAGCGCCAGTACCCGGGACACCCGGTACGTGCGAGGAGCGTCCACCGGTCCCCCGACCAGATGCGCCATTTCGCCCGGCCCGGCGCCGGGGTCGGCGCGGCGGGCGACCAGGTACCAGACGCCTGCCTTGAGGACCAGTCCGAGCGGGTCCAGCTCCCGCTCCACTACCTCGTTGCCCCAGCGCCGGTAGCGCACCGCGATCCGCCGGTCCCGCCACAGCGCCGAGGCGATGTCGGCCAGGAACGGGGTGTCCTCCGCGTCCCGAAACCAGCCGGGGGCGTCCAGGTGGAATCGCTCGCTCACCCGGCCCACCCGATCGCGCAGCTCGGCGGGCAATGCCGCGGTCAGCTTCAGTTGCGCGGCGGCCAGCGCTCCGCCGAGGCCCAGTTCGGCCGCCGGGCCCGGCATGCCGGCCAGGAAGAGGCTCTCCGCTTCGTCGGAGGTCAGTCCGGTGAGCCGGGTGCGGTAGCCGTCCAGCAGGCGGTAGCCACCGGACGGACCGCGGTCGGCGTACACCGGCACTCCGGCGGCGCTGAGCGACTCCACATCCCGGTACACCGTGCGGACCGAGACCTCCAGCTCGGCGGCCAGCGCTGGCCCGGTCATCTGCCCGCGGTTCTGCAGCAACAACAGCAGCGACAGCAACCGACTCGCGCGCACCAGACCAGTCTGCGGTACCTGACAGAAGATGTCAGCCTTGGCCGGCAGGCTGACCCTATGAGCATTCCGGAACAGCAGCTTTTCGTCCTCGCTGAGAGGGCGCTGACGTCGGTCGTCGAACAGATCGAAGACGATCAGTGGGACCTGCCGGTGCCCGGTGACGCGGCCATGCCCGGCGGCACCGTGCGTGACCTGGTGATCGCGCACGCCCGCGACGATCAGTGGGTCGGCCATGTGCTGGCCGGGCGCACCATCGAAGACGGCAAGGCGCTGTTCCCGGAGCAGCCGCTGGGTTCGGATCTGAAGGCGGGCTGGCGGGCGATCAGCGAACGGGCAGTGGCGGCCGCGCTGGCGCTGGATGCCCCGGACCGGCCGGTCCACCTGTCCTTCGGCTCCATCGGCGACTTCACCGCGCGGGAGTACCTGCAGCAGATCATCGCCTACCGAGGGCTACAGGCGTGGGATCTGGCCAGGGCGCTCGGAGTGCCCGACACGCTGCCGGAGGACCTGGTCACCGGGATGCGCGCGATGCTCGAGCCGGTCGCCGAGCAGTGGCGGGCGTGGGGCGTGTTCGGTCCGGCCGTCCCCGTGCCTGACGGCAGCTCCGCACAGGACCAGCTACTCGGGCTGACCGGCCGGCGCCCCTGAGGTTCCCCAGCGGGGCCGGCGGAGCTGCCCTACCCTGCGGGACATGGCGCCGACGATCGCGCGCGCGGACCGGGTGGACCGCGCCGAACTAACCGAGTTCCTGTCCAGCCGACACCACGCGCTGCTGGTGACCGACCGCCGCGACGGCGGTGTGCAGACTTCCCCGGTGACCTGCGGGGTGGACACCGAGGGTCGGATCGTGGTGTCCACCTACCCGGCGCGCGCAAAGGTCAACAACATCCGGCGCACCGGCCGGGCCACCGCCTGCGTGCTCTCCGACGACTGGGACGGGGCCTGGGTGCAGGTGGAAGGTCCGGCCGAGGTGCTGGATCTGCCCGAGGCGCTGGACGGGCTAGTCGACTACTACCGAGGCATCGCCGGTGAGCACCCCGATTGGGACGAGTATCGGGATGCCATGCGACGCCAGGGCAAGTGCCTGATCCGGCTGACCGTCGAGCGCTGGGGGCCGATCGCAACTGGAGGGTTCCCACCCGAGCACGTCCCGTCCTGAGACCCGTAGAATGGCGAACTTCTCAAGGAGGTTCGCACACCCGTGCCCACGGACTGTCCCCCTGCCGCGGCCGACCCGGCCTGTAGTAGTCGGCCGGGCGATTCGCCCGGCTTCCCGCGCGCCCTCGGTGGCGCTCACCCGATCGCGGGCGCTCGATGAACCCCCTCTGGTCGGTTCTCGGCGTCCTGTCCCTGCTCGCGCTGACCTTCGCCGCCGCGGTGTTCGTGGCCGCCGAGTTCTCCCTGACCACCCTGGAACGCAGCCAGATCGACGCGCACGTCAACGCTGTCGGCGACCGGCGGGCCCGCCAGGTCCAGCGCGCGCACCGCACCCTGTCCTTCCAACTCTCCGGCGCGCAGCTGGGCATCACGCTGACCACGCTGGTCACCGGCTACATCGCCCAGCCGGCGCTGGCTGACCTGATCGAGCCGCCGCTGCTGTCGGTCGGGTTGCCCGACTCGGTGGTGCCGGCCATCGCGCTGATTATCGCGCTGGCGCTGGCCACCGCGCTGTCGGTGATATTCGGCGAGCTGGTGCCGAAGAACCTGGCCATCGCCCGACCGCTGCCCACCGCACGGGCGGTCGCCGGCGCGCAGGTGGCGTTCAGCCGGATGTTCCGCTGGCTGATCAACGGGCTGAACTCGTCGGCGAACTGGATCGTGCGGCGGCTCGGCGTGGAGCCGGCCGAGGAGCTGCGCTCGGCCCGCTCCCCCGACGAGCTGCGCGCGCTGGTGTCCAGCAGCGCCGCCCAGGGAACCCTGGACGAGGGCACCGCGGCCATCCTGACCAGGGCGATCCGGTTCACCGACCGGGTGGCCGAAGACCTGATGACGCCGCGCGTTCAGGTTCGCGCGCTGCCCACCACGGCGACCGTGCGGGACCTGATCGCGACCTCGCTGCGCACCGGCTTCTCCCGGTTCCCGATCTACCGCCGGGACCTGGACGAGGTGCATGGCGTGGTGCACCTGAAGCAGGCCTTCGCGGTACCGGTGCCGGATCGCGGGGGCACCACGATGGCCGACCTGGCCCGCCCGGTGCTCACCGTGCCGGAGTCGTTGGACGGCGACGCGCTGCTGGCCGGGCTGCGGGAGTCGGACTCGCAGCTCGCGGTGGTGGTCGACGAGTACGGCGGCACCGCCGGAATCGTCACACTGGAGGACCTGATCGAGGAGATCGTCGGCGACGTGCGCGACGAGCACGACCCGGAAGGCCCTGGCCCGGTGCGCCCACTCGGGCAGGACAGCTGGCTGGTCTCCGGCCTGCTGCGCGACGACGAATTGGCCGAGGCGACCGGTTTCGTGATGCCTGAGGGCGACTACGAAACGCTGGCGGGGCTGGTGCTCGAGCGGCTGGGCCGAATCCCGGATGTGGGCGACTACCTGGACCTGGACGGCTGGCGGCTGACCGTGATGCGTCGGGAACGCAACCGGATCGCCGAGCTGCGACTGTCCCGCCACGAAGACGGCGTGCCCCCAACCGCACCGTCGCCCACTCCGTCCGCGCCACCGGCACCGTCCACGCCACCGCCACCGCCACCTTCGCCGGCGCCGTCCACTCCACCGCCACCCTCGGCGGCACCGGCACCGGCACCGGCACCGGCACCGAAGCCGGCGGCGTCACCCTCGGCGAGGTGGACCGGTGAGTGAGCTCATCGCCCTGCTGGTATCCGTGCTGCTGCTGGCCGGCAACGCCTTCTTCGTCGGCGCCGAGTTCGCCATCATCACCGCGCGGCGGGACCGGCTGGCCGCACTCGCCGAGGGCGGCAGCGCCAGCGCCAGCGCCACCTTGCGCGCCGGCGAACAGCTGCCGCTGCTCATCGCGGGCGCGCAGTTGGGCATCACGCTGTGCTCACTGGGGCTGGGCCGCCTGGCCGAACCCGCCGTAGTGGGGCTGATCGAGCGCCCGTTCCACGCCTTGGGCGCGCCCGAGGAGATCCTGCACCCGGTGGCGTTCACCCTGGCCCTGGGCCTGGTCGCGGTGCTGCACACGGTGATCGGTGAGATGGTGCCGAAGAACCTGGCAATCGCCGGGCCGGAGAGAGTGGCGGTCATCCTGGTTCCGGCGCACTACGCGTTCTGCCAGTTCGTCCGCCCGTTGCTCATGCTGTTCACCGCAGCCGCGACCGCCGTGCTGAAGCTGATCCACGTCACCCCGAGGGGCGACCTGAACAGCGCGTACACCGGTGACGAGCTAGCTGAGATGATCTCCGACTCGCGCCGCGAGGGTCTGCTCGACGAGCAGGAGAGCAGCCGGCTGACCCGGACCCTGGGCTCAGCGGGTCGCACCGTGGCCGACGTGGTGGTGCCGCTGGACGAGGTGGCCACCTTGCCGGTGGCGCCAACGGTCGGCGCGGTCGCCTCGGCGGTGGCCCGGTTCGGGGTGTCCCGCTTCCCAGTGCGGGACGACTCCGGCCGGCTGGTCGGGTACCTGCACGTCAAGGACGTGCTCGAGGAGGTCGACGACCCCGCCGCGGTGATACCCGCCAACCGGATCCGCGGGTTGCCGGAGATTCCGTGCGACGCCAGATTGGACGACGCGCTGACCGCGCTGCGCCGCTCCTCGGCCCACCTGGCCCGGGTGGTAGCCAATCGGGGCGGGGATACCGTCGGCGTGGTTTCGATGGACGACCTGGTGCAGTACTACGTCGGGGTGGTGCGGGCCCCCGCCGACTCGGGCAAGGACTAGGCCGTGTCCTAGTGAGCGAGTTCGAGGTGCTGGCCACCGGGTTCGGCCTCGCCGAGGGTCCGGTGGCGGGACCTGAGGGCGTGCTGTACGTGACGGACGCGCTGCTCGGCGGGGTGCACCAGCTGCTCGCCGACGGGAGCCGGTCCCATCTGGTGCCGGATCGCCGAGGTATCGGTGGCCTCGCGCTGCACGCCGACGGCGGCCTGGTGGCCACCGGCAGGGACATCGCGCTGCTGGACGGCGGTCAGCCGCGCCCGCTGCTGACCGATCCGACGGCGACCGGCTTCAACGATCTCGGCGTCGGCCCCGGTGGTGAACTGCTGATCGGAGTGCTGCGCTACCGGCCGCTGCGCGGCGAGCCGGCGCGCCCCGGAGCCATCTGGAGCGTCGGCGCGGACGGGCGCCGGGTCGAGTTCGACGCCGAGCTCAACTGGCCGAACGGGATCGCGGTCAGCGCTGACGGCTGGGTCTATGCCGCCGACTTCGACTCGGGCACGGTGCTGCGCGGCCGGTGGTCGACGAGCAGCCCACCCCGGTTGCGGCCCTGGTGGTCCAGCCCCAGCGGTCAGGCCGACGGGCTCGCCATCGACGAGGCGGGCGGTGTCCTCGTCGCGCTCGGCACCGGCGCCGGCGTCGCCCGGATCCGACCGGACGCCACCCTGGACCATGTCCTGGAGGTGCCGGCCGCGTTCGTCAGCAGCGTCTGCTTCGCCGGCGAGCAGCTGCGGGATCTGATCATCACCACCGCCGACTCGACCGGGACGGGGCAACCCGCCGGCGGGGTGCTGCGCATTCCCGTCACCGTGCCCGGCCTGCCGATCCCCCCGGTGCGGATCCCGACGGCGCCGCTGCCAGCGCCGGTGTCCTAGGGCGCCCCTGACCCGGCCGGGGCGAAGGCTGGCACGAGCTCCTTGCGCATATGGGCCATGCTGATGCTCACGGTGTCGGTCAGTGGAACATCCACACGCTCCAGAACGCGGTAGCCGAAGCCGCGGCGCAGCGCCTCGCTCGCCGGCGTACACAACGCTTCGAAGTGCTCGAACCCAGCCAGGGTGGCGGCGGTCTCGGTCACCCGGACCAGCAGCGAGCCGAGGCCACGGCGGGCCCAGTCCGGGTCGACGTACGTCGCGCGCATCACCGCGACATCGGCGGGCGGCTCCAGCTCGATGGCCGACCCGCTGGCGAGCGGCGGGTGGAACCCGCTCTGGCCCGCTGCCCACGGCGGCGAGGTCAAGGCAGCGGACGAGCGCATCCAGCTCCCGAGCTCGCCCCTGCAGCCGCATAACGGCATTCTCCGCCCGCCGGCCAGCCCATTGAGGTAAGCGCCGGGGTCGACGTGCTGGTCAGTCCGGCCGGGTCCGTGCCGCGGACAGTTTCCGCAAGGCGTCGCCGATGGCCGCGACGCCGTCCCGGATCTCGGTGGGGGTGCGCGCCGCGTAGCCGAGGACCAGGCCTGGCCGGCCGGGCCGCTGGCTGTGCCAGGACAGCGGCTGCGCCTTGACGCCCATGGCCAGTGACGCGGCGGCCAGCTCGGTGTCCGGGACATCCCCGGCGACGGTGACCGTCAGGTGCAGTCCGGCGGCGGCGCCGTGCACCACCGCGCCGGGCAGGTGCGCGTGGATCGCCTCGATCATCGCGTCCCGCCGGCGGCGGTGGCGGGACCGCACGAAGCGCAGCTGGCGTTCCATCTCCCCGGAGCTCATCAACTCGGCGAGGACCAGCTGCGTCAGTACCGGGTTGCCCAGGTCGGCGATGCGCTTGGCGCCCACCACCTCGTCCCGGTACTTCGCCGGCGCCAGCACCCAGCCCACCCGCAGCGCGGGCGCGAGCCATTTCGACACGCTTCCGGAGTAGCAGACGTGCTCGGCCAGCATCGCCCGCAGCGCCGGCACCGGGGGCCGGTCGTAGCGGTGCTCGGCGTCGTAGTCGTCCTCGAAGATCAGCCCACCCTCGTCCGCCCAGCTCATCAGCTCGCGGCGGCGCTCGGCGCCGAGCACCACCCCGGTCGGGAACTGGTGCGCCGGGGTGACCAGCACGGCCGCTGCGCCGCTGGCCCGCAACTCGTCGACCCGCACGCCGTCGGTGTCCACCGGGATCGGTGGGGTGGCCATCCCCCAGGAGTGCAGATGCTGGCGCGCGCCCAGCGACCCCGGGTCCTCCACCGCGATCTCGGTGATGCCGTGCCGCTGGAGCACCTGGGCGAACAGGGCGAACGCCTGGGTGACACCGGCGACGATGATCACCTCGGTGGGGTCCACCCGGATCCCCCGGTTGCGGGCCAGCCAGGTGGCCACCGCCGCGCGCATCGCCGGCGCTCCCCGGGGATC
>DATHIT010000790.1:0-16686 GCA_035489915.1 Pseudonocardia sp. | reverse complement strand
GTGTTGGCCGAGTCCAGGGTGTTCTGCGCGGACACCACGCTCTGCCGGGCATTCTCCACGGAGAGCTTGCCCGCGCTCTGGTCCACCTCGCGGGTGCGCCGGGCCGCGACCAGCGCGGTCTGCGAACTGATCACCTGGCGCTGGGCACTGGAAACCGCCTGATTGTCCGTGGTGCAGGTACCGCTGGTCTGGGTGTCGCCGGACGCGCTCGTCCCGGAAGTCACACCGGTCCCCGTCGACGAGCTTCGACTCCTTGGCCAGGACGGGGGCGGCTCCGGCGACGCGCTGGGGTCGGTCGACGTGTCCGAGGAGCGCCACCCTCGGATGGCCAGGTCGGGGCCGTCCGGGTCGGGCTCGGACGGGGTCGAGGTTGGAATCGGCGAGCTGGAGGTTGGAGTTGACAAGCTCGTGCTGGAGCTGTTGGACGAGCCAGGCTCGCAGTTACCCGCCTGGCGCCTGGCCTGGTCCAGCTGTTCCTGATCGAAGTTGAGCTGGGTGCGCGCCCGATCGATGGCCGAGGAATCGGCGTCGTCCTGCGCCTCCACGTTGTCCTTCGTCGCGGAGAGGATCTTCTTCGCCTGAGCCAGGGTCGCCTGCGCGGCGTGCACCGAATTGCTGCCCACAATTTTGTTTAATCCGGCCTGCTGCTGATTCAGCTGCGCCTGCTGTTGCGCCAATGCCTGGGTGAAAGCGAAATCGTCCACTCGGGCGAGGACCTGCCCCGGCTGGACCCGGTCACCTACCTTGACGTCCACCTCCTTGAGTTGTGCCCCTTTGGGAAATCCCAGATTCTGTGAAGTCACCGCCGCGAGCGCCCCCGAAGCCTGTACCTTGTTCGCCACCGTGCCCCGCGCCACCCGGGTGACCGGCGCCGGTCTGGGGGCTTCCGAACACCCCACCGCCATGGCCGCGACCATCACCAGCGACACCGTGACCGCAATGCGCGCTCCCGTGTCACCGCGGACCGCCGTCCGACTCATCCAGCTCCCGCCCTTCCGCCTACCTGGGCTGACGCGGCTGAGTTCGATCGTGGTCGGCGAGCCGTTACCGATATTGGAAAGCTTCGGCCCGAGGGCCTAGCCGCAGCGGCCGGTTGGCCCCCCTCGGGCGCGACCAGATCGCTGAACGACACCGGCATCGGCCCGCACCGCCGAGCGGCCGAGCCTGGCCAGGCTCCAGCCGGTTGGCGCGTCGGGAGTCGACAGGGCAGAAAGTAAAACGCTCAACTAGAGCTTTACCCCAGGTGCGGCCAAATATCGAAGAATTGACCAATGGGTCGGAGCAGCTCAGCCGTCTGCTTGGGTCGAAATTCATCGGCGAGTACTCGGAGGAAATGGCCGTTCGGTCCACGGAAAATTTGAAGCACCGCGGCGACGGGCGCTGGCCGGGCTGACCCACTGCCTCGACGACCGGGCTTGCGCGGTTCTTGCATAACCGTCAGTCTGTATAACACAATCCAGGTCGGCCCAGGTCGCACGACGTAACCACATTGACAGGTTACGGCCAGCCTGCCTAACGTCGTAACCGGATTAACCGGTTACCAGGAATGGGAGGGCGACATGCTCGAACGGGTTGGCAGACCTGTGGACCGCCGGCGACCTCGGGAAAGCGAGCAGAGATGAGCCAGATCCGATGGGCCACATTCGACTGCTTCGGCACGTTGGTGGACTGGCGCCACGGCATCGCTACCGGGGCAGAGCTGCTGTTCCCAGGGCAGGGCGAGCGCGTGCTGGAGCGCTACATCCGGCACGAGTTCGAGGTCCAGCGGGAGAGCCCGAGCATCCGCTACCGAGCCGTGCTGGCCGAAGCGCTGCGTCGGGCCACCGCCGAGCTAGGCCTGCCGCTGCGCCCCGACGACGCCTCCGTGCTGGGCACCGGTATCCCGTACTGGCCGGTGTTTCCCGAGGTCGGGGCGGCGCTCACCGAGCTACGTGAGTCCGGGTGGCGGCTGGCCCTGCTGACCAACTGCGACCGGGACATCATCGGCGAGACGCAGCGCCGGCTGGACGTACCGGTCGACGCCGTGGTGACCGCCGAGGACGTCGGCGCCTACAAGCCGGCACACCACCACTTCAATCGGTTCGCCGAGTCCTTCGGCGCGACCAGGGACAACTGGGTCCACGTAGCGCAGAGCTACGTCCACGACATGGTGCCGGCCAGCGAGCTGAACATCCCGCGGGTGTGGATCAACCGGATGGCCCAGGCCGACGACCCCGCGATCGCGGACGCGGTGCTGCCCAACCTGCACGGCTTGGCCGACACCGTGGAGCGGGTGCACGCGGCGCGCTGATCAGTCCCGCGCACGGCTATCCGGTATGACAGTCGCGGTCAGTCGCCCGGTTACCCTGATCGAGGCGGAGGAGGGTCGGCGTGGGCATGCCGTTGCGGACGGTCAGCACCAGGGACGCGCTGGTCGCCGAGGTCCGCCGGCAGATCCTGAGCGGCATCATGCGCCCGGGCGAGCCGCTCACCGAGACCTCGCTGGCCGCCAAGTTCGGCGTGGCCCGCCCGACCGTGCGCTCCGCGCTGCAGGTCCTGGAGAGTCTGCACCTGGCCCAGCCGTCATTGGGGCGCTCCCTGGTCGTCCCCGTGCTGACCGAGGCGGACGTCCGCGACCTGTTCTTCGTCCGCACCCCGCTCGAGCTCGAGGCGGTCCGGGTGATCGTCGAGCGCGGCATCGAGCCGTCCGAGGCACGGCGCCTGCTGGGCGAGATGAGCGCGCTCCCGGCGGACGCCGGCTGGGCCGAGCGGGTCGAGGCACACACCGCGTTCCACCTGGCACTGGTCCACGCCGCCGGCAGCGCTCGGCTGAACCGGATCTACCCCGCGCTGCAGGAGGAGATGCAGTTGTGCCTGGCCCAGCTGCACGGGTCCTACGCCGACCCGAAGGACCTGGCCGAGGAACACCGGCGGCTGCTGGACGCGATCGTGTCCGGTGACCTGGCGCGCGCCCAGCGGGAGATGCGCGAGCACCTCGCCCGGGCGCTGCGGAACCTGACCTCGCCGGGCTGAGCCGCCCCAGTGGGTTACAGCGCCCACTTGCGGTCCGCGGTAAACCCGACGCTCATCGAGGTCGTGTAGCCCCTCGGTTCCAGCCGCTCCAGCCGCCGCGCCAGATCCGCCCGAACCTCGTCGAACTGCCACACAGTCTGCGCCGAGGACCCGTCGTCGACCACGAAGTCGACCTCCACGTCCAGCCGGCCGCCCACCTTGGCGCAGCGCAGGAAGGACTCGGTGAAGCGGTAACCCAGCCGAACCTCGTCCACACAGGACCGCACCTGGCGCTGGATGTCCGTCGAGGGCGCCATGCCGAGCACCTCCCGCATAGCCTGGCCGAGCAACCGGGCCGGTACCCGCAGGAACGCCAGGGAGATCAGCGCGACCATGGCCGGGTCCACGTAGCGGGCCAGCTCGGCGTGACCGGTGCGGGCCAGCACCAGAGCGACCAGGAACCCGCCGAGCACCCCGAGGCTGAGCAGGGTATCCCCGGTCCACTCCGCCGCTTCGGCGCGCAGCAGGTCAGAGCCGTGCCGGGCGCGCCGGCGCAGGTACACCGAGACCGCGAGCCCGGCGGCCGTGGCCACCACCGCGTACAGCACCGCCCATTCCTCGGACACCTCCCGCCCACCGCGCAGCAGCTCCCCCACCGCGGTCACCACGGCGTACACACAGAGCCCGCCAAGTGCGGCGGCCTTCACCACGATCGCCAGCGGCTCCCACATCTCCCGTCCCCACGGATACTGTTCATCCGCGCCCTTGCCCGCGACCCGCAAGGCCAGCACGGCAAGCAGGGACAGCCCCACGCTGGCGAAGGAGTACAACCCGTCGAACACGATCAGCTGGGAGCCGAGCGCCAACCCCCAGCCGAGGGAAACCACGGCGAAGGCGACCGACACCCACATCGAGACCAGCAACGCACGGGTGTCTCGCGATCGCTCCGCCTGCGCCATCGCACCATCGTCGCGACGGCCGCCCCGGCCGTCGACCGCCGCGTGATGCTGGTCGCCCAGGGCCGGAAAAGGGAATGGCCGAGACGTGCGGAACGCTGAAGTCGTGGTTGCCCGCAGATCTCCTTCCCCGAGGAACACGTGACTTCAGCCCCCACCGGCACCGTCGCGCGGATCAGCTATCCGCCGGAGCTGCCGATCACCGCCCGGCGCGCCGACCTGGCCGAGGCGATCAGCAACAACCAGGTGGTGATCGTCGCCGGGGAGACCGGATCCGGAAAGACCACGCAGCTGCCCAAGATCTGCCTGGAACTGGGTCGAGGCGCGGGCGGCAAGACCGGCGGCAAGATCGGCCACACCCAGCCGAGGCGGATCGCCGCACGCACGGTGGCTGCCCGCATCGCCGAGGAGCTGGGCACCACGCTGGGTGACCTGGTGGGCTGGAAGGTGCGGTTCACCGACGAGGTCTCCGAGCGCACCCAGATCAAGGTGATGACCGACGGCATCCTGCTGGCCGAGCTGGGCCGGGACCGGATGCTGCGCCAGTACGACACACTGATCATCGACGAGGCGCACGAGCGCAGCCTGAACATCGACTTCATCCTGGGCTACCTCAAGCGGCTGCTGCCCCGCCGCCCGGACCTCAAGGTGATCATCACCTCGGCCACCATCGACGTGGAGCGGTTCGCCGAGCACTTCGGCACTCCGGGGAGGCCGGCGCCGATCGTCGAGGTGTCTGGCCGCACCTACCCGGTCGAGGTCCGCTACCGGCCACTCGTCGACCCGGACGACAAGGACGCCGAGGAGCGGGACCAGGGCGAGGCGATCGTGGCGGCGTGCCGTGAGCTGGCCGCCGAAGGCCCGGGCGACGTGCTGGTGTTCCTGCCCGGCGAGCGGGACATCCGGGACGCCACCGAGGCGCTGGCTGAAGCGATTGCCGAAGACAACGCAGCCGGCGAACTCCTTCGAGGCACCGAGCTGCTGCCGCTCTACGCCCGGCTGTCCTCCGCCGAACAGCAGCGGGTCTGGTCGCGGCCGGGCCGAGGCATCTCCCGCCGGATCGTGCTGGCCACCAACGTCGCGGAGACCTCGCTGACCGTGCCGGGCATCAAGTACGTGGTGGACACCGGGACCGCGCGGATCTCCCGGTACAGCCACCGCACCAAGGTGCAGCGGCTGCCCATCGAGAAGATCTCCCAGGCATCCGCCAACCAGCGGGCCGGGCGGTGCGGGCGGACCAGCGACGGCATCTGCATCCGGCTCTACGCCGAGGACGACTACGAGACCCGCCCGGAGTTCACCGACCCGGAGATCCTGCGCACCAACCTGGCCTCGGTGATGCTGCGGATGATCTCCCTCGGGCTGGGCGAGGTGGCCGCCTTCCCGTTCGTCGACCCGCCGGACCGCCGTGCGGTCACCGACGGGATCAACCTGCTGCACGAGCTGGGCGCGGTGACCGAAGCCGGCGGCAATGGCACCGGCACCGGCACGCGGAAGATCACCGAGATCGGCCGCTCGCTGGATCGGCTGCCCATCGATCCCCGGTTCGCCCGGATGTTGGTGGAGGCCGGCCACAACGGCGTGGCGTCCGAGGTGCTGGTGATCGTCGCCGCACTATCCATTCAGGACCCGAGGGAGCGCCCGGCCGACCACCAGCAGGCCGCCGACGCCGCGCACGCCAGGTTCGCCGACCCGCGCTCGGACTTCGTCAGCTACCTCAACCTGTGGCGCTACCTGGGGCAGCGGCGCGCCGAGCTGACCGGCAACCAGTTCCGCCGGATGTGCCGCGCCGAGTACCTGCACTACCTGCGCATCCGCGAATGGCAGGACCTGCACGGTCAGCTGCGCCGGGTGCTGCGCGAGCTGGACATCGACGCCCAGCCGCTGCCCGCTCAGGCCGATGCCACCCCGGACCCGGAGCACGAGACCGCCCCGAAGGCGGTGCACCTGTCACTGCTGGCCGGGTTGCTCTCGCACATCGGGCTACAGGTCGAGGCACCGTCGGCGCGGAGCAATACCAACCAGAATGCCAACGGCAACCGGCGCCGCGCCCAGCAGCGCGAGCGCAACACCTACACCGGGGCCCGCGGCGCCTCGTTCGCGATCTTCCCTGGGTCCGGGCTGTTCCGCCGGCCGCCCCGCTGGGTGATGGCCGCCGAGCTGGTGGAGACCTCCCGGCTGTGGGCTCGCACGGTGGCCAGGATCGAGCCGGAGTGGATCGAGCCACTGGCCACCCACCTGGTGCGCAGCACGTTCAGCGAGCCGGCCTGGTCGGCCAAGCGGGGCGCGGTGATGGCCCGCGAGCGGGTCACCCTCTACGGCGTGCCGATCGTGGTGGACCGGCTGACCACCTACACCTCGGTGGACCCGGCGCTGTGCCGCGAGCTGTTCATCCGGCACGCGCTGGTCCAGGGCGAGTGGCACACCCAGCACGAGTTCTTCCACCGCAACCGGGCGCTGCTGGAGGAGGTCGGCGAGTGGGAACAGCGGACCCGCCGCCGCGACATCCTGGTCGACGAGCAGACCCTGTTCGACTTCTACGAGCGGCGGGTGCCCGCCGAGGTCGCCTCGGCCCGGCACTTCGACCGGTGGTGGAAAACCGCCGGCCGGGAGAACCCGGAGCTGCTGGACCTGACGGTCAAGGAGCTGACCAACGACGCCACCGGGGTGACCGAGCGGGACTACCCGTCGTTCTGGTCCACCTCCACCCCGGGGGCTTCGGAGCCGGCGAGGTTGGCGCTCAAGTACGAGTTCGAGCCGGGCGCGCCGACCGACGGGGTCAGCGTGGACGTGCCGCTGGCGCTGCTGAACCAGGTCGACGAGGCCGCGTTCAGCTGGCAGATACCCGGGCACCGCGAGGAGCTGGTCACCGCGCTGATCCGGTCACTGCGCAAGGACCTGCGGCGCAACTTCGTGCCGGTGCCGGACACCGTGCGGGCCGCGCTGGCCAGGATGGACCCGGCGCGTGGTTCGCTGACCGAGGAGCTGTCCCGGGTGCTGCGGGAGATGTTCGGGGTCACCGTTCCCCCGGATGCCTGGCGGTGGGACCACGTGCCCGAGCACCTGCGGGTCAGCTTCCGGGTGGTCGGCGACGACGGCTCCGCGGTGGGCACCGGCAAGGACCTGGTCGAGCTGCGCGGCCGGTTGCTGAAGCGCACCCGGGCGGCGCTGTCGTCGGCCACCGGGGCGGACGTGGAACGCTCCGGCCTGACCTCGTGGAGCATCGGGGATCTGCCCGAGGTGGTGCGCCGGGAGCGGGACGGCTACCAGGTGGTCGGCTACCCGGCACTGGTCGACGAGGGGGCCGCCGGAGTTGCGGTGCGGGTGCTCGGCTCGCCGGAGGAGCAGCGCGCGGCGATGTGGCGCGGCACCCGCCGGCTGCTGCTGCTCACCGTGCCTTCCCCGGTGCGCCAGGTCCGCCGCACCCTGAGCAACACCGACAGCCTGGCGCTGAGCCGGAGCCCGCACGGATCGCTGGACGCGCTGCTGGCCGACTGCCAGGACGCGGCGGCCGATGCGGTGTTGGCGGCGGCCGGCGGCCCGGCGTGGACGGCGGCCGGGTTCGCCAAGCTGGTCGACGCGCTGCGCATCGGGTTGACCGCCGCCACGGTCACCGCCGTCACCGGGGTGGTCTCGGTGCTGGCGGCGGCCACCGAGGTGCAGGCCCGGCTGGCCGACGTGCGCGCGCCCGGCGTCGAGTCCTCCCTGGCCGACGTACGGGCACAGCTGCGCGGGCTGGTGTACCCCGGGTTCGTGGCGGCCACCGGCACACCCCGGCTGGCCGACCTGGCCCGGTACCTGCGGGCGGCGTCCCGGCGGCTGGAGACACTGACCCGCGAGCCGGCCCGCGACCGGGAGTGGATGTCCCGGGTACACGAGGTCCGGGTCGCCTACGACGAGCTGCTCACCACCCTTCCGCCTGGGCGCCCGGTGCCGGCGGGGGTGGGCGAGATCCGGTGGATGATCGAGGAACTCCGGGTCAGCTTCTTCGCCCAGACCCTGGGCACCAAGTACCCGGTGTCGGAGAAGCGCATCTACCGCGCCATCGACGACCTGCTGCCCTGACCCCGTGAGTGGTTAGCGTTGCTATGACAACGCTAACCACTCACGGGGGCTATTCCGCGAAGTCCGGCTGGGCGCTCCGGGCGGTGTCCGCCCGGCCCTTCGGCTCTTCCCACTCCTCCTGGCGGCCGAGCGCGGTCAGGTCCAGGTAGTAGTACGAGCCGCCAGTCTGCTCGGCGCCCCGGCCGTAGGTGGAGTACGTGTGGAAGATGGTGTCGCCGTCCCGCAGGAAACAGCTCAACCCCGGCTGCTCGGACGGCTGCGGGCCGCTGAAGTAGTAGTCGGTGCCGGCCTCGCGGTGCTGCTGGAGGGACTTGTAGTTGTAGATCACCGGGGCCACCGACTCATCCATGGTGACCGCATAGTCGTAGTTGAACTCGCTGCCGTAGGAGGAGTACCAGGGGAAGGCCCAGCCCTTCCGCCGCTTGTAGTCCTCGATCTTGGCCAGCGGCGCCCGGGACACGTGCACCAGCCCGGTATCCCTGATCGCCAGGTGCTTGAGGAGGCCTGGGGAAAGCTCGTCAGCGCCGGCCGAGCAACTCGAGCACCCGTCGGTCCACTCCGGGTCGAACATGAAGTGGCCCACCATCAGTTGGCGTCGACCACCGAACAGGTCCAGCAGGCTGGCCTTGCCGTCCGGCCCCTCGAACACGTAGTCCTTCTCCACCCGCACCATCGGCAGTCGCCTGCGCTCGGCGTTCAGCGCGTCGCGGGCGCGAGTCAGCTCCTTCTCCTTGGCCAGCAGCGCGGTGCGCGCGGCCAACCACCCTTCCCTCGATACGACCTGAGGCAAACTCACAGGGCTCTCCTTCCCTCTCGGTACCCCTTGGTCGTACTGACTCGGCCAAACCGGACATCGAATCGGTCTGGCCTGAAATAAGTTCTGACGAGCGGCCTAGCTGGAGAAATCAGCACCGCGCCGAGTTAGGACAGCACCAACCTGGGCCAACGTCTGAGCCGGGGTGCGCAGCACATCCGCCGAGGTGAACCGCAGAATCGTCCACCCGGCCGCGGCCATCGCCACGTCCCGTCGACGGTCGGTGCCGAAGGTCTCCCGATGGCTGTCACCGTCGTATTCGATCCCGACCGAGGCATCGGGGTAGGCCAAGGCAACTCGGCCGAGCAGCTCCCGTGCGTCTACCACCGGATATTGCACCGAGGGCGCCGGCAGGCCACCGAGCACGAGCAGCAGCCGCAGCCGGGTCTCCATCGCCGACTCGGCGGCCGGGTCGGCTAGTTCCACGACCCGGTCCAGCCGGCCGCTGCCCCAGGCTCTCGGCGAGCGTTCCCGCAGCGTCAGCAACTCGCCGGGGGCGAACCCCGCCCGGGCGGCCAGCGCATCCACCGCCACCACGGCGTCCACCAGTTCGGCCCAGCGGCCCAGGTCGTACGCGGTGCGCAGGAACGAGGTCACGGGACAGCCGTCCCGCTCACGCACCTCGGCCGGCGCCGCGGCGCCGCGGCGCACCCGCAGCCCCGGCTGCGCCCGCACGTTGAAGTCCACCAGCACGTCGACCGGCGCATCCCTGGGCGCGCAGTTCGCGGCCAGCAGCTCCGACGCGGCCCAACCGGCCACCACGCCGCCGCGCCACGCGACGAGCAGCGAGGCGGCGCGGGCCCTGGCGCGCAGGTCGGCCGGCACGTGAGCGGCCAGGTACACGTCCGGGAACAGCCGCTGGAACCGAGGGCCACGCAGCACACCCGGGGCCACCCAACCGGCCGCGACCGCCTCCGAACCGCGAAACGGCACGGCACCGAGGACCGGCTCGGAAGCGCGCACCTGCTTGGACTGAGCCTCAGGTTGCCACATTATTTCACTGTAACGCTGTCACGACCGTGCTAAGACTACAATTGAGTGGAAAATACGCGTTCGAAACTCAGATCCGCGCCCGGCGTGACCGGCCACCCCGGCCACGACGTCAGCCGGTGGCGCCGATCTCGCGGGCGATGAGCATGCGCTGCACCTCGGACGTGCCCTCGCCGATTTCCAGGATCTTGGCGTCCCGGTAGAAGCGGCCGACCGGGAACTCGTTCATGAACCCGTAGCCGCCGAAGATCTGCGTGGCGTCCCGAGCGTTGTCCATCGCCGCGTTGGAGGCGACCAGCTTGGCGATCGCGGCGTCCTTCTTGAACGGCTCGCCGCGCAGCAACTTGCTGGCCGCGTGGTAGTAAGCCAGCCGCGCGGTGTGCGCCCGGACTTCCATGTCCGCCATCTTGAACTGGATGGACTGGTACGTGCCGATGGTGTGGCCGAACGCCTCCCGCTCCCGGATGTAGCGCAGGCACTCGTCCACGCAGCCCTGGGCCAGCCCGACGGACACGGCGGCGATCGCGATGCGTCCCTCGTCCAGGATGCGGAGAAACTGGGCGTAGCCCTTGCCTCGCTCACCGAGCAGGTTCGCCGCCGGCACCCGGCAGTCGTCGAAGGACAGCTCGTGGGTGTCCGAGGCGTTCCAGCCGACCTTGGAGTACTTCGGCGCCACGGTGAACCCGCGGGTGCCAGCCGGCACGATGATCGCCGAGATCTCCTTGCGGGTGCCGCTGATTCCGGTCACCGCCGTGACGGTGACCGCCGAGGTGATGTCCGTGCCGGAGTTGGTGATGAACGACTTGGAGCCGTTGATCACCCACTCGGAACCGTCCCCGGACAACACCGCTGTGGTGCGGGTGGCGCCGGCGTCCGAACCGCCGCCCGGCTCGGTCAGCCCGAACCCGGCCAGCTTGGTTCCCGCGCACAGCTCGGGCAGCCACTCCCGCTTCTGCTCCTCGGTGCCGAACCGGTAGATCGGCATGGCGCCCAGGGAGACCCCGGCCTCCAGGGTGATCGCCACCGACGAGTCCACCCGGGCCAGCTCCTCCAGCGCCAGGCAGAGCGCGAAGTAGTCACCGCCCATGCCGCCGTACTCCTCGGCGAACGGCAACCCGAACAGCCCCATCCGGCCCATCTGGGCGGCCAGCTGGTAAGGAAACTCCTCGCGCTGATAGAACTCGCCGATCACCGGAGCGACCTGCTCGCGGGCGAACTCCTCGACGGTCTTGCGCAGGTCCTGGTAGTCCTCGGACAACCTGTGGTCGATCATTGCGACGCTCCCGACGCTTCTGTGGTCGACGGTGGGACGACTGTGACCAGCGGTGCATCGACGGCGACCTGACTGCCCTCGCGGACCGCCAGCTCGGCGATCACACCGTCGGTGGGGGCGGCGATGGTGTGCTCCATCTTCATCGCCTCGATGACCAGCAGCGGCTGGCCGGCGTGCACCAAGTCGCCGTCCGCCACCGCAACGGCCAACACGGTCCCGGGCATCGGGCTGCGCAGCGTGCCGCCGGCGGCCCCGCTGGTGTCCGACCGGGCGGCGGCCAGTCGACCGGTCTCGGCGAGCACCCAGCTGCGCCCGCGCCGACCCAGCCAGCGGCGCCCGTTGGTGCCGGCGGTGGTGTAGCGCTGGGTGGCGCCGGAGTAGCTGAGCACCAGCTCGGCGCCGTCCGCCCCGTCGTCATGGCGCAGCGCGCACGCCGTCGGTTCGCCGCCGCCCACGGATACCTCGGCGGCGCTCGCCCGACCGCGCACCCGCACGTCCACCGGATCGTGTCCGGACAGCTCGAAGCGCCAGGTGCTCCACGCCGGCTCACCGAGGCGCCAGCCACCGGGGATGTCCCACGGATTGGTCACCGGCCCGGCTGGCTCCAGCTCGAGCACCCGCTGCAGCGCGGCCACCACGTACACCGGATCGGGAATGGTGCCGTCGACCAGCTCGTCCAGCGCCCGCTCGACCAGCCCGGTGTCCAGCCGGCCGGCGACCACGTCGGGATGGCGCAGCAGCGCGCGCAGGAACGCCACGTTGGTGGGCACGCCCAGGACGGCGGTGTCCACCAGCGCGCCGTCGAGGCGGCGCAGCGCGGTCTCCCGGTCCGGGCCGTGCGCGATCACCTTGGCCAGCATCGGGTCGTACGCGCCGCTGATCTCCAGGTTCGGCCGCAGGCCGGAGTCCACCCTGATACCGGGGCCGGACGGTTCGTGCAGGGTGAGCACCCGACCGCCGGTGGGCAGGAAGCCGCGGGCGGGGTCCTCGGCGTAGATCCTGGCCTCCACCGCGTGGCCGGCCAGCCGGATGTCTTGTTGCCGCAGCCCCAACGGCTCGCCGGCGGCCACCCGCAGCTGCAGCTCCACCAGGTCCAGCCCGGTGATCATCTCGGTGACCGGGTGCTCCACCTGCAGCCGGGTGTTCATCTCCATGAAGAAGTGCTCGTCGGCGTCGGAGCCGTTGACGATGAACTCCACGGTGCCGGCACCGGTGTAGCCGACCGCCCGGGCCGCCTCCACCGCGGCGGCGCCCATCGCGGCCCGCTGCGCGCCCGTGAGCAGCGGCGACGGCGCCTCTTCGATGATCTTCTGGTGCCGGCGCTGCAGGCTGCACTCCCGCTCGCCGAGGTGCAGCACGGTGCCGTGCTGGTCGGCCAGCACCTGGATCTCGATGTGGCGTGGGTCGGTGATGAACCGCTCCACCAGCAGCGTGTCGTCGCCGAAGCTGCCCCTGGCCTCCCGGCGGGCGCCGGCGATCGCGTCGTGCAGCTGGCCGTCCTCGGTGACCAGCCGCATGCCCTTGCCGCCCCCGCCGGCGGACGGCTTGAGCAGCACCGGGAAGCCGATCTCCCGCGCTATCTCCGCCAGCCGCTCGTCGGAGAGACCGGGCGCGCCGCCACCGGGGACGACCGGCACGCCGGCCGCCGCGACGGTCGCCTTGGCCCGGATCTTGTCGCCCATCGCCTCGATCGCGGCCACCGGCGGCCCGATGAACACCAACCCGGCGTCGGCGCACGCCCGGGCGAACGCCGCGTTCTCCGACAGGAACCCGTAGCCGGGGTGCACGGCCCGCGCGCGGGTGCGCACAGCGGCGTCCACCACCGCGCGGATGTTCAGGTAGCTCTGGTTGGCCGGGGTCGGCCCGATGTGCACGGCGACGTCGGCCTCCGCGACGTGCCGGGCGCCGGCGTCCGCGTCGCTGAACACCGCCACGCTGCGCACCCCGAGCGCCCGCAATGTGCGGATGACCCGGACGGCGATCTCCCCCCGGTTGGCGATCAGCACAGTGTCAAACACAGCACGCCTCTCCCGTTTGTGCAGGTCAAGGGCCGTGAGCGGTAAGTGGTCTTATAGGACCACTTACCACTCACGGGCTCTGAGCAGGGCTTTTCATGCATGGCGGTCACATCCGGAAGACGCCGTAGTGGACCGGCTCGAGCGGGGCGTTGGCCGCCACTGACAACGCGAGCCCGAGCACGGTGCGGGTGTCGGCCGGGTCGATGACGCCGTCGTCCCACAGCCGGGCGGTGGAGTAGTACGGGTTGCCCTGCCGCTCGTACTGGTCGCGGATGCCGGCCTTGAACTCGTCCTCCGGGACAGGATCGCCGGCCCGGCGGACCATGGACAGCACGGTGGCCGCCTGCTCCCCACCCATCACCGAGATCCGCGCGTTCGGCCACATCCACAGGAACCGGGGCGAGTACGCCCGCCCGCACATCGCGTAGTTGCCGGCGCCGAACGAGCCGCCGATCACCACGGTGAACTTGGGCACCCGGGCACACGCCGTCGCGGTGACCAGCTTGGCGCCGTGCTTGGCGATACCGCCGGCCTCGTACTCCCGGCCGACCATGAACCCGGTGATGTTCTGCAGGTACACCAGCGGGATCGCGCGCTGGTCGCACAGCTCGATGAAGTGCGCACCCTTCATCGCCGACTCGGAGAACAGCACGCCGTTGTTGGCCACGATGCCGACCGGGTGGCCGTGAATGTGCGCGAAGCCGGTGACCAGGGTCGGCCCGTATTCCGCCTTGAACTCGGCGAACACGCTGCCGTCGACCACCCGGGCGATCACCTCGCGCACGTCGTAGCTGGTCCGCGAGTCGGTGGGTACCGCGCCGTAGAGCTGCTTCTCGTCGACCGCCGGCTGCTGGACCGGGGCGACCTCCCACGGCACGGGAGTGCGCGGACCGAGGGTGGAGACGATGGACCGGACGATCTGCAGCGCGTGTGCGTCGTCATCGGCCAGGTGGTCGGTGACGCCGGAGATGCGGGAGTGCAGGTCGCCGCCGCCCAGCTCCTCGGCGGTGACCTCCTCGCCGGTGGCCGCCTTCACCAGCGGCGGGCCGCCCAGGAAGATGGTGCCCTGGTTCCGGACGATCACCGCCTGGTCGCTCATCGCCGGCACGTAGGCGCCGCCGGCGGTACAGCTGCCCAGGACCGCGGCGATCTGCGGGATCCCGCGCGAGGACATCGTGGCCTGGTTGTAGAAGATCCGGCCGAAATGCTCCCGGTCCGGGAAGACGTCGTCCTGCTCGGGCAGGAACGCGCCGCCGGAGTCGACCAGGTAGATGCACGGCAGGTGGTTGTGCAGCGCTACCTCCTGCGCGCGCAGGTGCTTCTTGACCGTCATCGGGTAGTACGTGCCGCCCTTGACCGTGGCGTCGTTGGCCACGATCACGCACTCTCGCCCGGCCACCCGCCCGACGCCGGTGATGATCCCCGCGCCGGGCGCGTCGTCGCCGTACATCCCGTTGGCGGCTAGCGGGGAGAGCTCCAGGAACGGGCTGGACGGGTCGACCAGCGCGTCCACCCGGTCGCGCGGCAGCAGCTTGCCCCGGTCGGTGTGCCGGGCGCGAGCGCGTTCCGGGCCACCCAGTCGGGCGCTGGCCAGCCGGTCGGCCAGCTCGGCGACCAGCTTGCGGTGAGAGGCGTCGCTGCGTTCAAAGGCCGCGCTCGTCGGGTCGACGGCACTGGTCAACGGGGGCGCTTCCATCGTGAACTGCTCCTGACGTTAGCGTTCGTTAACAAGGTTAGCGCTCATTAACATGGAGCGCCAGCGTTCGCTACTGTTGCTGCATGGTGGCCCTGCCGACACCCCCGACGACACCGCCGGACACGTCCCGGAAGGCGCAGATCCTTCGCGAGGCGGCCCAGCTGTTCGCCCGGCACGGCTTCCACGGGGTGAGCATTGTCGAGCTCGGCGCCGCGGTCGGCATCAGCGGCCCGGCGCTCTACCGGCATTTTTCCAGCAAGGAGGCCCTGCTCGCACGCATGCTCATCGGAGTGAGCGAACGGCTGCTGGCCGGCGGGACCGCGCTGGCCTCCCAGATCAGCCAACCGGCCGAGCTGCTCGCCGCCCTGGTCGACTTCCAGCTGGACTTCTCCCTCCGCGAACCCGAACTGATCACCGTCCAGGATCGGGATCTCGCCAACCTGCCGACCGAGGACCGTCGCCAGGTGCGGGCCCTGCAGCGGGCCTACGTGGAGATCTGGGTGGACGCGCTGGTCCGGCTTCGCCCGGGCCTGTCCGCCGAGGCCGCCAGGGTCGTCGCGCACGGGGTGTTCGGCCTGCTGAACTCCACCCCGCACAGTGCGCCGAGGGCCGAGCCGAGCCAGGCCGCCGGCCTACTCCGCCGAATGGCCACGGCCGCGCTAACCGACCCCGACCTAGCCAGCTGACCCTCCGTCGGCGCAACAAGACGGAACCGTCCAGTCTTGTTTAAGCTCAGCTACTCCTGGACGCCGGCTTCGCCCCAGAGGTCGAGCAGGGCCGCGGCGCGCTCGGCCCTGGTCATTCCGCGCAGGTCGACGGAGCCGCGCTCGGTGACCACGATGTCAACGTCCTGGGACGGGGTGCTCACCGGGCGGGTCAGCCGGCGGACCAGCGTGGACCGGCCCTTGTGCGTGCTGCTCACCGCGATGATGCTCAAGCCCCCGACGGACCGGGTGGCCGCCGCCGCGTAGTCGGAGTGCCCGCCGATCCCGCCGACCACCGCCGTCTCGGTGCCCTCCACGTTCACCTGGCCGGCCACGTCCAGCTCGATCGCGGTGTTGAAGGCGATGAACGGCACGCCGTTGGACAGCCGACCCAGGTCGTGGGTGACCTCCAGCGGGTGCAGCAGCGGGCGGCCGTGCGCCCAGCGGTACAGCCGCTCGCTGCCGACCAGGTAGGCGGCCATCGGCTGGTCCAGCAGCAGGCCGCGCTCGTCCAGGTCGACGACCTCCTCGGGGAGCAGACCGGAGTCGATGCGCACCGGCACCTGAACCGCCCGCAGCATCGCCGCGCCGAGCTGCCCCGGGCCGACCTGCAAGCGAGCGCCCTCGGGGACCAGCGCGGCGGCGTGCGCGCAGATCCGCTCGTGCTCTGGGCGGGGCGAGGCAAAGCTGAGCTCACGGGGGCCGTCGTCGACCTCGCCGAGCACGGTCACCGCGTCCTCGGGCAGCGGCGGGCCGGCGTCGGAGTGCGGCCCGGTGCGGGTGACCACGGCGGCCACCGGTACCCCCGCCCCGATCACCGCCCGCAGCCAGGACACCTCGGAGGAGAACCGCAACCCATCGGTGGTGCGCACCACGGTGGCCAGCAGCAGGTCCGGCCGCAGCGGGCCGTGCACCAGCGACGGTACGGCGGAGAGCCTGGCCGGGATCGGGGTGACCGTGCCGTCGGCCACCGCCGTGCGCAGACCCCAGCCGGACATCACCGTGCGCGCGTCGGCGAACAGCGACACGTCCAGCCCTGGCTCGGGCACCGGCGTCCAGCCCAGCAGCAGCCGCAGGTCGCCGTACCGCTCGGCGGCCCGGTTCAGCGCGGGGAACAGCGCGCGGGGGGTACCGGTGCCGTCCGCCACGGCGATCCGCATCCCCGGCTTGATCAGCTCA
>DATHIT010000789.1:0-9463 GCA_035489915.1 Pseudonocardia sp. | reverse complement strand
GCGCCCTACAGGTCGCAAGGGAAGTAGGACGGGCGGGCGACAAGGGAACGGTCGATGTCAGCCACGGTTCTTACCCCGGCGAGCCGCATGGCGAGGGCGAGATCACCTCCCAGGATGTCGAGGACCTTGGCGACTCCGGCTTCGCCACCGCAGGCCAGGCCCCACAGCTGGGGCCGGCCCACGAGGACCGCGCGCGCCCCCAGGGACAGCGCGCACAGCACGTCGGTCCCTCGCCGGACTCCCCCGTCCATGAACACTTCGACCCGGTCGCCCACAGCGTCGACCACCTCGGGGAGGGCGTCCAGCGCGGCGGGGTCACCGTCGAGCTGACGACCTCCGTGGTTGGACACCGACACGGCCGCGGCGCCAGCCTCGGCGGCACGCACCGCGTCCTGTCCAGTGATGACGCCCTTGATGACCACGGGCAGCTCGGACAGCGACCGCAGCCAGGCCACGTCGTCCCAGGTGAGCCCCGGATCCAGCTGCTCGGCTATATAGGCCAGCAGCGGCGAGGCGCTGGCCGGCGCCCGGTCATCGTCATCGGAATCGGGGCCTTCGGGCATGCCCGAGGCTCGGCAGACGCCCAGCGCCCTGCCGGCCAGGATGGCCAGCTCGCAGCCCGGTGGGGGAGCGAAGCGGTTGCGCTCGTCGCGATCGCGCCGGCCGAACTGCTGAGCGTCGACGGTGAGCACGATGGCCGAATAGCCGGCGGCCACGGCGCGCGCCACCAACTCCTTCGTCAGGCCACGGTCCCGGTGGATGTAGAGCTGGAACCACCGGTTCACCCCGGTGGCGGCCACCTCCTCGATGGTGGAGCTGGCCAGCGTGGACAGCACCATCGTGGTGCCCGCGCCCCGGGCTGCCCGGGCGGTGGCCAGCTCGCCCTCGGGATGCGCCATGCGCTGCAGCGCCACCGGGGCCAGCAGCACCGGCAACTGATGTCGCCGTCCCAGGACGGTGACGCTGGTGTCGATGTCGTCCACGTCGACAAGCACGCGGCGGCGGAACACCCAGCGGAGAAAGGCCCGCTCGTTCTCCGACAGTGTCCACTCCCGGCCCGAACCGCCGGCGTAGTAATCGAATGCTCCTTGGGGCAGCATTTCCTCCGCGGCCGCGGCCATGTCGGCGACACAGGCCAGACGGCGCAGATCAACGCTGGTGATGGCGGTCATGGAGTGCCAACTCACTTTGGACAGGTGTATGAACTCGGGTGATGGGTCGGCCGTCCGGTCGTTCCGCGGCCGAGGGCGAGGGACTGCCCAAGATTTGAGCGGGAAGGCGCGTTGCGGCGCGACGATGAGCCCACGACCGGGCGAAGGGGTCAATGTTGTCGGGGCGCGGAAGACGACTCGTCGGCGATGGGCGACCAGGTCAGGGTCCTCCCGGCGAGATCCTTGGCCAGGAGCCGAGGGATGCCCGAAGCAATGGGGCCGTCTTGATACCGACGGGGTACTACGACGGCGGCATGGCGGGCCTGTACTGCCAACCAACCGGCTACGAGGGCTTAAACCTCCTGGTCCATGTAGAAGATCTCGAGTGCGACGCCGTCGGGATCTTTGAAGGAGAATAGTGAGAAGGTGAGCGGCTCGGTGATGTCCTCGATATCGCTGCACTCGACGCCCTTGGCGGTCAGGTAGGCGTGCCACGCGTCAAGTTCGGCACGTGTTGTCGCGCTGAGCGCCAGGTGGTCGAGCCCGGTGCGGTGCGGGGCGAACGGCTCACCTTCATTCCGCTCGTGCGAGTCGAGGCCGATGTCGACAGCCGTGCCGGGACGGATCATCACCACGACCCGACCGCCCGGGTAGAACTCCTCCATCACCTGCACCAGCCCGAGCATCTCTCCGTACCATCGGACGCTTCGCTCAAGATTGGTGACCGTGATGCCGACGTGATGTAGCCCGGCGAGCGCGGGGATCGGGATAGTGGTCGTCGTTGCGGCGGCGGTCTGGGTCTCGTGCATGATCGTCGTCCTTCCTCTCTCGGTGCCGATGCTTCGCTCGGCACGGTCCGCTCATGCGGTCGCGGCGTCGATCGGGCCCACGGTTGATGCCGTGTCGATCCAACTCTGCAGGTCGTGCTGGGTGAAGGGTTGATATGCGCCGGTATGCGGCAGCTCCCGCAACATCCGGAACCCGTCGGTGATCCGCGAGCCGCGGACAACAGGGCCGTGCGCGCTCGCCACCGTCGTGATCGGCAGCGCCTGTAGCCGGTCCACCACGGCGGCGCCGTACCGTCGGTGGTCGAGCATGGTGTGCCAGGGGCTCAGCATCCGGTGCAGCATGAGGAAGCCCTCGCGCCAGTCAGCGGCCGGGACGTCGTCAGCCTCCGGGACGAATCCGGGCACTGGTGCCCCGAAGCAGTCCGCCGCCCAGTAGAAGCCGGTTGACGGATCGAAAACACCCCGCGTTGTTGGGTTGTCGAAGATCGGCGGCAGCAGCGCGCGCAGTTTTCGATCACCGATGTCCACCTCGTCGCCGTCGTTGACGAAACGAATGCGGTTCATCGGCAGGTCGATGCCGTCAGTGGAGACCATCCGGCCCACGGCGAACCAGGAGGTGAGCACGATCGCCTTCGGGCAGAGTTCCATCAGCGGCGCAAGGTTGCCGGCGTGGTCCACGTCGTCGTGTGAGATGAAGATCCACCGCACATCGGTCGGGTCGACGATCGAGCCCAGGTGCTCGAGCCACCGGGTGCGGTTCACCGGCGTACCGGTGTCGATCACCACCGGCTCCGCTCCGGTGATCACCGCGGAGTTGAGGAAGAAACACCCGACCGGCGGGGCCTCCTCGAGCTGGGGGATCACCCAGGTGTTGCGGCAGATCCGGAATGGTTCGCAGGTTCCCATGGGGTCCAGCATTGAGCCGGCGGAGCCGCTCGGGGTAGGTGAACCTACGTATCCGCGCTACGTATTCTCGTCCTGCCGCAGCGCGTAGGTGGCCAACTGGGCGCGGTTCGACGAGCCGGTCTTGGCGAGTAGTCGTTCCACGTGCTTCTCGACCGTGCGCGAGGACAGGTACAGCCGCTCGGCGATCGTTCGGTTCGGCAGGCCCTCGGCGACCAGCAGCAGAACGTCTCGTTCCCGGGAGGTGATCGCCCCGGGCTGGCGGCCGCCGATCGGCCCGCCACGGCGCAGCGCTCGGCACGCCCCCGCCGGCCGGCGCAGGCCGCGCGCTTCGAAGGTGGCCAACGCTGCATCCAGCCACCGCATCGGCTCACCCCATCCCTCCGCCGTCGCATGTGGAGCCACCAACCGCGCCACCACTGCGTGCACGAAGGGGTTGAGCTCCATCTCGAGCAGCGCCGAGCTCATGGCCGAGGCGGCAGCGACATGGTCACCCCGTCTGCCGAGCGCGACGGCCTGCGCCGCAGCGAGAACCGCCTCGAGAAGCGGTCCGGCGCAGGCTCGGCGGCGAAGGTCCATCGCCGCCTGCCGCGGGTCGACGCCGTCCAGGGCGCGCAGCAGTACCGCCATGCTGGCAAGCGGCGGCATCGCGGTGGGCCGTTCGGACAGGACGATGTCCTCGGCGACCGCGAACTCGCGGGCAGCCGTGGCCAGGTCGTCGTGGGCCAGCGCGCACAGCGCACGGACGTGTGCATGCATGGAGATCCGCTGGGTGGCCTCCTCGGTGATCTGCGGAGCCGCTTCCGCGAGCAGCGCGTCCACCGCCGCGCTGTCACCGCGCATGGCGTGGGCGCAAGCCTGATGGATGAGTGCCGCAGGCACCAGCAGCCCCAACCGGTACCGACGAGCCAGCTGCAGCACGGCCGCAGCGTGCACCAGGATGTCATCGACGTCCCCGCGCGTCCAGGCGGCGACGGCGAGGTGGTTCTCGGCGACGGCCTCCGTCTCGGGCGCTCCGCAGGCCTCGGCCAGCCGCCGGGCCTCCAGGAGCCGTGTCACCAGGCCGCGGTAGGCATGCACGGAGCCCAACTCGGCGAGCGCACGTGCCTCCCGGTGGGCCAGGCCTGCTTCGCGGGCGACCGTGCGAGCCCGTTCGAAGGCACACTCGGCCACCTCGTGATTCCGGATCCGCGCGCACCGGCCATGCACCAACAGCGCCTCGCAGAGCAGGTCGGGCACTCCAGCGCGCTCCGCGGCGTCGACCGCCTCAGCGGCGAGCCGGCCCGCATCGTCGAGCTGGCCCTCCCCGAGGGCGACCACCGCGCGCAGCGCATTCAATCGGGCAGCCAGGTCCGGCCCCGCTCCATGCCGCCCGGCGGCGCCCAGATGAGCGGCCGCGAGCGCCCAGTCTGTACCGGCCACGGCGGCTCGGCCCAACGCCAGATGGACCGCACCTCGGCGTGATCCGTCCGGGTCGAGAGCCCCGGCCGAGCTGTCGAACCGAGCCAGCAGCACCTCACCCAGCGGAAATGTGTCGTCAGCACGACCGGCCACGCCGAGCGTCTCGACCAGCGCCTCTGCCGCTTCGAGCTCCAGCTCGGTGCCCCTCGACAGCTCCAGCGCGCGCCGCTGGGCACTTTCCGCGCTGGTGAGCGCACCCTGGCGCAGCGCCCGGCGACCCACCTCGAGAAGATGCGCGACCGCGACGTCGTGCCTCATGGCGGTCTCGGCAAGATCGGCGAGCACCTCGGGGGACTCGGACAGCAAGTTAGAGTCCGCGGTCTCCAATCGGTCGAGCACTCTGCGAGCCCGCGCCGACCGATCGCCGGGTGGCAGATCAGCCAGTACCGCGTCACGGGTGAGGGCGTGCCGGAATCGGAAGCCGCAGTCATGGATCTCAACCAGCAACCGGCGTTCGGCCGCCTGGAGCGCCTCGCCCACCGCCACCGGGTCGGCGCCAGCCACGGTTGCGAGCAGATCGGGGTCGATCCGGCGACCCAACAGCGCCGCGTCGACGAGCACCTCGCGGGCCGCGGGTGTCAGAAGCCCGATACGGCGACGGACCGATTCGGCGAAGCTGACCGGCGCCCGCACCGCCGGGTGCTCCGCCACCCATTGCTCACCGTGCCGCACCAGCGCACCGTCGTTCTCCAAGGCAGCCAGCAGTTCCTCGACAAAGAACGGCAGGCCGTCCGCCCGATCGATCACGAGCTGGAGCACCTCGGCGGGAATCCGCGCGTCGCCGAGGCAATGGCGCGTCATCTCGACCGACTGCTCCGGGGTGAGACGGGAGAGTTCGAGCAGCGACGCGACCCGGCGATCCACCATGGCAATCAGGGCGCCGACTCGCAGCGACGTGGGATCGCTCCGGGTGGCACCCACCACGAGCACCGGCTCAGCGCTGACGTTGTCCGCGAGGTACTCCAGGACCGCCAGGCTCTCGCCGTCTGCCCACTGCAAGTCGTCGAGCACCACCACAGCGCCACCCGCTCCACCAAGGCCGCGAGCAATTCGCAGGAAGCCCTCAGCGACGTGCAGCAACGACACCTCATACCCCACCGTGTCCGGCGTCGACCACTCGGGCACCAGACAGCCGAGCGCGGATCGAAACGGCGCGACGGCGGGGTCCTCGCCCACCCGCTCGCTACGGCATGCTGCCAGCAGCGCCTCGCCGATCGGCCGAAATGGAAGCGGCACAGCGGTTTCGACGGCGCGTCCCACCAGGGCGGCCATTCCACGCTCGACGGCGCACCGACGCACCTCGCGCAACAACCGGGTCTTACCGACGCCAGGCTCGCCGATCACGACGAAGGTGGAGCCGTGGCCGGCGACGGCGGCATCGAGGCCAGCGTGCAACGCGGCCAACTGCTCCCTACGCCCGACCATGACCGGGGAGAGCACGGAGCCCATCGCTGCAGTATGGAGGGGCCGGTCCCCGAGCGATAGACCGCAGGTGCCTCGGAGCACGCATCCGGGTCCGGAGCCTGTCGGTGCCCTGATACGTCCGGACCTAAGCTCACGAGCGACCCACCTTGCCCGTGTCGAATTCGAGTACTGTCAGCCGTTCGCGCGAGATCAAGGCCATGGGCAATGAGGGCCGCGGAGTTCTTCGTCGATAAGCCGACTTCGAGTACCGAGACCGGGCCTGGGGATCACGATGGGTGCGAAACTCTGCCGCACAGGGCGTCTATAGCGACCGCAACGCCGAAACACGTCACCGTGAACAGGGATGACGTCGGTCGCACCCGTTAAGCCGGAATCTTTTGATCCGCTGCTTCAGCGATTGCCGAGTTGACCTCCTTCATCGGATCAACGCGCCGCCTCCGACGGCGCCGGCCGGTTCTGCCGGGCCGCCGACTCGCGCCCGGTACTGCCGACCCCGAGTGCGGGCCCGCCGGGGCCACGCCGGCGCAGATGCGATGTTCTGGGTGATCATCTGGTTCGCTGGTTGACGTGGCTGCAGCAGACGTTGGAACCGCCGTGGTGGCGGCAGTTGGGACGCTGGTTGGTGGAGGGATCACGGCCTTAGTCAGCCTGATCAATGGCAGGAACCAGCAGCACGAAACAGCCAGCGCTAGGGAGCAGCAGCGATTCGAGGCCGACCGGAGCCGACTGGAGCAGCGTGAGGAGGCCGAGCGCGTCCGAGAGCGCCAAGTCGACGATCGGCAGCGCGAAGCTTGCGTGGCCTTCATGAATCACGCGCAAACCTTTGTCGAGCGTGCTCGTGCGTTGGCCGAGGCGATCGAGGAGGACGACAACGAGGACGTCCAGAACGAGGCACATCGGGCCTACTACGACAGTTGGACGGAGTACTGCGTCAGCATCGCGGCCGTACGAATCATCGGGCCGGAGCAGCTAGCGGTACCAGCGTGGGAGCTTGATGAGGCGATTCGCGAGCTCGGGCACATCAGCAACGAGCAGTACCGGGGTCGACCTGCCCGCGGTTACAAGGGTGTTCGAAAGCTTGTCGCTGACGCGGAAGAGGCGTTCGCGGCGGGCTCTCGCGCGCTGTTTGACAATGGGTTGGCTGCGCGTATCCGGGAGAGGAAGGGTCACGTCCCAAGCCAGACCCCGCCTGCTTAGGGGCTAGCAAATGGCCCGATTCCGCCCGAACCCCAGGGCTCGGCAGGTTTAGAAGTGTTCAAACTCTCGCGGGACCGCATGTCTGTCCCAAGTGACTGAGCTCAACGGATGGTGTGACACGGCCTGTGACACGAAATCTGGTCGACGGGTGTGGTTCCAGTGGTTATGGAGGCCGGCGCCGCGATTATCGTTGCTGGTAGAGGGCAGGGTTAACGCGGATGGCTCGCCTTGTAAGCGATAGGTCGTCAGCTCGGCCCAGGCGTCCTGTCAGACAGGCCCCGCGGTCCGTTGCCGCCATCTCGGCGGCGCCCGGCCATTGCTGACCTACGGAGTCTGGATGCGTAGCTCGCCTGTTGGCCTTCGCGCCGGGCAGACCATCGCTGGCATGACGTCTGGCATGACGAGGCCCGTTCTCCCAGTTCACTCGGCGCGGTCCGTGGCCTGAGGTGTGCTATCGGTGCTGCTAGGCGTCGCCGGGTGTCGGCGCGCCTCTCTCGTAATGCGTAGGTCCGGGGTTCGACTCCCCGAGGCGGCACCAGGTCAGAGGCATCTCTGGCGATCTTGAGGCCCCTACCGTGAAAAGATCAGAGCTGTGCCGGCACCGAGGAAGTGCCCGCAGGAGTTGATGCAGCGCGGAGCGCGGATGTTCGTCGAGCTGCGTCGGGATCATCTGCGGCACCGTCCGGGGCGTATGGCACGCGGGGTCGCGATCTTGAGCGGGGGGCCCACGAAGTTGAGCTCGCCCACCCGAGCGGCCGCTTGCAGGGCCTCGGCGTCGTAGGGGCCGCTCGCCCGCCGGTCGTACTCGAGAAAGAATTCCTCCAAGCCTGACGGACTGGTTATCACCAGCAATCTCCCGGTTCCCGCACCGATGTTTTGGAAGGTGTGGGGTATGCCGCGTGGGCCGAAGGCCAGGCCGCCTGTGGGCTGATGGACCAGGGCGTCGCCGAGAAGGAAGCGGAACTCGCCCTCGAGTACGTACCAGAGTTCGTGTTCGCGACTGTGCACGTGCAGGCCCGGCCCCTCCCCGGACTCCATGACGAGCTCGAAAGCCGATACTGTCCCGTCGCTGCCGGCGGCGCCGAGCTTGACGGTGCCGCTGCCGCGGGTCGGCAGGGCGAACCGCCGCCCGCCGCTGGGGCCGAGGGTGAACGGGGCAGGCCCCTCGGTCATGAGGCTCTTGTTTCGCTGGGTCATGATGCTCTTCTCATCGGAGGAACGGGCGCGACAGATCACGGCGCCGACCGGTGCTCCCTGGCGCCCGGGTCGTGGCTGAGATGGTCGCCGTGCCGGTGGGCGATCTTCCACAGACCGTCTTCGCGTCGGTAGACGTGGGTGACCCGCAGCGTGTAGGTCACTGGCTCGCCGTCGGTGACGACGGTTTTGTGCTCGAAGCCCACGGTGTAGGCGAGGTCTCCGCTCGCGCCGGCGGCGAGTAGTTCGAACTCGTAATCTCGCAGGTCGGAGAAGCGGCTGGCGAGCCAGCGGAAAGTGCTACTCACCTGGTCCCAGCCGCGTCGGATTGGCACTGCGGCACCGAACAGGGTCACCGGGTCGCGCTGCGACCACGTACCCGAACGGGGTCCGGCGTCGCCGCGACACAGCGCGTGTTCGGCCGCCAGTTGCCGCGGCAGCGTCCCGCCCAGGAACTCCTCGGTCTCGGATACCATGACCGAACTCCGATACAGTAGCGCCGGATCGAATATAGTTAGGATGTATCTAATGGTTGAGGGTGTCAAGAGGCGCTACGACTCGACCCGGCGCCAGCAGCAGGCGCGGGAGAACCGCCGTCGGATCCTCGCGGCCGCGCATGAGTTGTTCGTGGAGAAGGGCTACGGCAGCACGACGATCTCTGAGATCGCCCAGGCCGCGGGGGTCGCCGTGGAGACGGTGTATGCAACCTTCCGCACCAAGCCCACGCTGCTGCATCGCGCGTGGGACATCGCCGTCGGTGGCGACCAGCAGGATGTACACGTGCTCGAGCGGCCCGAGATGCGCGCGGTGCTCGGCGAGCCCGACCTGTCTGCCCGAGTCGCGCGGTTCGCCACCGCCAATACGGCGATCATGCGGCGTACGGCCCGGTTACGCCTGGCCGTACAGGCCGCCGCCGATACCGACCCGGCGGCGGCGGCGCTCCTGGCGGAGATCGACCGCGCGCGGCTCGAAGCGATGGGTGTGCACGCTCGGGCCGCCGCGGCTACCGGGCAGCTGGCCGTGCCGGAGGAGGAATGCCGCGACGTCTTGTTCGCCACGACCGACGGGTCGCTGTGGCATAACCTCGTCGAGCGGCGGGGCTGGTCTGATGAGCGCTACGCGGCCTGGCTCGGCCGCCTCTGGCTGGCAATGCTTGTCGATTCCTCAACCGGACACGCTTAGGATCGAATATCCGTTCGATCAGAGTGCGAAAGTCGAGTGCATTGAGTGCCTAGGGCTGTGGTCATAAGCTCCGCCGCGGCCAGAACGATGTGGCCAGCGGCGGCGATGGCGCCGGCGGCTGTGGCTGGCCAGTGCTCGATTGGGCGTTGGCCATGGCCATCC
>DATHIT010000788.1:0-3769 GCA_035489915.1 Pseudonocardia sp. | reverse complement strand
CAGATGTCGAACCGGGTGGCGCAGGGACTGATCGCCGCCGGGGTGCGCCCCGGGCACCACGTCGCGGTGATGCTGCCGAACTGCCCCGAGCTGGTCTTCGTGATCTTTGCGCTGGCCCGGCTGGGCGCGGTCGCCGTTCCGATCAACACGGCCTACCGCGGCGAGTTGCTGCGCCACGTGCTGGCCACCGCGAACGTCTCCACGCTGATCGTGGACGGGCAGTACGCCGACCGGTTGCCGCCGGCCGCTTCGGCGCTGCCCGACCTGTTGCGGGTGGTCATGCGCGGTGACGGCGCCACCAACGGCTCGGGTCCCCGGCTGGGCCTGCCGGCGAGCAGCCTGTCCAGCCTGCTCGGGCACGGCGCCGACCGGCCGACCCACCAGGCCAGCTTCTCCGACCTGCTGGCGATCATGTACACCTCGGGCACCACCGGGCCGTCCAAGGGCGCCATGGTGCCGCACGCATTGGCGCTGACCTGCGCGCTGGACTCGCTGAACTTCCTGGACCGGTGGGGCAAGAAGATCTACTGTCCGCTGCCGCTGTTCCACGCCGCCGGGTTGTGGGACGGGATGATGTCCGCGCTGCTCGGTGGCGGGGCGATCGCCGTGGTGGACCGCTTCAGTGCGTCCCGGTTCTGGGACGACGTGCGCCAGTTCGACGCCAAGGTCGCGATGAGCGTGTTCTCGATGATCCCGATCCTGCTCAACCAGCCACCCACGCCCAGGGACAAGGACCACCCACTGGAGATCTTCTACATGGGCAAGTCCAGCCTGGACGCGCCGCTGTACGAGCGGTTCGGGGTCCGCTCGGTGGAGACCTACACCAGCACCGAGGCGGGCATCCCGCTGGCCAGCCCGTACGGCGAGTGGCGACTGGGCTCCTGCGGGCAGGCCAACGCGGAGCGCTTCGAGGCGGCCGTGGTGGACGACTGGGACCGGCTGCTCGGCCCCGGTGAGCCGGGCGAGCTGGTGCTGCGCCCCAAGCAGCCGGGGGTGATCACGGCCGGGTACTACGGGCGGTTCGAGGCCACCGCGCACGCGTTCCGGAATCTGTGGTTCCACACCGGTGACCGGGTGTGGCGGGACGAGGACGGCTACTTCTACTTCGTGGACCGAATGGCCGACGCGATCCGCCGCCGGGGGGAGAACATCTCCGCCTTCGACATCGAGTCCGAGGTGAACCTGCACCCCGCCGTGCTGGAGTGCGCCGCCATCGGGGTGCCCTCGGAGTTGGAGGAGGAAGAGGTCAAGCTGGCGGTGGTGCTGCGGCCCGGCGCGGAGCTCTCCGCCGAGGAACTCGCCGCGCACTGCCGGGTCAAGCTGCCCGGCTTCATGGTGCCCCGGTACCTGGAGTTCGTGGACGCGCTGCCCCGCACACCCACCGACAAGATCGCCAAGCACGAGCTGCGGGCCGCCGGGGCACGCGGCATCACCCCGACCACCTGGGACCGGGAGCTTGCCGGCCCGGTCCGGCCCGACCTGACCTCTACCGCCGGACAGATCCACGGAGGTACCCGGTGAACTGGGCGGACAGTCCGGAGCAGGCCGCCTTCCGGGCGCGGGTGCGGGACTTCATCCGGGACAACTTCCCGGCCAGCTACACCCCGGACCCGGACGCCGAGCAGAGCCTGGAGCCGGAGGACGTACGCGGCTACAACTGGCCGGTGGACCGGCTATCCCCGGACCCGGGGCGTGCCGAGGGCGCTCGCCGGTGGGCCGAGGCGCTGGCCGAGCGGGGCTGGATCGCCCCGCACTGGCCGACCGAGTACGGCGGCGCCGGGCTCTCCGCGATGGAGGAGTTCATCCTGCACGAGGAAATGATGCGTGCCCGGGTGCCCACGGTGAACGGCATCGGCGCGTTCCTGCTCGGCCCGACGCTGCTGGCGCACGGCACGCAGGCGCAGAAGGCCGAACACCTGCCGCCCATCGCGTCCGGCGAGCGCACCTGGGCGCAGGGGTTTTCCGAGCCGGGCGCCGGGTCCGACCTGGCCGGGCTACGCACCCGCGCGGTCCGGGACGGTGATCACTACGTGGTCAACGGGCAGAAGGTCTGGACCTCTCTCGGGCACGTCGCGGACTGGCTGTTCGTGCTGGTCCGCACCGATCCGACCGCCGACCCGAAGCACCGGGGGATCACCTTCCTGCTGGTGGACGTGGCCACCCCGGGCGTCACGGTGCGCCCGATCACCGACATCCGGGGGGCCGAGCCGTTCGCCGAGGTGTTCTTCGACGATGCGCGCATCCCGATGGCCAACCGGGTCGGCGAGGAGAACCGCGGCTGGTACGTGGCGATGGACGCGCTGAGCTTCGAGCGGGCCGGCATCGGCGCGACCATCAAGTTCGAGCAGGCGCTGGCCCGGTTGGTGGAGTACGTCGCTTCGGCGGACGGCGCGTCGCGGCTGCGCGAGGGCTGGGACCGGGGCGCGCGCCAGGAGATCGCCCGGCGCTACACCGAGGTCCGGGTGCTCTACAACATCGCCCGCTACACCGTCTCCAAGCAGGCCTCCGGCGCGGTGCCCGGCTACGAGGCATCGGTGAACCAGCTGTTCAGCGCCGAGCTGCACCAGCGGCTGGCCCGCACCGGCGCCCAGGTCTTCGGCCAGCACGGGCTGCTCAGGAACGGCCCGGACGCCCCGCTGGACGGCGCGTTCACCCACCTGCGGCTGGACTCGGTGGCCGCCACCTTCCTCGGTGGCGCCTCGGAGATCCAGCGCAACGTGATCGCTACCCGGGGCCTCGGCCTGCCCCGTTCCTAACCCTGTGAGTGGCATTGGTCGCTATAGCGACCAATGCCACTCACAGGTCCGACGAAGGAGGACTTATGTACGAAGGCCTGGATGTGGCCATCAAGGACCGGGTCTGTTGGATCACCCTGGACCGGCCGGACAAGCTGAACTCGCTGACCCCGGAGATGATGCACGCGCTGCGGCGGGTGTTCACCGAGATCGACGAGGACCCCGAGGTGTGCGTGGCGGTGCTGCGCGGCGCCGGGGACCGGGCGTTCTGCGCCGGCATGGACCTGAAGTGGTCCGAGTCGCTGACCAAGGCGGACCGCATCGAGCAGGGCCGCCTCGGGGAGAAGACGTTCGCCATGATGGAGCGGCTGTCCATCCCGGTGTTCGCCGCTGTGCACGGCTACGCGGTCGGCGGCGGGCTGGAGCTGGCGCTGGGCGCGGACTTCATCGTCTGCCACGAGAACGCCAAGATGGGCCTGGTCGAGATCACCCTGTCCGCCCGCCCGCCGTACCGGCCCAAGATGACCGAGGACGGCGACCCCGACCAGCCCGAGTTCGGCGGCAACGCCCCCGGCTGGGGCGGCGTCAAGCGGTTGCCCAAGCGGGTCGGCCTGGCGCGTGCCAAGGAGATGCTGTTCACCGGCATCCGGCTGGACGCACAGCGGGCGCTGCAGATCGGCCTGGTCAACAACGTCTTCGCCGCCGACGAATTCGACGCCAAGGTGGCCGAGCTGGCCGAGCGGATCGCCGCGATGAACCGCTACAACCTGCGGCTGGTCAAGGAGCTGGTCACCAACGGCTACGACTGGATCGAACCGCACCCGGTCTGATCTTCTGGAGGAACACAGATGCTGCGCATCTACCGAATTGATCATGTAGCGACGGTTGCGCCCGACCTGGACAAGCAGGCCGGCCTGCTGGAGAGCCTGTTCGGCTTCCGCCGCACGCACACCTGGGACAACCCCTCGGCCGGAGTGAAGGGGGTGCGGCTGCAGGTACCGGGCACCGCGGGCCACACCTGGGTGGTGCTGTCC
>DATHIT010000787.1:0-6337 GCA_035489915.1 Pseudonocardia sp. | reverse complement strand
CATCGTGGTCGCCCGCGACGGAGCGGTGCACCGGACCCTGCGGACCACGGGCGTGGACAGCCACCTGAGACTGCATCACGACGTCGGCACCGCGCTGCGGGACATCGGCGCCGGCTGACCGATCGCCGGCGCGCGATTGACCGGGGGCATGGCGCTTCGCCACCTCGGGGTACTGGCTATTCGCACCTACATGAGCCGCCCGGCCCGGCGGTAGTGTCCTGGGCGGTTTTGCCAGGACCCGCCAACAGGGTTGGTTCGGCGCGAGGAAACCGCCGGGTTTCGGAGGGCGGAACTCGGGGTGGAGTGGGACGGGCGACGGCTGTGGACACTGATAGGCCTGATGCGCTGGAGCGCCTGGATCTCACCACCGAGGCACTGGCCGGCCTGCGCGACATCTTCGCCGCCGAGGAGCCGCTGGCCACAGCGCTGGAGCGGGTGGTGCTCAGCGCGGCCCGCATGATCCCGGACGCGGATGCGGTCACCATCACCCGGCTGGGCAAGCACGAGCCGGACAGCGTGGCGTGGACCGACGATCGGTACCTGGAGATCGACAAGCACCAGCATGTCGCCGATCGCGGACCCTGTCTGGAAGCGGCCCGCTCGCTGCGACCGGTGCGCGCCAGCACCAATGAGCACCGGGAGCAGTGGCCGGAGTTCGCCGCCGCCGCCGAGCGAGTTGGTGTCCAGGCCTACCTGTCTGTGCCGCTGCTGGTCGAGGCGGAGGGCCGGGCGGGCGAGCTGGTCGGTGCGCTCAACCTCTACAGTCACACCGCCGCCGCGTTCGACCCGTTCGACGAGGCCCTGATGCGGCTGTTCAGCACGGCCGCCGCCCAGGCGATCGGCAACGCCGGGCGCTGGCAACAGTCCCGGGACCAGGTGCGCAACCTGGAGATCGCGCTCGCCTCGCGCGCGGAGATCGACCAGGCCAAGGGGATCCTGATGGCGGTGCACCGGTGCACCGCCGAGGAAGCCTTCGAGAAGTTGGTGGAGCTGTCCCAGCGCCGCAATGTGAAGGTCAGGCAGGTCGCCAAGGAGTTCCTGGACTCCGTGCTCCAGGATCCGAGCTGAGGCGGCGATGACCGACACGGCCCTCGTCGTGGTGGACATGCTCAATCCGTACCGGCACCAGGACGCCGAGCAGCTCACCGCGAGTGTCAGCGGAATGATCGAGCCGATCGCGGAGCTGGCGTCCCGGGCGCGCGAGCGCGAGGACGTCGCGCTGATCTACGTCAATGACAACTACGGAGACTTCGCGGCGAGCCGGGACCAGATCGTGCAGCGCGCACTGGACGGTGAGCGCCCCGACCTGGTGAAGCCGATCCGGCCGGCCAACGAAACCATGTTCCTGCCCAAGGTCCGGCACAGCGCCTTCTACAGCACGGCGCTGGAGTATCTGTTGAACCGGCTCGGGGTGAAACGGGTGATCCTGGCCGGCCAGGTCACCGAGCAGTGCATCCTCTACAGCGCGCTGGACGCCCACGTGCGGCACTTCGCGATCCGGGTTCCGCCGGACGCGGTGGCGCACATCGACGCCGAGCTCGGCCGGGCCGCGCTGCGGATGATGGAACGGAACATGCAGGCCGAGCTGGTGCCGAGCCAGGACTGCCTGGACTAGCACCTTGGGCCCGAGTAGCCAGCGGTTTCGACTCGGCGGGCCGAGGTAGGGGCATATCCGGGAGACTGTTGACATTGACACTCCTAGAAAGGCACCGCCGCTCCCAGAAAGGCATGGCCTGCCGCCCATGGACTTCCGCTCCGTGTACCGCCACGGCTTCCTCCGGGTTGCCGCCTGCACGCTCCGCACCGCGATCGCCGAGCCGGCGGCCAACGCCGAGTCGGTGCTGGCCGCGGCGCGCGAGTGCGACCAGGACGGCGTCGGCCTTGCGGTGTTCCCCGAGCTCACCCTGTCCGGCTATTCGATCGAGGACATCCTGCTGCAGGACACCCTGCTCGACGAGGTGGAGCGGGCGCTGCTCGACGTGATTGCCGGCTCGGAGCAGCTGCTGCCGGTGCTGGTCGTGGGCGCTCCGCTGCGCTACCGGCACCGGATCTACAACACTGCGGTGGTGGTGCACCGGGGACGGGTGCTCGGCGTGGCGCCCAAGTCCTACCTGCCGACCTACCGGGAGTTTTACGAGCGCCGCCAGGTCGCCCCCGGTGACGACATCAGCGGGACGATCCGGATCGGCGGCCAGGACGGCATCGAGGTCCCGTTCGGGCCTGACCTGCTGTTCGCCGCCGAGGACGTGCCGGGCTTCGTGCTGCACGTCGAGGTGTGCGAGGACATGTGGGTGCCCATCCCGCCGAGCGCGGAGGCCGCGCTGGCCGGCGCCACGGTGCTGGCCAACCTGTCCGGCAGCCCGATCACCGTGGGCCGTGCGGAGGACCGGCGCCTGCTCGCCCGGTCGGCGTCATCCCGGTGCCTCGCCGCCTACCTCTACGCCGCCGCCGGGGAGGGCGAGTCGACCACCGACCTGGCCTGGGACGGCCAGACGATGATCTGGGAGAACGGCGTGCTGCTGGCCGACACCGAGCGGTTCCCGCGGGGGGAGCGGCGCTCGGTGGCCGACGTCGACCTGGATCTGCTGCGCTCCGAGCGGCTCCGGATGGGCACCTTCGACGACAACCGGCGCCACCACGCGGCGCGCACCGACGCGTTCCGTCAGGTGGCGTTCCGGCTGGACCCACCGGGGGGCGACCTCGGGCTGCGCCGGGCCCTCGAACGGTTCCCCTTCGTGCCGGCCGACCCCGCCCGGTTGGAGCAGGACTGCTACGAGGCCTACAGCATCCAGGTCGCCGGGCTGGAGCAGCGGCTGCGCGCGATCGGGCAGCCGAAGGTCGTCATCGGGGTCTCCGGCGGGCTGGACTCCACCCACGCGCTGATCGTCGCGGCCAAGGCGATGGACCGGGAGGGCCGCCCGCGCAGCGACATCCTGGCGTTCACCCTGCCCGGCTTCGCCACCGGCGAGCGCACCAAGGGAAATGCGATCCGGCTCAGCAAGGCGCTCGGGGTCACCTTCGCCGAGATCGACATCACCGAGACCGCGCGGCTGATGCTCAAGGAGCTGGGCCACCCGTTCTCCCAGGGTGAGCCGGTGTACGACATCACGTTCGAGAACGTGCAGGCCGGGCTGCGCACCGACTACCTGTTCCGGGCGGCCAACCAGCGTGGCGGCATCGTGCTGGGCACCGGCGACCTGTCCGAGCTCGCGCTGGGCTGGTGCACCTACGGGGTGGGCGACCAGATGTCGCACTACAACGTGAACGGCGGCGTGCCCAAGACGCTCATCCAGCACCTGATCCGTTGGGTGATCTCGTCCAACCAGTTCGAGGACGAGGTCGGGGAGATCCTGCACTCGGTGCTGGATACCGAGATCACCCCGGAGCTGGTCCCGACCGGCGAGGACGAGCAGGTGCAGAGCAGCGAGGCGACGGTCGGCCCGTACTCCCTGCAGGACTTCTCGCTGTTCCACGTGCTGCGCTACGGCTTCCGGCCGTCCAAGGTCGCGTTCTTGGCCTGGCACGCCTGGCACGACGCGGCGGTGGGGGACTGGCCGCCCGGGTACCCCGAGGACAAGCGGCCGGAGTACTCGCTGGCCGAGATCCGACACTGGCTCGAGGTGTTCGTGCAGCGCTTCTACAGCTTCAGCCAGTTCAAGCGCTCGGCGCTGCCCAACGGACCGAAGGTCTCGGCCGGCGGATCACTCTCGCCGCGCGGGGATTGGCGGGCGCCGTCGGACATGTCCGCCCGGATCTGGCTGGAGGAGGTTCGCCGCGAAGTTCCGGTGGAGTAGCCCGGGTGGATCTGGACGGGCCGAGGAGACGGGCGAGACAGCCATGAAGATCAGCATTGGGTCGAACAACGACTCGCCGGCGTGGAGCGGCACGTCGGAGCGCTCCCTGCTGCGGTTTTCCCGTACCGAGGCGGCCAGCGCCACCGCGTTGCTCGGCGCCACCCTCGCCGCGCTGATCTGGGCGAACGTCGACGCGGACGGCTACGCGGGGCTCTGGCACACCCCGCTGTCGATCCAGCTGGGCGGCGCGGGCCTTTCCCTGAGCGTGTCGGAGTGGATCAACAGCGGGCTGATGAGCCTGTTCTTTTTCGTGGTCGGGCTGGAGGCGCGCCAGGAGTTCGACGTCGGCGAGCTGCGCGAGCGGCAGCGGGTCATCCTGCCGATGCTGGCTGGGCTGGGCGGCATGGCCGCCGCGGTCAGTCTCTATCTGATCGTCAACGCCGGCGGGGACGGCATGCATGGGTGGGGCGTGGCGATGTCCACCGACACCGCGTTCGCGCTCGGCGTGTTGGCCCTGGTCGGACCGCGGTTCTCGGATCGGCTGCGGGTGTTCCTGCTCACCGTCATGGTGGTGGACGACATCGTCGCCCTGGTGGTGATCGCCACCGCGTACACCGAACGGTTGTCGGTGGCACCGCTGCTTGTCGCGGTGGCGCTGTTCCTGGTCGTGCTGCTGCTGCCTCGGCTGGGGGTGCGGTCCGGCTGGCCGTACTTCGTACTGGCCGTGGCCGCCTGGGTCGCGCTGTCCAAGTCCGGGGTGGATCCGCTGGTGATCGGGCTGGCCATGGGTCTGGTCGCCTACGCCGGGCCGGCCGTCCGGGACGACCTGGAACGGGCCACCGACCTGTTCCGGGTGTTCCGCGAGCAGCCGACGCCTCAGCTGGCCCGCGCGGCAACCGTCGGGCTGCAGGCGGCGGTATCCCCGAACGAGCGGCTCCAGGAGCGCTTCCACGGGTGGACCAGCTTCGTGATCGTGCCGCTGTTCGCGCTGTCCAACGCGGGTATCCCGATCACCGGGGAGTTCCTCGCGTCGGCGTTCGCCTCGCCGATCACCCAGGGCATCGTGGTCGGCTATGTGGTGGGTAAGCCGGTGGGCGTGCTGGCGGTGTCCGCGCTGGTCACCCGGCTGAGCAGGGGCCGGCTGGGACCGCCGGTGGGTTGGCTGGCGGTCGCCGGCGCGGGAACCCTGGTCGGCATCGGGTTCACCGTCGCGCTGCTGGTGGCCACGTTGGCCTTCAGCGGCGCCCAGCTGGAGCAGGCCAAGGTCGGCATCCTCACCGCCGCGCTGGTGTCCGCGCTGCTCAGCTTTGGGGTGTTCCGGATAGCCCGGTTGCTGCCCGGGAGGATGCGCGCCCGGCTGCTGCTCGGCACCTCCGACACGATCTCCGACCTGGCCGTCCTGGTCGACCCGGAACGCGACCACGTGCGCGGGCCGGAAACCGCCCTGGTCACCCTGGTGGAGTACGGCGACTTCGAGTGCCCGTACTGCGGTCAGGCCGAAACGGTGGTCCGCGAGCTGCTGGACGAGGGCGACCTGCGGTACGTGTGGCGCCACCTGCCGCTGTCCGACGTGCACCCCAACGCCCAGCTGGCCGCCGAAGCGGCCGAGGCGGCCGGCCGGCAGGGCGAGTTCTGGGCCATGCACGACCTGCTGTTCGCCCACCAGGGTGAGCTGCGGCTGAAGCACCTGAACCGGTATGCCGAGCAGCTGGGGCTGGACGTGCCGAAGTTCGCCGCCGAGCTGCGCTCGCACGTCGACGCCGAGCACGTCGCCGAGGACCTGGACAGCGCCGACCTCAGCGGGGCGACCGGCACACCGGTCTTCTTCATCAACGGCTCCCGCCACCGCGGCGCCTACGACCTGGCCACGCTGACCAAGCAGATTCAGCTGGCCAGGGTGCGCGCGCTGATCAACTCCTGAACGCCGGGCGGCCGCTGCCCGTTCGAGCCGCCGGGCGCCCACCCCGGTAATGCCGGATGCTGGAGACAAAGCGCGCGCTCAGGGGGACGAATGCCGATCCGACGGGTCAACCATGTTGTTCTGTCGGTCTCGGACATGGAGGCTTCCGCGCGGTTCTACACCGAGGTCCTCGGGCTTCGGGTGGCCGCCGCGCTGCCGGAAACCCCGACCTGGCCGGCCATGGTGTTCCTGCGCTCCCCGCACGACACCACCAACCACCACGACATCGGTTTGATCGAGAACGCCACCTCGGCGGCGGAGGACCTGAGCGCGATGCTCCGTCCCGGCCTGTTCCACGTCGCCCTCGAGGTGGGCACGCTGGACGAGCTCGAAGCCGTCCGCGACCAGTTGGAGGCGGTCGATGCCCACCAGGTGAGCCTGGACCAGGGCATGCACCTGTCGGTGTACGGCCGGGACCCGGACGGGATCTCGTTGGAGATCATTTGGCGGGTGCCGGAGTGGGCCGAGGAGGACGAGATGTACCGCGTCCCGCTGGACTTCGCCGTCGCCCGGAAGCGCTGGGGTGGCCAGCTGCCCACCGGCGCCGCCGCCGGCGACCCAGCCTGAGCCTTACCTCGCCGCT
>DATHIT010000786.1:0-14373 GCA_035489915.1 Pseudonocardia sp. | reverse complement strand
TACCGCCGTATCCGCACACTCCTTGGCCGTCTCGGTGAGCCGCGACTGAAGCAGTTCGAGTACCATCATCTCTCTCGCCGTAAGCAGTCGTGCCGGTCCTGGGAGAACTGCGTCATCACCCATCCCGGTAAGCCACGGCTGAAGGTGCGCCTTCACTGCCTCGGTCACCGGAATGATATGGCGCTCTGCCTGTTCTGCGAGGAAGATTCTGCGCTGTCTCTCCCGGTAGACTTCGGATTCGAGCAGCGGGAAGTAGCCGTAATCAAAGAGCTTGACGAAGTCTCGCACCACCGGAGGATGCTCAATGAAGGTATTCCGCAGCGGCACCCTTGTTCCGGTACGGCCGACTCCACACCGAATGCCCGTCTGACACTGGAGGTAGTTTGAAAGCACGCATTCTCCTACCTTCCCCCTTTTGCCGTGGGCGCCTTCTGCGACTAAAAATTTCGCTAGGGCGTACGAGTGATCAAACTGACCAAGTCGCGTGATTATCTCTTCTACATCATCCGTAACGTGCATCAGAGACTCCCGATGGACAGGCAAGTGAAGCCCATGAGATTAGCAAGCGCCGTGACGGTGCGACAACAGTCTGAGAAAGCGATTGGGGATCTTCACCTTTGCCGCCGTAGAAGAACTGCGTAAGAGGCGAGACTGTCGTCGTTCACGAAACCGCTGGTCACGGCTGGAGATCTAGTTTGTGGCACCCACAGGCGTCAACTCGTGTGGCTGCGCTCCTGGCGGCGGTGAGTCCCATGGCGCGCCCAGGCAGCCGGGCCAGCTTGTACCTTCATCGTCTTCCGAACAAATTCACACTCTGCGGCTGCCGTAGCAAAAATGCCTACGTTGCGTAGTCGGTCCATTTTCCGGCTTGCTCCAACCCGGGAACCGCGGTGTGGGCCGATGATCGTGGTTATCTGCCGAGACCCCCGGTGACCTGCGCTGATACTTGATCGGGCACTCGGTCGCCTGCGGTCATTATGGGGTGCTATGCCGGCGTTTGTGTCCCAAAGGTATCCCGTGATCTTGGTCCTTCCCCTACGGCTGGGACCCCGCGACTCCCGCGATCTCCGAAGCGGTGCCGGGTTCGGCGGAGCCCGAGATAACAGCGAGTTCGCCCACGCTGTCGTCTGCCTACTGCACCGTCGGGACGGTCTACTGAGTCGCCAGAGCGATCCGCTGCCGCAGCCAGCGGCTGACCGGACGATCGCGGGATATCTGCACCGAGACGTCAGATGTCCGGCCCCACAGCCAGAGGAGCAGGTCGGAGGGCTCACCGATCGTCAGTGGTCATGGGTTGGTTCCTCCTGGGAGCGGGCTTCGGGGTGTAGGTCCGAGCGGTCACCCCGGTCGGGACGACGCCGTCGGGAACCGCCGGCGGCGCAGAAAGAACGCGCCCGCCGCTAGCGCCAAAGCTGGGACGGCGGCCGGCCCCGTGCCCGCGTGGATGAGCGCCAGACAGATCATCGCCGAGACCACTGACAGGGCGATCACGATGGTGTAGCAGCGCCCTGGGATGCCCAGGTGGTTGGTGCGCTGAGCCGTCATCCACGCGACGAAATCGGGGTCGCTGGCGGTAAGCCGGCGGGCGATGTCGTCGAGCCGTCGCCGTTCACTCTCGCTAAGCACCGTTTCTCCTATGACACTTTGACCAGCCCAAAGGGCCTGTGATCAGTCAGCTCCCCCAGCTCGGCCTAATACGGTCAAAGCGCTTCCGCTGACGCAGCCGTACTAGGAGGGGGTGCGCCAGGCCGAGGCTAGGAAGGCCATGCCCGTTGGGGTGAGCCGCGCCGATTCGGCCGCCGAGCGGGGGACTGCGATGAGTCCGGCCCCGGTCAGGCGCGCGCCGGCGAACTGGTCGGCGTAGCACATACCGTCGATAACCAGCGTCGGTCCGCATCCGCCGGACATCTGGCAGCGCCCGGCGGCGACGGCGCGCAGTACGGCACGGTCTCGCTTGCTCAATGTGGCGGCGGTCGTGGTGTTCATGATGCCCACCTGTTCCCGAGCTGGTCCGATAACAGCTTCTCTCAGGAAGGGCTCAGGGTCATCGCGGCGAGCCGGTATTTGTTACCCCCGGTGACCAGCAGATGCACATACCAGCTAGCGGATATTCGAGATGACCACCTGATCATCGGGATCACCCCTGCGTGCGCGGAGAGCACGCTGGTCTGGGCCGGCAAAGCCGGCCGCCGCCGGAGGCGGCAGCCCAATGCTTCTGTCAAGCAGCTGATGAGTGTTCGGCGTCGCAGGGCTGGCGGGTGCGCAGGATGGCGTGCAGGACGTTGATCCGTCGTCGGGCCAGCGCGATGACCGCCTGGTGATGGCTCTTTCCCTCGCTGCGTTTCCGGGTGTAGAAGACCTTGCTGGTTGGATCGAGACCGACCGCGCAGAACGCGGGCTGGTAGAAGACACGCTTCAGGGCGCGGTTACCGCTGTTGGCCCGGCGCAGGTAATGCGTCTTCCCTGACTGCTGGAGAACCGGCGCGAGTCCGGATGGGGCGGCGAGGGCGTCGCCGGTCGGGAAGCGGTCGATCGAGTTGACCTCGGCCAAGAACTCCGAGGTCAGCGTCGTGCCCATGCCCGGGAGGCTGCGGACCAGGTCGCCGTCTGGGTGTGCGGCGAGGAGTTTCTCCAGACGCTTATCGATCGCCTTGATGCGCTCCCGGGCGGCGAGTGCCTCGGCGGCGAGCCCGTGGATCAGTTCAGCGGTGGTCGCCTCGCCGGCCACGATGGTGTCCTGCTGCAGCGCCGCCGCGTAGGCCTTGGCCGCGAGGGCCTCCGCGCGTGGTGTGGTGACCTTGGCGCGGCGCAGCGCAGCGCAGCCACGATCCGGCCCTGGCCGGCGGCACGGATCTGCCCCACGGTCACCCAACGGCCCAACAGCAGCAGGTCCGATTTGGCGGTCACGTCGAGTTGACGTTCCAGGCCCGGATGGATCGAGCACAGGAGATCACGCAGCCGGTTGGCCCGTCGCGTCTGGTCACACACCAACTCCTGCCGGCGCGCACTCAGCAGCCGGCAGATCAATGTCGACCTCGGAGGGAGCTTCGATAACCCGCAGGTCATCGCGCATCCGAACCTGGTCGGCGATGACTCGGGCATCACGTGGATCGCTCTTGTTCTCCCCACCACGGGTCGCCCTGCGTGCCCGGTTGACCGCGAGCCCGGGCACGTGCACACAGCCGACGCCGGCGGCGGTGAGCATCGCGGTCACGAGGCCAGCGATGCCGCCCAGGACATCGATCCCGAGCGTCACCGGACCGTGGTGGGTCAGAGCCTCCAGATCCTCGAGCAGCTCCGCGATCGCCCCGGGTGTGTTGTCCAGCTTTCGATCGATCAGCGTTGTTCCGTCGGACGTGCGGGCAACGACCCAGTGCACGTGCTTCGCCAGATCGATACCGACCGCAACTGCCATCTGACCAGGCCCTTTCCCTGCGAGTCCACCCTCGGCAGCCCGCTCCTCCCGGCCACGCCCTACACAGCGATCAGTCGCCAAGCCCAATCAGCGGTCAGGAACGAGCGACGCGGCGGGGGGACCTGCCGCCTGTGCCATGACCATCAGCTGCCTTGAAAGCCATCCCCGCCCCGCCTGCACACCCCGGCATCGAACCAGCCTCCGCAGCGCGCCCTGCCGAAGGTAGCGCGCCTTGATCCTGTAGAGGCAGATTCGGCAGCGAGACGGATCTGCGATCATGCTTGATCATCTGTCGCGGGGTCTGTCACCGAGAATCAGTCTTTCGGGGGCTCTGGAGGCCTTGTCGCTTGTGCGCGTGGCGCGGTCGAGGCTGGCTCGGGTCATGTGGAGACCAGGTCGCAGACGAAGATCAGTGTCTCACCGGGCGCGATGACGCCGCCGGCGCCTCGGTCGCCGTAGGCGAGGTGGGCCGGGATGACCAGATGGCGGCGGCCGCCGACCTTCATGCCCTGTACGCCCTGGTCCCAGCCGGAGATGACCTGGCCGACGCCGAGCTGGAACCGTAGCGGGGTGCCCCGGCTCCAACTGGAGTCGAATTCGTCCCCGGTGGACCAAGCGATCCCGACGTAGTGCACGGAGACCGTGTCGCCGGCCTGTGCGACGGCGCCGGTGCCCTCCCGGATGTCCTTGATCTGCAGGTCGGCCGGCGGCTCGCCACCTGGGAAGTCGACCTCGGGCTTTTCACTCTTCACGGGCGCCCACGCTACCGAGGGCACCCGAGCAGCCGCGGCACGCCTGCCGGTGCCGAGCTGGTCTGATCGGGCGTCTTGCGTCCTGACCGGCCCCGGCGGCCGGAATGCGAGAACACTGCTGCTCCGCGATAGACACGGACGGCGCGGCGGGAGGCAACAATGGAGTCGTTCGAGGAGCTGCGCATCCTGGACGTGGACCTGGCGAACATCGAGCAGGTCTTCCGGGGTCTCTCGGAGGCGGACTGGCGGGCCAGGACGCAGCTGGTGCCGGCGGATCCGGACCTGCCGCACTGGACGGTCTTCGGGCTGGCCGGGCAATTCGACGTGTCGATCGGGCTGACCCGGGCGTCGAAGATGTCCTGGTCGCCACGTTGGAGGCGTCCCCGCCGAACGCCCTGGGTTATGCGGCACGCCCCGCGAAGCGGGATGCTCACCTTCACCATCTCCGGATCAGTGTCGGCGATCGTTCTTGAGGTCCGACGCATGGTCACCGGCGACCCGGAGATCCGGCTGACGACGGCGTCTCCGAAAACCCACGACTCGAGGGAACCGGTGTAGGTCGACTTGGCGCGGTGCGGGACTGCATCCAGCGGGACGAACGCCTTGCACGAGGCGGATACGACGGCCTCGAACTCGTCCACGGGTAGATTCCGGGGGCGCCGCATGGTCATGGTCACGGGCTTCCACCAATCCTCTTTGAGGGTCGTCTTCACACCCGCGTGATGCGGCCGGGTTGTGGTAGAAGATCCGTTTGTCGCCGTTGTCGGGGTATGCGGCGAATCCGGCGAGCTCATCGTCGACGCTGATCTCATAACGGTGCCGGTGTGGCGAGTGCGCCACGTCGGGCTCTGACCCTGCGGTGTCGGGAATCGGCTCGTGCGTCATGCGCCCAGAATGATCAGCCTGGTGCGGGGAGGGTTGCCGGCAGGGTGGCCCAGTTGGGCGCGCCCAGCCCGCTGGCGGGGTCGTAGCCGACGGCGGCGGTGCAGCAACCGACTGCGGCGAGGTCGTTGTTGCCTTCTGTGATGTCGTAGAACGTTGATGAGTTCGACACGGCCGCCGTGTAGAACCACCCGTTGGCCAAACCGAGCGGTGGTCGCCCGGCGTGCCGCTCCGAGCCGGCAACGAGTGCTGTGCTCGCGGCGGTTAGTGGCGTGGAGCCGCTTGTGCCACCCACGGTCTGTAAGGTCGAATTGATCACGACGGGCCAGCCGGGCACGATGTCAGCAAGGGCACTGACATCGGGGATGGCGCGGTACTGCGCATCGTTCGCGCCGTTTTGAAAGGCTGGGCGAGGTGTCCGGTGGCCCACGGCGCCACCGCCGGCCGCTTTTGCTCCGTATACCGAGTCGTTCCACACGGTTTCGGAGGTCCGAGTGTTGGCTGGACTGAGCGCGAGCCGAGTACCACCGACTGCGGTGACGAACGGTGACACTGCGGGGTAGGACAGCGAGGTCCCCGGGGTATGGCTGCCGCAGGTGTTGGATCCGGAGTCGCCGGCGGCGACGAAGGAGGACACGCCGATAAGTGCCGTCATGGCCAGGACTGAGTCGGCGACAGCGAGGTAGGTAGGGGCGGCCTCGTTTTCGGCCACCAGGCATCTGCCGTAGGAGAGGGAGACAACGTCCGGAGGGCCGCCGGGTTCGCCGAGCGCGCGGCTGAAGCCGTCCAGCACGCCGCCGCTGCCGGCCGTGGTTTGCACCAGCCGCAGGCGGGCTGCGGGGGCTACCGCCGCTACGGTCTGCAGATCGAGGGACGTCTCGCCGGAGGCCTTCGCTATGGCCGTGACGACGCCATCGCCCTGGGTCTGCGCGATTGGCGGAGCGGGGTATCCGAAGCATTCCGCTGCTAGGTTCAGGTCGCCCGGTAGCCAACCCCCGCCCAGGTCGAGGATGGTGATCGCCGGAGTGCCGGACGCTGCGGCGCGGAGCCGGTCGATGCCATAGGCGGTCTGGATCTGCGGCGGCGTGTAGACCCGGCGCTGCTGCAGCAGTGGAGCCGAGCAGTTGGTGGGGGGTGGCGTGCCGGTGTTGAGCGGCAACGGCACTGTCCCCGGCGTCGGAGGGGGTGTGTTGGGTGGGGGGCTGCCACCGATGCTGGGGTCGTACACCTGCGTGGTCGGCAGCAGCACCGCGGTGCCCGCGGGTTGGAGGGCGGCAGGCAACTGGCGGGGAAGGGTGTAGGTGGTAAACGGGTGCGACGCGTTCCCCGGATGTTGGGCAAGCGGTGCTCCCAACGCCGCCGTCCACTGGTCGATCGAGCCGCTCACGCGTGCGAACAGTCTGGTTGGATCTACCGAGAAATTCAGGCTGCGGCCCTTTATTGCGTCGGCGACGGTGGTTATCTGCGCGTCGGTGGCGCCGAACTGGCTCGCGGCAGCGTCCAGGGCAACGAAACGCCGATAGTTTGGGGATCCGGGCGTCGACACGTTGACCGCGGCCTCGGCGAGCGCGGCCGGCGAGCTGGGTAGCGCGAGGTAGAAGGTGACCTCGCCGCTGCTGGCGGCCGGAATGAAGACGGCGGGATTCCTCTGCGGCTGCGGGGCGCCGGACATGCACGCGGCGGCGAGCAGAACCGCTGTGACGAGAGCGGCAAGAGCGGACCTGCCGGCCGGGCGCATCCGCGGCCCGGCGCCGCCGGGGGTGCGCGGGGTTCCGATCGTGGTCACCGACGACTTGGCTTTCATCCTCAGGATCTCGCGCGTGACGTCGGTGATTGGCGGGACGACTCGGTCACCATCTTCACGGCCTCGTCTGTGAACTGGTCCTGAAGCGTAAACTTCCGCTGCGCCGCCGTTTCGGACCTGGCCTTTTGTATCCGGAATCTCGGAGCTCGCCATCGTACGGGTGTCAGCCTGGATGTGCAGGCAGGCACGGTCCGTGGTCCCGTGCGAGCTGCCACGGCCGGCCGTGACCCGGTCGAGTCGGCAGGTAGGGGTCGCGTGGTCACCGCTCTCGCGGTGGAGTGCGGGGTGCCGGGCGACAAGATCGAACGGGTCCGAGAGGCCGTCGTCGGGGTTCTGTCGAGCGACGTCGAGAGCGGCTCGACCGGAACACCGCCGCCTGCCTGATGCTGCCCAGCCGCCCTGGCGCGGGGTCGGACCCCGCCGGCGAGGACGAGCCGGCCCACGCGGACGCGGCGGTTCACGCCCTCGGTTCGGGGACCGGGCCGCGTTTCGTCCTTTTGGTGGCCCTGGTCGCCGCCAGCACCGTCTCCATGATGTCCGACCACATCGTCCTCCGGCGTTTGCTGGGCGACCCGAACAACGACAGCGCCGGGTGCAACATCGCGGCCGGGCGGGATCCTGGCGGGACCTTCTGGGGAAGCTTCACGGCCTTGGCCGGACGGAATGCCGAGGCACTCAAAGCCTGCGCCGAGCCGTTCCAGATCGCCTGGTGGGCGCCGATCGTCGTGGTCGGGACCGTCTTCGCCCTCGCCGCGGTGCTCTGCTGGGCGACGCCGCTCTGGAAGATCCGGCGGCGGGGCCTGCTCCCGGTCGCCCCATCGTTGGAGGCGCTGCCCTCCGTGGCGTCGCGTGAGCTCTACGCGGACCGCGCGCGGTGTGGGACACGGTCGGACCTACCGGGGCCGCCCCCGCGCTCGTCGGCACGCACGCGCGTGCAGCGCGGTCGCTCGCACCACGGCCTGCGTTGTGTCGAAGACCGCCACCCGGTGTGCCGTTGGGGACGCGTTGGCAAACGACTCGGGTGTCGCCTGGGCCGAGACCCGCCGCTGGGTGCGGGCCGGTCTGTGGTCAGGTTGGGCTGGTAGTCCGGCGGCTCGGGCTCCTTGCAGTGCAGCCGCGACCGTTGTGCGGTGGCCAGCGATGACGGGCTCTTCGGGCTCCCGGACAGCCCCAGGTGTCAAGCAGCCATCAGGATGAGGCACCGTGTGGGCGCATCAATTTACGGCGTCGGCGCTCGCAGGGCGCCGTGGGAGGTATACCGATGACGGATCCACACCAGCCCGAGCAGTCGGCAGGCGAGGAGGGTTCCGGCCGGGACCCGACGCTGGCCCAGAGCGAGGACCACGCCGCTGAAGGCACCGCGCAGCCCCCGCCCGCCGAGGTGCAGCACCCCGAGGCTGAGGACACCCAGGCCCAGGGCGCCCCTGTTGCCAGGCAGAAGAAGAGCAAGAAGGGCCTGCTCCTCGGGCTCGGCGGCGGTGCCCTCGTGGTGATCGTCGTGCTAGTGCTCGCCGCGTTCGTCTGGCCGGGCTGCCTCGTCGGGCCAGGCAAGCCGGATGACAAGGCGGCGGAGGCGGTCGCGGCATTGGCCAGTAAGAACCCTGGGGAGCTGGAGAAGGTCTCCTGCCATGGCCCCGACGGGAAGCCAACCGCGCAGATGCCACCGCAGGCTCTGCAGCTGATCCAGGCCGCCAAGCAGACCGGCCCGCCGCACCTGTTGCTGGACACCCAGGCGCGGGTGCCGGTCGACCTCACGCTGAGTGCGCAGGGTCAGACGCAGGACCTCCCGGTCGATGTGGTGCTCGGCGTGACCGACGGCGAATGGTGTATGAACGGCATCTCGCAGCGGCAGTAGCCGCATGCCGGACGTTACCCATCATTTGAAGCCGGTCTGTCACCCATCAAACGGAGCCGGACACATCCGTGTCATCCGGTGTCTGGGTTCAGATGCTGCGGGACGGTTTGGCTTCACTTGAGGGGTAACGGTCCCTAGCCGGTGTTGCGGTTTCGGTTGACACCGTAGGCCTTGAAGCGGGGCCAGCGGCTTGGTGCTGGTTCGCGGGATCTGGTTGATCACGTGCCTCGTTCGTCGTAGACCCGCAGGGTGTCGTTGACCTCGATGGTCACGATCCATCCGGCGTGGCGCAGTCCGACAATCGCCCGACTTCGACGAGTCCCGGATCTGACCCAGGAAACCCGCGACCCCAACCGAGGCTTCGACCTTAGGCGCGGTGGCCTTATCGACACATGCGGTCTTGGGTCCCCTGGTTCGTGGACACACGTTCCCACGCAGGTACCAGGAACGTCGGGTCGTAGACGAGGTTAAACAGGTCGCCGAACCGGCGAGAGAGGTCATCTCCCGCCCACTGGTGCAATTTGGTCTGCATCCTCCGTACCGCGAAGTACGCCGAGTCGGGATCTGGCCACTCCACGGCACCGGCATTCACCGGCGTTTCTTCGGACATTGCTTCCCTCCTTGACTGACACGCTGTCGCCCTTTCCCGATGTGCGTGGCTTTCCCACACTCGCAGTACTACGGCGACTCCGCCCCGCCCACGCCTTCAGTCGACATCGCACCTATCCCCACGCCTTCCTCCTGGCGAGAAGAGAGCAGCCAGATCTTGACCGGCCCCTTCAGGAATGACCTGCGGAAAACACTCCCGTCGTGGTGGAGGCTCGCTCTCTTAATCCATCGGCCCGCCAATTTCGCCGATCAGCCGGTTGGGCGACCTACCAGTCGATCACGAGTACACGTGAAGCCGGCCGGAGTCGTCGCATGGAAGCGTCAAATACCGATCCGCTTGCCCACCGGCACTGAGGCGCCACACTGGGCGGTGTGCGCACGTTTCGCAACGCGGGGCGGGGCACCAACCTCGCGCTGTTCATACTCCTGGTGCTCGCGGTGAGCAGCGGGGTGGCGGCCTTCGCGCTGGGCACCCCGGGTCCAGCCCGGATCGTCGCGGTGACGCACGGGGTGGCCGGGTTGGCCATCGTCGCGCTAATTCCTTGGAAGAGCGTGGTGGCGCGGCGGGGCTGGCGGCGGCGCCGGGCGGGTCGGGGCGCCGGGCTCGCCCTCGCCGTTCTGGTGACCGTTGTGCTCGCCTCGGGGCTACTGCATACCCAAGGCGGGTTCCGCCAGCTGCTGGTCCTGACGCCGATGCAGCTGCACGTCGGTGGTGCCGTCATCGTGCTCGCCGTGCTGCTCGCGCATCTGAAGGTGCATCCAACCCGGCCGCGGCGCACCGATGCCACACGCCGGGCCGCGCTCGGCGGGCTCACCCTGGCCGCCACCGCGGGTGCCGCCTACATCGTGCTGGAGCGCGCCGGCGTGTGGCTGCGGCTACCCGCGGGCACCCGTCGTCAGACCGGGTCGTATCAGCTGGGCTCCGATGCCCCCGCCGCGATGCCGATCACACAATGGTTCACCGACACAGTGCCTCAGATTGACGCGTCGGCCTGGCGGGTGCGGGTGAGCGTCGGTGGCGCGAGCCGCGAGGTCTCCCCTGATGAGCTGGCCGGGATGGACACTGTGCGGGCCATACTCGACTGCACCAACGGCTGGTACGCCGAGCAGACGTGGGCGGGAACGCGGCTGGACCGGTTGCTGCCGGTCGGCGCGCGCGGCAGCGTCCTGGTCACCTCGGTGACCGGTTACCGGCGTCGGTTGCCGGCCTCCGACACATCCACCCTGCTGCTGGCTACCCACCTGGGCGGCGCGCCGCTCTCGGCCGGGCACGGCGCCCCGGTGCGGCTAGTCGCGCCCGGCCGGCGCGGTTTCTGGTGGGTCAAGTGGGTCACCGCGGTAGAGCTGACCGACCAGCCTTGGTGGAGGCAGGCCCCGTTCCCGCTTCAATAGGCGCGGTGTGCAGCCGGGAGCGACTCGAAGTCCACAGTGGACTCTGATGACTGCGAGTATGACTGCGAAACGTGTCCCGGTGGCAGGCAATCAGTACAGCTGAGACAGCGCCTGGTTCACGCTGACCTGGGGAAAACACGATGGTCGCCATCAACCCGTGCTCTTTCAATGCGCTGCTCCAACCATTGCCGAGCTGACCTCTTTCATCGCTCGGGCCGGGTAGCCCGGCCCGAGCCCCTCGACGGTGGCTGGGCCTCCTAATGACCCGTTCGGATCTTCCGTCGCCCAGCGAACGGGGATGGGGTCGGCAGGCCACCGACCACGCACCCAGCGGCGGCGATACGAGGCCACTAGAGCGGGTCGGACACCCCGAGCGGCGGGCCGACGAACTCGACCCAGTTGGTGTGCATGACGGCGGCGAGCGCCTCCGTATCCAGTGGACCTGGCAGCAGCTCGGCGCACTGCTCGAAGAATCGCTCCAGACCCGAGGGCGTGGTGATTATCAGCAATCGGCCGGGTGTGTCGCCGACGTTCTGAAAGGCGTGCGGCGTGCCGCGTGGGCCGAAGGCCATGCCGCCTTCCGACACCCGGTACATGGCGTCACCCGCTTTGATGCGGTACTCGCCCTCGAGGACGTACCACACCTCGTCCTCACGGAGGTGGGTGTGCAGCGGCGGTCCCGCCTTCGGGGGGTGCACGAACTCGAGCACTGTCAACGAGCCGTTGGTATTCCTCGTGTGTGCCTTGATCGTGACTGAGCCACCGAACGGGATCTCTAGCGGGGTGCCCTGGCCGGACAGCACGGCGAAGGGTGCCACGGCGTTGGACATGGCGAACCTCCACCCAAACGGCTCCAGCGCGGCTGGCCGTAAGCGTAGGCCCCGGGAAGTGGCGGTGCGACGGCGAAGCGGCCAGCGGTCCGGGGCCTGTCTCGGGCCGACGAACCCGCCGCAGCCGCTCAACCGGCTCGATTAGGTCCGGTACGGAGTGGCTATCCGCCGTCGGAAGCCACGGACCGTTCACCTGCAACGCGAGATGCGGCACAAGGGCTGGGTGGGCAACGTTGCCCGTCAAGTTGCGGGAGGGCGCTCGTTCACGAAGCGCTGCCGTAGCGAGGCTCCCGTTTCCCTGGTACGCCGTGACGTGGCCCGGTTCCGGCCCATGTCGCGACCGCCGCGCGGCACATCCGCGCGCATCGCCCCGTGGACCTGCGTCCTTCGTTGAGCCGGTGGCGAGGCGAGACCCAGCTGATCGCCGGTTGCTGCTACATCAGGCGCGGCGGCCAGCGGAAATGATGTTGCTGGCGGTACCGTCGGCCGGTCGGGCTCACAGCCACTCTGGACCGGCCGGTTCGGAATGTCAAATGAGTCTCAGGTCAGAGCTGAGGGACCGGCAGGGGGCACATGGCGCGGACACGGGAGTTCGATGATGAGACAGTGGTGCGCGCTGCCCGCGATGTGTTCTGGGAGCACGGGTACGGCGCCGCCTCACTCGCGCTGCTCCAAGCCGCGACAGGCCTGAGCAAGTCGAGCATGTACGAGACCTATGGCAGCAAGCGTGGTCTGTTTGAACGCGCCGCGCAGAGCTACCTTCGCGAGATCGCCGAACCGATGTTGATAGCCATGGAGGCAGACGGGTCGGGCAAGCAGGAACTCGCCGACTACTTCCTGACGCTGGCGGCGACTATTCGCGCGTCGCCCCCGCACGCCGCCAAACGTGGGTGCCTGATGATCAACACCGCGATGGAGCTCGACGACCTTGATGCCCAGGCAACCCAGATGGTTCATAGCTGGCGGCACCGGGTTCGAGAAGCGATCTTCCAGTCCCTGAAGCCGATCGGCTCGGTCCGTGACCGCGCAGCAACCGCGGACCTGCTGACGGCCAGCCATATCGGACTCTTGGTGACGGCGCGGATCGATCCCCCCGAGGCGGCGACCTTCGCGGAAGCCCTGGCCGCCGACATACGTTCCTGGTAACCCGCAACCGCTGACGACGCCGGCCGCGGGTATCGCGACCGGCGGGCTTCGACCCGCTTGCGTCTAAGCCTGAATCCGCGGAACGGCTGAGTGTGTGATTTTGCTTTCGAAATGATCGCTTTGTTCGGTTGCTGGGCGTGCGGGAGTCGCTGGTCTGTCCAGCTCTTCCACTGATCGGGGCGTTCGGGCCGGGGTCGGCGGGTGCGGGGTTTCAGGCCGGTGCTGGTGGGCTGTAGCCGATGGTTTGGTTCCACAGTTGGAGCCACGCACCTGCCCAGGGCCAGCCACTGGGCAGGTGCAGGAGGGGTTTGCGTGCGGGGCGGGCCAGTCGGGCGGGGACAGCGATGATCCGTCGACGCAGGGTCGCGCCGCGAGCTCGGGCGTAGTGGTCGCCGGCCAGGGTGCCGGCGGTGTGCAGCAGGTTGTGGGCGATCGCGGCGCAGAGCACCCAGGCGGAGTTGGCGCCAAAGTGTCTCCGACGGCAGGTGCGCCAGCGGTCCGTCGATCAGGTCGGCGAACACGGTTTCGATGATCGCGTGGCGGCGGTGGACGATGTCGGCCTCGGCGGTCGGCAGCGTGGAGTTGGTGAAGAACGGGTGGTGGCGCCACACGGGGAACAGCGCCTCGGGGTAGCGGGCGTCCTTGATCCGACGCACTATCAGTCGCGCGGTGATCCGATCCTTGCTGGCGGCGAAGGCGGTGTAAGGCACTTCGGCGACCTCGGCATCGGAGATCCACGCCCCGGTGTCAGGGTCTTGCACAGCGTTCGGGTAGCGCACCGGGGTCCACTGCTCGGCGCCGATGGAGTCGATGGCGCGCGCGATGGCCCGGTTCTTCACCATGACCAGGGAGAACTGCGCCTTTCCGCGCAGACATGCGCGTACTACCGCTCGGCTGCCGTAGGCCGAATCGCCGCGCACCAAGATGGTGCCGGTGGCCCCAGCTGCCCGGGCGGTAGCGATGGCTTGGGCGACCATCCGCCCGCCACCCTTGCCCGAGCCGGTCTTGCCCGCCCGCAGCCGGATACCGGCGATCACCGGCGGGCTGGTGGGGGTGCTGATCGTGGTGGCCAGCGGCGAGAGCCCCTTGCGCAGCACCTGCTTGCCCGCGATCTTGGTGTGGCCGTAGGAGGCGCCCTGCTTGGCATGCCCGTAGACCGGGCGCAGCAGCGAGTCGATATCGATGAACGCCCGCTGGTCGATATCGGCCAGCGCCTCGGTGCGCTCGACGAGCGCCACCAGGTGATCGCGCAGCACCGACTCCAGCTGGCGGGCGTGACCGAAGCTGAACTCGCGCAACAGCGAGCCCAGCGTGGAGGGTGCGTAGACACCGTCGAACAGGATCGGCATCCCACCGGCGCGCAGCACGTCCAGGTCGTCGATGCTGTCCGCGCCCGAGCACATTCCAGCGATCACGCTCAGCAGCTTGGGCACCGGGTTCGCCGCTCCGGAGCGGATCCTCGAGTTCTTGATCGAGACCTTCTCGGTGATGATGGCCGGTAGCCGAGTCTGCTCGGCCAGCCCGAGCAGAGCCACCAGCCCGGCGTGCGACACGAGGTTGTCCTCATCGAAGCGCGCGGAGCTGGCGGTGAACCTGTGGGACACTCGCACTGGAAGTGCCTTTCTCGAGCCGGGATGTTCGGTGCCTAGGAACACCTATCGTCCCAGCTCAAAAGGCACTTTCTTCAT
>DATHIT010000785.1:0-7104 GCA_035489915.1 Pseudonocardia sp. | reverse complement strand
TCGCCCTGGGTCGGGATCAATACTGCACCGGGTGGTCATCGTCGGAGAGGGGGACGCTGATGGCTTGGTCGATCAGGTCGGCGAGGTTGGCCTCTGCATCGCTGCGGTTGGCGATATGAGTGGGATCCAGCCCTGCCTCATCGACGGTGAGGCGACGGGGATCTGCTGTTCTGCCACATCGGCTTCGGGCTTGTCCTCGGTGATCGGGACATCCTCGGCGTTGGTCATGATTGCTCCCCGTTCGTGTTCGTATTCGTGCGGCCGGCCGCGGCCCGGTTGGGTGGGGTGTGGCCTGACATGAGCCGGGCGTTGTCGGATTCGAGCTGGGTGTTGCGGTGTTCCAGCTCGAGGATGTGGGCGATACCGGCGAGGTTGACGCCCTGCGCGATGAGGTCGGTGATCCTGGCCAGGCGGGTTAGGTCGTCCTCGCTGTAGCGGCGGGTGCCGCCGTCGGTACGGGTGGGGGTGAGCAGTCCCCGCCGCTCATAGAGCCGCAGGGATTGCGGATCAAGCCCGGACAACTCGGAGGTCACCGAGATGCCGTATACGCCGCGGGCGGATCGGGGCGTCGCGTCGCGGGTCACCGACTTCTCCGTTCGCTTGCCAACTTTTCCTTGCATCAAACTATCGCAAGTGGTATATAGAAATCTATATCAGGTCACACAGATCTGGTAACTCAAACACAGGAGGTGGAGATGATGTTGATGCGTACCGACCCGTTCCGTGATCTCGACCGCTGGACCCAGCAGGTGTTGGGCACCGCGGCCCGGCCGGCGGTGATGCCGATGGACGCCTGGCGCGAGGGTGATCAATTCATCGTCGAGTTGGACCTGCCGGGCATCCAGGGTGATTCGCTCAGTCTGGATGTGGAGCGCAATGTGCTCACCGTGCACGCCGAACGTCCCGGCCTGGATCCCGACCGCGAAATGGTGTCCGCCGAGCGGCCCCGGGGAGTGTTCAGCCGCCAACTGTTTCTCGGCGACACCCTCGACGCCGACCAGATCCAGGCCAGCTACCACGACGGGGTGCTGCGGTTGGCCATCCCGGTCGCCGAGAAGGCCAAGCCGCGACGCATCAAGATCGCCAGCAGCGAGGAGAAGACGGCGATCAACGCCTGACCCGTCACCGGCAGAAGCGCCCAGCGGGTCTTCTCGCTCGAAAAGCGTTGTCGAGCAACGGAGGTGATGCCCCTGAACGAAAACACGAGCAAGCAATTGACGCCCGCACCGCCCACCACATCAATGGTGAGTGACCGCGCCCGACGCTGTGTCCGGTCGTGACCTGCGCGCGCAACGCCACCAGTAGTGGCAACCCCTAGCGTGGGCCGCGCGGCGTCATTGCTCGCCAGGGTTGGCCCGCAGCCTGGCTCGGCGCCACTCACGGGCCACCCTGGCGTGCTCCTTATCTGTGTTGGGGACCCCCGGTAAAGGTGGGATCCGTTGTCATTTCTGTTGTCGGCCTCGTCGTCACCCGTGCCTGGCTGCCGTGGTCCGTGGTCCTGGGTCAAGGTGCAGCGCCCGCAGCGCAGCGAGGACGAACGACCTTGACGCCGGCGCGGATCCCACCGCATGCTGACGTGGTCGGGTAGACGAGGTGGAAAGTCGTTGCGCTTCAACTCATGTCGTGCCCTCCCCCGGGGTCGGGCAGAGAGTGGGGAGTGGCGTGCGGGCGCCCAGCCTCATCTGGGTCCACGGACGAGGGTCCGGCGACATGATGATGGATGGGATGCCCGGCGGCTGGTGTGGGGTGCGGCCGCTCATTCTTTCCGGGGCGTCCACCCGGGCAGCGGGTGGCGACAGGAGTATTGCTGGGGCTGGCCGCAGGCATCATGTGATTCATGGGCAGGGCACGCGCACAGTCCATCTCAGGCGGCGGCGACGCGTCGCGCCTGATCGGTTCAGCACCTATACCGGAACCGTGAACGCGGCCAGCGAATGAGGCGGGATCGCCGAGCGCAAAACCGTCAGGCCGGGCCTGCCCAACAGCGTCGAGGAACTGTTCCACGAAACGGACAAGGAGACGTTCTTCGTGGCGATGCGCCAAGACCGCGGCGACGGTGTATCGGCCGAGCCGCTGGACGACGTGCGGTTGGGACGCGCGATCGGTGATCCATCGACCCGAGGCCGAACGGCAGAGCCATTACTTCCATGTCCGGCCAGCCGAGCAGTTCGACGCCATGATCCACATTGGGAACACGCGTGCCTTGGAACCGCTCGAGCCCACCAGTGACTGGATCGCCGGTGAGGTGCCCGAGACATACCCGACAGGCCTCTAGCGCACTCGATGTGCCCCACCCGCAGTCGTTGTCGGCCTCCGTGGGTCTACGGCAAACCACATGACGCCATACAGGCCATGGTGGTCGGTCAGCGCGACGGCATGCAGGTCCAGCCCCGCTGCCTCGATCAACAGCCGTAGCACCTGGGGGCGGGAAATGGGCAATGATGGCGTTGATGCCTGGGCGGGTGATGGCCGATGCGCCGCGTTGACAGCGCCACCGCTGCGGCGGTGACATTACTGGCCCTCACGTCGGCCTACTTTGTGATCGACAACTACGTGCCGCTGTACCCGTGGAACAACCTCACCGAGGCGGGGCCCCAGCTTGGCAGCACGCTGTCGATGGTGATCCCCTATACGGTCACCGCGGCGGCGCTGCTGGCCAGGTGGCGGTGGCCGGCCGTCTTCATGGCCGGCTACTGCTGGGTGTTGCTGGCACTGCAAATCGCTACCTGGTACCCGCCCTATCTGTTCGGTACATCCGCCGCCTGGTACCGCGTCCACGGTTACGAAAAGACGACCAAGCTGCTGCCGCGGATCGACAACCACGACGTAGTCGTCGACGCCCAGCACAACGTGCTGCAACTGCTCACGCTGGGCACCGCTGTCGCGGTGACCCTCGCGACGGCCCGGCTGTGGCGGGGGTGCCGAACCTCTTGAGTCCGCCGATCTGGGCTCAAGCAATAGCCTGTGAACTGTGGTTATTGTGGTCCCTCGGTGAGATTCGAACTCACGCTGGACGGGTTTTGAATCGTATCGTGGCAACCTCCCTGCCCTGCGGTGATTGCAGTCGTCGCGCAATGAACACGCAGATAGAGGTCTTTCTGGTTACCTGCGGCGACTTCCGACGGTCTGTGACAAATCTGAAGTTGCCGTAGCTAACCACCCGTAGTGGGGTGGTAAGCGCGCACGAATTTGTCGCACAGCGACAGGCGGGCGCGCTCCTATGATTACAAGCATGGGCCGAGGAAGAAGTCGCCGTTGGTGCGGACGGCGTGGTCGCGGCCACTTTCGCTGCGGTCCAGGAGGCCCGTAGCCGCCTGGCGATCGCCACCAAAGTGGAGCGCCAGCTGCTCGGCGTGAGCATCCTCGCACTTCACCATCTCGCTGGTCTTAGTGCCGCACGCCGCGCACGCCGCACACGCCACTCGGCCGCGGTCTTGTCATCGCCTCGGCCCGCTCGATCTGCCCTTCAAATCGAAGCGATATCGCCATGGCTCGGTAGCGGTCCCGATGGTCTCGAGAGGAGGCTTCATCGCCGTGGGCTGGAGCCAGCAGCGCGGGCAGCCGTAGAAGTGCTATCTCGTGCAGCACGAATCTGGGGTGGGTCGGGACGGCAGCCAGCCGGTCGATCGCGGCCTGCGCATCCTCGAGATCTCCGTCGCCGGCACGTTGCCACTGTGCTCCCACCAATACGGCGGTGGCCAGGGCACTCCAAGACAGACCGGTCTGAGTCAGGCTCACCGGTTCAGTATTGCCGAATGCCGGGCAGGCGACGGTCGGGGCGGTCCGCGCTGCCGACTACGTCCCGAAGTACTCGTGGATTTGGCGGATCGCCATCGATCCCTCGCCGACCGCGGAGGCCACCCGTTTGACCGAGCCGCTACGCACGTCTCCCGCCGCGAACACACCGGGTTGGCTGGTCTCCAGCATCATCGGCTGGCGCTGGGTACTGCGCCGGGCACCGTCGGCGTCCGAATACAGCGCTGCCGGACCGGTCGGCACGAAGCCGCGGTCGTCGAGTTCGATGGCGCCGGCGAGCCATGAGGTGTTGGGATCCGCGCCGATGAAGAGGAACAGGGCTCGGGTCTGGATCGAGTGCCGCTCGCCTGTTCGTTTGTCCTCGGTCACCACCGCCGTGAGTGCACCGTTGCCGTGCACCTCACGGATCTCGGTACACGACCGGACGGTCACGCCGGGGTGCTGGTGGATCTGGTCGACGAGATACCGGGACATGCTCTTGTTCAGGTCGTCGCCGTGGATCACCAGGTATACCCGGGAAACCCGCGCGGCGAGGAAGATCGCCGCCTGGCCCGCGGAGTTACCACCCCCGACGATGACTACGGGCCCCGTGCCGCACATCAACGCCTCTTGAAAGGTGGCGGCGTAGTACACGCCGTTGCCCTCGAACGATTCGATTCCCGGGACGTCGAGCCTGCGATAGCTGGCTCCCGTGGCCAGCACGACGGCCCTGGCCACCACCGACCCACCGTCCGCGAGCATTACCCGGTGCTGGCCGTCGCCGGATTCCAGCCGGGTGATCTCGGCGGACATCAAGATCCGCGCTCCGAACTTGCCGGCCTGCAGAACGGCCCGTTCGGCCAGGTCGGCGCCGGAGATTCCGCCGGGGAACCCGAGATAGTTCTCGATCCTCGATGACGTCCCGGCCTGCCCGCCGGTGGCGATCCGCTCCATGGCCGCGGTGGTCAGGCCGTCCGACGCGGCATACACCGCAGCACCCAGCCCCGCGGGACCGGCGCCCACCACGACGACGTCGGATTCGTCGGGCACCGTGTCGGGTACCGGCAGTCCCACCCGGCGGGCCAGCTCCGTGTTGGTCGGGTTGCGCAGCACCTCACCGCCCCAGATCACCACCGGCGTGTCGCGGGCGCCCACCCCGAACCGCTGCAGCAACCGTTCGGCCTGCTTGTCGCGCTCCAGGTCAAGCCAGCGGTGCGGCAATCGGTTTCGCGCGGCGAACTCCCGCAACCGAGCGGTGTCGGGCGAATAGCAGGAGCCGATGATCCGGAATCCAGATCCCTCCTGAATGAGCAGCGAGCGGCGCGACAAGTACGCGCGCAGGATGAGGTCACTGAGCACCGGATCGTGGGCGACCAGGGCCCGCACCCGCTCTGTCGGGACCACGAGCACTTCGCCGGGTTCCACCACTTCGGCGGTGTAGAACGCTGCTTGGCCTTCGAGGTCGCCCAGCTCCCCGAGGAACCGCCCGCGGCCGTGCACCCGGATCACGCGCCGATTGCCCGCGTCGTCCGCGGTGCTGACGGCGACCTTGCCGGACAAAATGACGAAAAAGTTGTCGGAACGCTCACCCTCGCGGACCAGCGTCTCTCCGGCGTCGACTGCTCGTCGGGCGCCGCCCACCTCGAGCGTGGCAATCTGCTCGTCAGCCAGTCGCGGATACGCGCCGTATATGTCGGGGGTTTCCGTCAGCGGAGTCGATGTGCGCTGGTCGGCGGCGGCGACCTCAGACATAGTTCTCGTGGACATAGCACCAGCGCCAGTTCTCGCCGCGCTCCAAGGACTGCACGATCGGGTGCCCGATCGAGTGAGCATGCGCCCGGGCATGCCGCATGGGCGAAGAATCGCAGCAGCCGACGTGTCCGCACGTCAGGCACAACCGCAGGTGCACCCACGGTGTGCCAAGCGTGAGACAGTCCTCACAGCCGTTCGTGCGTGGAACCACCCGGCGAATCGCCGCTACGTGTGGGTCGATACCCACAGATGTCATGACCGTGCCTCCTTCGCGCTTCCGGCCGATAACGCCTGATCAAGCCAATTCCGCAGCGCCGCAACGGGAGCCGCACCCGCCTGCCGCGCCAGTACCTCCCCGTGGTCGAGGACCAGCAGTGTCGGTACTGCCTGCACCGTGAACCGCTGCGAGATCGCCGGTGCCTTGTCCACGTCGACCTTGACCAGTTTGAGTTGGCCGGCCCGTTCGGTGGCGAGCTGTTCCAGCGCCGGGCTCACCATCCGGCACGGCCCGCACCACGTCGCCCACAGGTCGACGAGCACTGGCACGGACGACTTTTCGGCGACGTCGGCGAAGTCCCGGTCACCCGCCGCAGCGATCCACGGCAACCAGTGGTGACAGTTGGCGCACCGCGGCTTTCCCGCGGCCGCTGCGGGTACCCGGTTGCGCTTTCCGCAGTTTGGGCATTTCACGATGTCGGTTTCCATGGCGCTTCCTTCGTCAGGCCGCAAGGGCCGGTTCCGAATAGCCCACGGCGAGTTCGCCGTTCTCGACGGTGACGCGGATCTTTCCACCGCCGGCGATGTCGCCGCGCAGCAATGCCCGGCCGATCTTGGTCTCCACCTCGTGGGCGATGTAGCGGCGCAGCGGACGCGCCCCGTACACGGGATCGTAGCCGTGTTCGGCGATCTTCCGGCGGGCGTCGGGGGTGATGTCGAGCTCGATCTGCCGTTCCGCCAACCGGTCCCGTAGCTCATTCAGCTGCAGCTCGACGATCCGCTCGATCTGCGGCATCGACAGCGGGGTGAACAACACGATGTCGTCGACCCGGTTGAGGAACTCGGGCCGGAAGTGCCCGCGTAACTCGGCCATCACCCGGTCGCGCGCGTCCGGTTTGATCTCGCTGTCCGCGGTGACACCGTCGAGCAGGTAGTGCGATCCGATGTTGGAGGTCATGATGACCACGGTGTTGCGGAAGTCGACCTGACGTCCCTGCGCGTCGGTGAGCCGGCCGTCGTCGAGCACCTGCAGCAGCGTGTTGAACACATCACTGTGTGCCTTTTCGATCTCGTCGAACAGCACCACCGAGTAGGGCTTGCGGCGCACCGCTTCGGTGAGCTGGCCGCCCTCGTCGTAGCCGATGTATCCCGGTGGCGCTCCGACCAGTCGGCTCACCGTGTGCCGCTCCTGGTACTCGCTCATGTCGAGCCGAACCATGTTCTCTTCGCTGTCGAACAGTGCGGCGGCCAATGTTTTCCCGAGTTCGGTCTTACCGACCCCGGTGGGTCCGAGGAAGATGAACGAGCCGATCGGGCGGCGAGGATCCCGGATTCCGGAGCGGGCCCGGATCACCGCATCGGCGACCAGCTGGACCGCTTCTTCCTGGCCGATCACCCGCT
>DATHIT010000784.1:0-3677 GCA_035489915.1 Pseudonocardia sp. | reverse complement strand
ATGACGAACCTGGAGGGCCGGGTGCTGCGCCGGCGGCGGGCGGTGTCACCGCCGGACGGAGTGCGCACCGACCTGCAGGTGCTCTCCGGGCTGGCCGAGCGGCTCTCCCCGCCGCTGGGTGCCGGCGCCTTTCCGGCCGGCGCTTTCCCCGACCAGCCGGAGGCGGTGTTCGAGGAGCTGCGCCTGGCCTCGGCGGGTGGGCCGGCCGACTACTCCGGCATCAGCTACGCCCGCCTGGACGCCGGTGAGGCGCTGCACTGGCCGTGCCCGGCGGCCGCCGACGGGGAGCCGCCGCACCCGGGCACCCCCCGGTTGTTCCTGGACCGCTTCGCCCACCCGGACGGCCTGGCCAGGTTCATCCCGGTCGAGCACACCCCGCCGGCCGAGCGCCCCGACCTGGAATACCCGCTCTGGGCCACCACCGGGCGGGTGCTGGCGCACTACCAGTCCGGCACGCAGACCCGCCGGGTGCCCGAGTTGGCGACGGTTGAGCCGAGCTCGTTCGTCGAGGTACACCCGGACACCGCGGCGCGGGCCGGGTTGGCCGACGGCGACGCGGTGCAGGTGGTGTCGCGGCGCGGCGCGGCTCGCGCGGTGGCCCGCTACACCCCAGGCATCCGCCCGGACACCGTGTTCCTGCCCTTCCACTTCGCCGAGGAGCAGGCCGCCAACCTGGTGACCAACCCAGCGCTGGACCCGATCAGCCGCATGCCCGAGTTCAAAGCCTGCGCCATCCGCCTGGAACCTGCCTGACCGGGGACGGCTCCCACGGCGGCCGGCATCACCGCAGGCAGGGCCCAGGAATGAAGGGAGCGTAACGCGCGCGTCATGCGCTGCCCCGTGGACGTAACCGCGGGTTTCTAGCGTGGCCGGGTGCCCCGCCGCATTGTGATCGTCGGCCACGGGATGGTCGGCGCCCGATTCGTCGACGAGGTCCGCCGCCATGATCCTGACGGCGAGCGGGCCAGCCTCGTTGTGTTCGGCGCTGAACCGCACGCCGCGTACAACCGGGTGCTGCTGTCCACCGTGGTGGCCGGCGGGCTGACCCCGGAGGCGGTCCGGCTGCACGCTCCGGGCTGGGCCACCGAGCGGCGGGTGAGCCTGCACACCGGGGTCACGGTGACCGCGATCGACCGCGCCCGCCGCCGGGTGCTCCTGGATGACGGTCGCGACGAACCGTACGACGAGCTGGTGCTGGCCACCGGCAGCCGGGCCTGGATCCCGCCGACCGACGGGCTGCTGGCCGCGGACGGTACCGGCGAGCTGGCCGACGGGGTGGCCACCTTCCGCGACCTGGACGACTGCGCGCGCATCCTGGAGCTGGGTCGTCCCGGCGGTCGGGTCGCGGTGCTCGGCGGCGGCCTGCTCGGGCTGGAGGCGGCTCGCGGCCTGGTCGGTCGGGGCGTGCGGGTCACCGTGTTGCACCCGGTCGGCCACCTGATGGAGCGGCAGCTGGACGCCGGCGCGGCCGGGGTGCTGGCCGCCGCGCTGCGCCGCCTCGGGGTGGACGTGCGGCTGAACGTGTCGGCCAAGCGGTGGACCCCGGGCATGGGGCTGGAGTGCGACGACGGCACCACGCTGTCGGTGGACGCGGTGGTGGTGTCCGCCGGGGTGCGCGCGGAGACCGGGCTGGCCGCCGACGCCGGCATCGCCACCGATCGGGGCGTGCTGGTGGACGACCGGATGGGCACCTCGGACGACCGGGTGCACGCCATCGGCGACTGCGCGCGCCATCCGGGCACCGTGTCCGGCCTGGTGCAGCCCGGGTTCGAGCAGGCCGAGGTGCTGGCCGAGCTGCTCACCGGCGCCGACCCGGCCGCGCGCTACCGGGGCACTCCGCTGGTCACCCGGCTCAAGGCGCGCGGCATCGACCTGGCCGCGGTGGGCGATGCCCTGGCCGAGGACCCCGGGACCGGCTCTACCGACGACGACCTCGAGGTGCTGCGGCTGGAGGACCCGTACCGGGGCCGCTACGCCAAGATCGTGCTCAAACGGGACCGGCTGCTCGGCGCGATCATGCTGGGCGTGCCGGACGCGGCCGCCTCGGTGATCCAGCTCTTCGACTCCGGCGCCCCGGCGCCCACCGACCGGCTGGCCCTGTTGCTGGGTCGCGCGCTGCCTGGCGAGGCCAGCTCCGCCGGCGGTCCGGCCAGCGCGGTCGCGTCTCCGGCGCTACTGCCGTCCAGCGCGCTGATCTGTCGGTGCAACACGGTCAGCAAGGGCGCCCTGGTCACCGCATGGCGGTCCGGCGCCACCGATCTGGCCGCGCTGCGCCGGGTCACCAGGGCCGGCACCGGCTGCGGCGGCTGTCAGCAGGCGGTCGACGGAATCCGCGAATGGTTGGCCGCGGCCGAGCCCGCCGAGCTGGAAGGGGGAGCGGCATGAAGACGCTTGTCGTAGTCGGCCACGGGATGGTCGGCCACCGACTGGTGGAGGCGATGCGCGGCCGGGACACCGCCGACACCTGGCGGATCGTGGTGTTCGGCGCGGAGACCCGCCCGGCCTATGACCGGGTGGCGCTGTCCAGCTACTTCGAGGGCGTCGGCGCCGACGAGCTGAGCCTGGTCGGCCCGGAGGTGCACGCCGACGAACTGGTCGAGCTGCGGCTGGGTGAGCAGGTCGAGCAGGTGGACACCGTCGCCCGCTCGGTGCGCACGGCGAGCGGCGCGACCGTCGGCTACGACGCGCTGGTGCTGGCCACCGGCTCCTACCCGTTCGTGCCGCCGGTGCCCGGCCACGACCTGCCCGGCTGCTTCGTCTACCGCACGCTGGACGACCTGGACGCGATCAAGGCGGCGGCCGCGCGCGCGGTCGAGGCGGACGGCGCCGGCCGGCGTTCCGGGGTGGTGATCGGCGGCGGTCTGCTCGGTCTGGAGGCGGCCCGTGCGCTGCGGTTACTCGGGTTATCTCCGCAGGTGGTGGAGATCGCGCCGAGGCTGATGCCGGTGCAGGTGGACGAGGGTGGGGGTGCGCTGCTGCGCCGGCTGGTGTCCGAACTGGGCGTCGCGGTGCGCTGCGGGGTGTCGGTGCAGGAGATCAGGGTCGTGAGTGGCGTTGGTCGCTATAGCGACCAACGCCACTCACGACTGATCAGCAGGCTGTCCGACGGGGTCGAGCTGGATGCGGACGTGGTGGTGTTCTCCGCCGGGATCCGCCCGGAGGACGCGCTGGCCCGCCGCATCGGGCTGCCGGTGGGCGAGCGGGGCGGGGTGCTGGTCAACGAGCACTGTCGGACCACCGACGAGCGGATCTACGCCATCGGCGAGTGCGCCGCGATCTCTACCGGCGGCTCTACCGGCGGCGCGGGGCGGACCTACGGGCTGGTCGCCCCCGGGTACGCGATGGCCGAGGTGGTGGCCGACCGGCTGCTGGGCGGGTCGGCCACGATCACCGAGGTCGACCTGGACACCTCGACGAAGCTGAAGCTGCTCGGGGTGGACGTGGCCAGCTTCGGCGATGCGCACGCGGTTACCGAGGGCGCGCTGGAGGTGGTGGTCAACGACCCGGTCGCGGGTACGTACTCCAAGCTGGTGGTTTCCGACGACGCGTCCACCCTGCTCGGTGGGGTCCTGGTGGGCGACGCCTCGCGGTACGCCACGCTGCGGCCGCTGGTCGGCTCCGCGCTGCCGGCCGACCCGGTGGCGATGATCGCCCCGGGCGGCGTGGAACTGGGTTCG
>DATHIT010000783.1:0-8327 GCA_035489915.1 Pseudonocardia sp. | reverse complement strand
GCCGACCTCCGAGAGCGGTCCCGCCAGGACCAGGTGGAGCCCGACGAGTCGCACGGTCATGGACAACATGCGCCGGGTGGTCGCCCAGGCCACCACGGTCGGTGGCAAGCCGTCGCTGATCTTCCCGCGCGAGGCACCCCGCACCCTGGCCGAGATGCTCACCGCCACCAACCAGCTCGCGCAGCTCGGCTTCAGCCCGACCGATGTCAGCACGTTCAGCGCACGGCTGCTGCGCTACCTCGTGACCAGCCCACTGCGTCGAGCCGCCGAACTCGAGCACGTGTCGGCCTACGACTTCTTCCTCGGGCAGGCCGGCGGGCAGCGGCAGTTCGGCTACACGCCGCCGTTCGAGTCGTTCATCCTCGGCATGCCGAAGGTTCTGGCCGCCTTCGACTCGCGCTGGGGGGACGCTCGCACCAACCTCACCACCTACCTGCAGCTGCAGATGCAGATGAGCCGCAGCGACAACAAGGCCGACGGCGTGCTGAACGGTCCGACCAGCGAGTCGTGGTTCGACCACTGGTACCGCCACCTCGCCCGGCTCGGCGTCCGTTTTGTACTCGGCGCCGCGCACGGGCTCGAGCCACCTCGGGCCGAGGCGACCGTGCCGGCCCACCTCCGGCCCCGAGCGACGGTGGTGCTGGCCGACGGGACCCGCCTCACCCCGGACTACGTCGTCGTGGCCGCGGACGCTCCGACCGCCGAGAGCATCACCGCGCCGCTGCGCGCGGCCGGCACCGGAGGGACCGTGGTGGGGCTCGACGGCTTCACCACCAGCGTCCCCCCGCCCGCTGGCCCCTTGCAGGACGCGACGACCCGGCCGAGGAGCCGGCGGGATCCTCTCGACATGAGCGAGACGGGACGGGTGCCGTGGGACCGCTTCCAGACGCTCGCCGGCATCCAGTACTACTTCGACACCGCGTTCCAGCTGGTGCGCGGGCACGTGTACCACTCCGGATCCGACTGGGGCCTGTCCTCGATCAATCAGCAGGGTCTGTGGGAGAGGCGCCCGGCCCTGGTCAGGGACGGCCACGTCGCGGTGCTGTCGGTGGACATCGGTGACTTCAACACCCCCTCGCGGCATCTGCTGGACGCCCACGGCCGTGGCAAGGCAGCCCGCGACTGCACGGCCGACGAGCTGGCCGCCGAGGTGTGGCGACAGATCGCCGCCGCCCTCACCAGCGACGTCGACAACGGGCCGGACGCCATCCTGCCGACGCCGGCGTGGTACGCGCTGGACCGCAACCTGGTCCTGACCGGCGCGGGAGAGGGCACCGATCGGCCGATCCGGAACGAGGCGCCCTATCTGGTTCCGATCGTCGGCGACTGGTCGAACCGGCCTGACGGCGAGCCCTGGAACCCCAACGGATCATCCTGGATCACCCGCCCCACCGAGGACCAATGGCTCGAGGATCTCGACTGGCGACACGTATGGCAGGCCCGCCACGGCGGCTATCAGGTGCACCACAACTCTGTGGTGTTCGCGGGTACCTGGACCAAGACCTTCACCCGGATGACGTCGATGGAGGCGGCCTGCGAGTCCGGCCGGCACGCCGTCAACGCCATCCTCGACCACTACGTCTGGGTGGAGACCGGCGGTGCCGACCGCCGGGAGAGCACGACGATCAACTGGCGGTTCCCCTTCGGTTTCCTCGACCAGGGCATCACCGGGCCGGTGCGACTGCCCTCCCCCGCCGGGGACTACTGCTTCGTGTTCGACGTCGAGAACCGTGAACCACTCGAGACCCGTGCGCTGCGGAACCTCGACTCGTCGTTCTTCCGCGCATCATTGCCGCACCCACTCGACGCGATGAACGCCGGTTCGTTCCTCTCCGCCGGGTCCACCGCCCCGCCGATTGCTGGAGGATTGCCGATGACCACCCCGCCGGACGCCTACACCGGTCAGCTGCTCACCTACCTGCAGGCTTGGCGGCAGTACCTCGAGCAGGTGGTTCAGGGAGCGGCCGGGGCGTCGCCGCCAGCAACGCTCTGGCCACCGCCCGCCGCTCCGGTCGCCGTGCCGCCGCCAGCACCGCCGCCGTGGCCGACGCCGCCGCCGGATGCCTCGGGTGCCTCGGTGTCCCCACCTGCCGCGCCGGTCGGCCTGGTCTCCCCGTGGCCGTTCACCCCGGCCGCGGCGGCGCCGACGGGGGCGGCACAGACCGGGGCGAGTGAGTTGCCGTCGTGGCCGCTCGATCGCCCCGTTCCGCCGGCTGAACAGCCGCCCGGCGGTACCGGGCCGGCGCCGGACGCGGCCGGGCGTTCGTCTCTCTACGCGGCCGACCTGGCGGCCCCGCCGTCGGTGGCGCCGGCGGGCCGAGAACCGGGGTCGGCGTTCCGCCAGTACGGCGCACCGGCGCCGAACGCGTTCGCCGCTCCGGCGGCATCATCGCTCTATCAGGCCGCGGCGAGCCCGGCGGCGGCACCGCCGACCACCGCATACCCCCTCGTCCAGCCACCGGAGCGGCCCGCCGTCCGACCCGGCACCAGGAGGCCTCACGCTTATAAAGACGAGCTCGTGCCGCCCGACCACGATGACGGGAGCAGGTGAGCTCTCGGGGATCTCGGTGCGGACAGCCGTATGCGGTCGGGCCGGACATCGGCCGCCGCGCTAGCTACTTGTCCAACAGCGCGACCGGGCCAGGCGCAACGACACCGTGTGCCATCGCCATGCAGTGGGCGATGTGCAGGGCGGCCACCTGGTCGCCCGGCACCGACTTACGGCAACGTTCGAAGGCGGCGCCGGCACGTTCGGCGTCGCCGGCATCGAAGAGCGAAAAGGCCTCATCGAAGGCGGACTGGGCACCACGTTTGGCCGCGCGCAGCGGCTCGGGATCCTCGTCGAACACCTCGTAGATCGTGACCGGCTGGCTGCGGTTCACCACCAACACGCGTTCCATCCGCCGGATGTCAAACTGGGCGCGGTCGATGAGGTCGGCATAGGTCCGTTCGCTGATCAACAGGTTGGAGCCATAGCGCTTGGTGGCGCTCTCCACCCGCGACGCCAGGTTCACCGCATCGCCGATGACCGTGAGGGCCAACCGGTTCACCCCGCCGACCAACCCCAAACCCACCTCGCCGGTGTTCACCCCGATCCCGATCCGCAGCTCATCGGAGCCCCTCGCTACCCGCTCCCGATTGTGCTCTCGCAGCGACCGCAACATCGCCAGTCCGGCTCGCACGGCATCGTCCGGCTCACCGTCGAACACCGCGAGGATCTCGTCGCCCCGCACGTCCTGCAGCAGCCCGTTGCAGGTGATGATCGGCAGCTCGACCGCTCCGAGGAAACCCATCGCCAGCTCGCTGGCCTCGGTCACGCTCATGCCCTCGAGCAGCGCGGTGTAGCCACGGATGTCGGCGATGAGAACGGTCATCCGGCGTTCCACCCGATGGCCCCGCTGGACCCGGCTGATGTCGGCGATGTCGAGGATGCCCAAGATCTCTCGGGGAATGAAACGCGACTGGGCGTCCACGAGAGAGCGCCGCTCCTCGCCCGCCCGCGTCAGCCGTGATTCCAACTCCAGGTTCCACAGCGCGGCCCCGGCCTGGGCACACATGGCGACGAGAGCGTCCTCATGCTCGGGAGCATGGGCCTGCCCCGGCCAGTCGTGCTCCGCGTACACCGCCCCGATCGTTTGCCCCCGCATCCGCACCGGTACCGCGATCGCCACCGTGGCGTGCGCATTGTGGCTACCGGGGGACTCGTGGGACGCTCCGTCGGGAGCCGCGACCATCAGGCTTCCGGTGCGCGCGGCGGCCTGCACGATCGAGGCGTCATAACGGACCGCGGCGCCCGTACCGTCGACCATCAGGACCCTCCCCGCCTCGCGCACGGCACGGGGCACTAGCAGTTCGCCCTCGCCGGTGAACAGCACAACGCGGGCCGCCCCGGTCGTCCGGGCCACCGTGCCCAGCAATGCCTCGGCCAACGCTTCCACGGTCGCGGCGCCGAACAGCGTCTGGGTGAGCCGGTGCATAGCGATCGGGTCGACCGCCCTCGCCCCGGCCCGGACAAGATCCTGGGTGCCTAACCAGGGGTGTGTGGTTTCGAGCTTCTCGATGCGGGCGGCCAGGCCCAGGCCCAGCCACTTCTCGTGCGCCGCGCGCACCATGACCCGGCTCAGCGACAGCCTTCCCGTCTGGGCGTACAAAGCGCCGGCCTCTTCATGCCCGAGGCCGCCGATCAACGGAAGTTGGTGCTCCTCTGCGAGGGCGATAGACCGGTCGAGATGGCGCTCCGCCCGGACGAGATCCCCTCGGGCGCGCGCCCAGACACCGCTGAGCAGCTCGTAAGGCGCCGCGTAGTTCGCCGGCGCGACCGCCGCCCACTTCCGGTGCAGTGCCATCGCCCGGTTTACCGCTCGGGCTGTCGAGCGCGTGCCCGGGGCCACCTCGATCCGGCTCAAGGCGTTCACCAAGTGGTAGAGCTGCATGTTGGATGTGCCCCGCATGCCGTCCAGGTATAGCCGGAGCTCGTCCGCATGGGGGATCCCACCGGTGACGTCGCCCTGCCAGAAGTGCAAGCCGAACTTGGTGATCGCCGCCGCGCTCAGCGCCACCACGTCGTTCTCCCGCCGCGCAATCGGCAGCACGTCCCGTTCGTCGTAGCCGCTCTCACCAGCCAGTAGGAAGGGATCGTCGGTGCGGCCCATGAGGTTGAGGCAGTACTGCTGCGTGGATCGGCACAACATGCTCGGCACCGGTTGCGAACGGATCTCCGGGATGATCGCCTGCGCCAGCGCGTCGATCTCGGCGAGTGGTCGGCCGGCCCAGAACGACTGGTAGATCAGGACGGCGGCTAGAAAGCCGGCGTACTCCACGTCATCGTTGTCGAGGGCAGTGTGGAACGACTCGAGCAGCTCGGGCAGCCCCTCGTGCATGGGGTGTCGCCAGTGCCGGATGAAATGAATGATCTGAAACTGGGTCTGCGGTCGAGCATCCCGGAACTCGGTGCGCTCGGTGAGCGCCAGAGCGACCTCCCCGAAGCGTTGGCTGCCGGCATAGTCCCCGAGCACGGCCAACAACACCCCGTAGCTGGAGATGGCGATCGGCGCGGTCGGTGCAAGGCCGCGGGTCAGGGTCAGCTCGATCTGTTTGGCCACGATGAGGGGGAAGAGCTCCGGCCGGGCGAGATAGGCGATGCTGCGCAGCTCCTCAAGGATCAGCTGCGCCTTGTGCGTTGACCGGTCCTCACAGCGTGGCAACCCGAGCAGTCGCTCATTGCTCCACCTGCGCATCGTCAGCTTCATTCGGAGGATGGCGGCTAGGAGCCGGGGCTTTCCGGGGGCCGGCGGAATCACCTGACCCAGCTCGTCGAGCGCTCGCAGCCCGGTCGCCAGCGCATCCTGGAGCCGATGCTGGGCAACCTGGCCCTTCAGGCGTAGGAAGGCCAGGTGGGCTCGGTCGGCCGAGTCGTGCAGCTCCTGCTCTGCCTCCGCCAGCAACGACTCCAGCAGCGGGAAGTCCGACACCAGCAGGGCAGCTTCCGCGGCGGCCAGCTGAGTCGTCCGGGTGAGTCCCGGATGAACGAGCCAGCGACTGGGTCCGAGGAGGGCGAGACTCGCACGGCAGCACGCGAGGGCCAGCGGACAGGAGGACTGCCGCCGAGCCAGCTCGGCGGCCCGGTGTGCTACCTCGGCGAAACTGGCGCGTTCGGCGCCCTCCGGCAGCGCGAGGCCGCCGATGCCCAGGTGACGGGCCGCCTCGAACAGGCGGCCATCGCCCAGCTCGACGAGATGCCGCCCGATGCGCAGATGGACCTCACGCCTGGCGTCCTCGGACATCGCCGCTCTCGCCGCCTCTGCGACCCGATCATGGCTGAAGCGGTACCAGACGTGACGGTCGATCACCGCGGCGATCTTGCGGCCGCCGGCGTCGACGACGTCGAGCAGGCGGAGATCGAGGGCATCCCAGAGCAGTTTGCCTACCACGTCCGTTGATCTCCCGGCCGCGACTCCGGCGTCCGCCAGGGAGAATTCGACTCCGACGCACGCCAGCGCGCCCAGCACAGCCCGGTCAGCCGACGAGAGTCGCCCTACTGCCTGTCCGACGACCTCCGGAGGCGCCGAGCCGGCCTCGGACGAGGCGAGCATGTGCAGGTCCCAGACTGCGCTCGCACTGTGTCCGACCTGTGTCAAGGCACCCGCGTACTGTGCCTGATGCAGCAGCTGACGGATCTCGAGTGGGTTGCCGCCGGTCCGCCGGTAGAACTCGGCCGCGACTTCCCGCAGCTCGGTACTGCCCCCGCAGACCTGGGCGAGCAACGACTCCACCTGCTCGACCGGCAGGGACCGCAGATCGAGCCGATCCACGTTCGTTGTGGAACCGGTAACGAGTGTCGGGTCGAACTCGCCGGCTCGGTGCGCACCGACCACCAGCAGATTGCGGATCGAGGTCGAAAGCAGCTCGCAGAGCAGCAACAACGAGTCCTGGTCGGCCCACTGCAGATCGTCGATCGCCAGGACCACCGGTCGATAGGACGCCGTAATGCCCACCATCCGAGCGGCGACCCGCCACAGTCGGTGGCGCCCATCGGCCACCTCATCGGCCCTGGCCGAGGGAGGTGTGCCGAACACCGCGTCCAGGCCGGGCACCACGGCGGCGAGGGCGCCCGCCGTTCGGGCGGACATCGCACGGTGAAGATCCGCGCGCCACGCGTCCCGTTCGCCTGAGCCGGTGGACTCCATCCCCCGGACCAGCGCACCGAGTGCCTCGCCGAGGGCGGAGTATGGCGAACTCGCGCCCTCGAGATACCTCCCGTAGCCGAAGACACCGCCCCGACTCGATACGTCGATTCCAAACACCTGCACCAGGGTCGATTTGCCCACTCCCGGCACACCGCTCACGAGCACACAGTCCCCGCCTCGGCGCCCGGCCAACTCGAGATCAAGGGCAAGGCGCGCCAGCTCAGCCTGCCGGCCGACGACGAGGCCGTCCAGATCCAGCCGCGGCGTGGTCACCGGCGAGCGCAAACTACAGCCGTTGCTAACTCATCGCGCACACTTCGTTCCCCGACACGCACTCCGTCCATTGCGCATCCTCCGCCCCCGGTCCATCCAGGAGGATAGCGGCTGGCCAGCCGCGCGCCCTGGCGCTTTTCGGTTGGAGTAACGACGAGCGCTGGATCGCTGACCTGCGGTAATCCACCGTCCGACATGTCGTGCATACTTCCCGCGACAAGTCGGACGAGAAGCCACAGGCAAGGTCAACGAGCACCCCAGGCGCGGGGTTGGCCCCCGCTCCCGCCCCGTCGGGCTTGGCCAGGTCGACGGGATGGCACCTTGTCGGAGCACGCGAGGGGTCAACCGCGCCCCGCGGAGGTATTAATCTAAGTAAAGGAGAGTATTCATGACCGCATCAATCACAATTATCGACATTTACTGCGTCAAAGAAGCCGCAGGTGTCGATCTACACTTGTGCCGTATATGCTGGCACGAGTCTCATAACCGCGCTCATAGCTCAGCACGTCTTTTGAGGCCCTCTAGATCGCGGATTTCCACAACGCGTCCGCGCACTGCGATGAGTCCTCGTGCGGCGAGCGACTGCAGTGCGCGGTTTACCGCCGGACGCGAGGCGCCGATCATTCCAGCAAGGTCGGACTGAGTGAACTCGCGGTCTAGGACAAGGCCTTGCGCGTGGGCATGTCGTGCGGAGATCTGCAGGAGAATCTTCGCCAGTCTCCCTCCGAGGTCAAGAAAAGCCAGGTCACCTACCTGCTCCGTGAGCTTCCGCACGAGCCGACCGATCGACTTCAGAAACTCGTCGGCAAGTCCAGGATTCTGACGCATCAGCTCCAGTAGCCGGTTTCTCGGCAGTATAAAGACCGATGTGGACTGCAATGCAACCACGGAGGCGGAGCGTAGCGATCCGTCGAGCAGCGCCAGCTCACCGAATATTTCGCCCGGTCCCAAGATGTTCAGCACCATCTCATCGCCACGCTCAGAAGTGAAAACGACCTTCGTAAGTCCATCGATCACAACATAGAGATGGTCTCCGAGATCACCCTGATGGCAGATGATCTGTCCAGCAGAGTAGTTCCTTGACCGACCTGCCCCCACCGTTGCCGTTATGCCCTCATTGCTGAGAACCCGAAACAACGATGTCGTCGCGAGCGCCTCGGCTACTGGTTGGTTGCGCCGCTGCTCCCCCTGGGGGAAGTTGCTGCTCCGCGCGGCCACGCAGGCAGTCTAGGTCGAAATTCCGTCGACCGCGGTTACACCCTCGGTCCATCCCATCCGTGGTCGGGCGCGAACTCTTCACCCTGACCTTGGTCGCTCACCGGCCGGAACTTGCGGTGCTCTGTGCCAAAGAAAACAACCGTGCTGTCA
>DATHIT010000782.1:0-2901 GCA_035489915.1 Pseudonocardia sp. | reverse complement strand
CCGGCCAGCGCGCCCAGGGTGACCGGCACGTGCACCGGCCGCCAGGTGGTGGTGCCGGTGTCGGCGATCGAGCGGCCGGTGGCCTCGGCCAACACCGCCACCGTGTTCACCGTTTCCAGCTTGCCCTGGGCCGGCCCCATGGTCGACGTGGTGTACCGCTTGACCAGCTCGACGGAGTCGTAGCCCTCCCGCGCGGCCGCCTGGATGTCCTTGGACGACACGTCCTCGGAGAAGTCGACCATGCCGTGGGTGCGGCCGCGGAACAGCGCCGGGTGTTCGCCCACCGGCAGCTCGGGGATCACCACCGCGTCGTCGCCGGGCTCGGCCGAGGGCGGCGGCTCGGCCCGGGTGGGCAGCTGGGCCAGTCGGGCGGCGCGGCGGCGCAGCGCGCGGCGGGCCGCCTCGGCGCCGACCGCGCGGGCGTGCCCGACCAGCTCGTCCCGGCCACCGTCGCCGGCCAGCCCGCCGGCCACCATGACGTCCTCGCCGTACCCGCCGCCGGGTAGGAACCGGGCCGCCCGCGGCGAGTACACCGGCCGGTCGCCGGCCATGTTCAACAGCGCGGTGGGCGCGGTCCAGCCGGTGGCGGTGACCAGTAGGTCGGCCTCGATCCGCCGCCCGTCGGCCAGCTCCACCGCCCGCACGCTCGAGTGTCCGTGCACCCGCACCACGTCGCCGCCGCGCCGGGCGTCCACCACCTCGGCCACCTCGACACCGATCCGGCGCAGGTCGTCGGCCGCGGCGTCCCCGGAGGCGTTCGCGGTGAACACCACCGCGCGCTCCCCCGGGCGCACCGCGTACAGGTTCACCAGCCGGCGCGCCGCGGTGGACAACAGCACCCCGGGCACGTCGTTGCCGGCGAACACGTACGGCCGCTCGATCAGCCCGGGCGCAACCACCAGCGCCCCGGCCCTGGCCTTGATCAGCCGCTCCGGCACGCCGGGCTGCCCGCGCTGCACCACGGCCACCCAGTTGTCGTCGTAGCGGCCCAGCACCGCCGAGTCGGTGAGCACCTCGATCCGGCCGTCCACCGCCGCGGCCGCCACCGCCTCGCGCAGCCGCGCCAGCGCGGCCAGGTCGTCGGTGTCGCCCCAACGCAGGTGGCCGCCGAGTTGGTGGTCCTCGTCGGCCAGTAGCACCCGGGCACCGGCTTCGGCGGCGGCCAGCGCGGCGGCCATCCCGGCCGGCCCGCCCCCGGCGACCAGCACGTCCGGGTGGGCGTAGCGCTTGTCGTAGTACTCGTGCGGGGTGTCGCGGCCAACCGCGCCGCCGTGCGCGAACCTGGCGAGCACCTGCTCGTAGGCCGGCCACAGCCAGCTCGGCGACATGAACGTCTTGTAGTAGAAGCCGGCGGAGAGGAACCGTCCGGCCAGCTGGTTGACCGACTTCACGTCGAAGCGCAGCGACGGCCAGGTGTTCTGCGAGCTCACCCGCATGCCCTCGGCGAGCAGCCGGTGCCCGGCCCGCACGTTCGGCTCGTCGTCGACCTGCAGCGTGGTGCCCGGGTCGTGGTAGCTGGCGGTCAGCACGCCGCGCGGCCGGTGGTACTTGAAGCTGCGGGAGAACACCCGCACCCCGGCGGCGGCCAGCGCGGAGACGATGGTGTCCCCGGGGTGGCCGAGGTGTGCGCGGCCGTTCCAGGTGAACCGCAGCAGCCGGGTCCGGTCGATCACCTCGCCGGGCTGCTCCGCCAGCCGGTGGCCGGTCGCCGAGCCGGGCAGGGCGCGGACGGAGGTCATGACGGCGCTCCCGGCGGCTGGATCTGATTGCTGACGGTGTCCCGGGTGAGCCGGAGGAACCGGCGGCATCCGGCGGAGTGGTACCAGGTCTCCTCGGTCCAGCCGCGAGCGTTGCGCCGCAGGTAGAGGTACCCGCGCCACTCCTCGGGGCTGGCCGTGGCCGGGTCCGGCCGAGGCGTCGCCTCGCCGACGTGCCGGAACTCCGCCACGTTGCGCGGCCCGCACCATGGGCAAGGCAACTCGATCACCTAGGGTCCTCCCTCATCGCTAATGACCAACCGCGGCGGCGCCCTTTTCCCCGACCAGCTCGCCGCGTTCGAACCGGTCCAGGCCGAAGGCGCTGATCAGCTGCGCTGGGCGGCCGGTGGCGATCGTCTCGGCCATGGTCTCCCCGGACACCGGGCCGGCCTTGAAGCCGTAGGTGCCCCAGCCGACGTCCAGGTAGAAGCCCTCCACCGGGGTCGGGCCCATGATCGGCGAATAGTCCGGCGTCATGTCGCACAGCCCCGCCCATTGACGTAACAGTCGCATCTTCGACAGTGCCGGCATCAGCTCCAGCACGTGCCCGGCCAGCCCCTCGATGAAGTCCAGCGAGCCGCGCATGGAGTAGGAGGTGAACGGGTCCACGCTGGCGCCGAACACCAGCTCGCCGCGGTCGGTCTGGCTGACGTAGACGTGCAGCGTGCCGGACACCACCACCGCGTCCAGGAACGGCCGCACCGGCTCGGTGACCGCGGCCTGCAGCGGGGAGGTCTGCACCGGCATGCGCACGCCGGCCATGTCGGAGATCAGCGTGGACCAGCCGGCGGTGGCGTTCAGCACGGTGGGCGTGGCGATCCGCCGCCCGTCGGCCAGCTGCACCCCGGTGACCCTCTGCTTCGACACATCGATGCCGACCACCTCGGTTTGCTGGTGCAGGTGCACCCCGAGCGCGTCGGCCGCCCGCGCGTAGCCCCAGTTCACCGCGTCGTGCCGGATGATCCCGCCCGGCGGGTGGTACAGGGCGCCCAGGATCGGGTACCGGGTGGCCGCCGAGGTGTCCAGGTACGGCACCAGCTTCTTGATCTCGTCGGGGTCGATCACGCTCGAGTCGACACCCTGCAGCTTGTTCACCTCGGCCCGCCAGTGCATGGTGCGCAGCGAGCTGTCGTTGTGCGCCAGG
>DATHIT010000781.1:0-3715 GCA_035489915.1 Pseudonocardia sp. | reverse complement strand
CTGGGTACCTCACCGCACCAGTACTCCTTCCAGGTCAAACTCGGGCCCGAGAGCGTTCGGTGACGCCCGGCAGAGCGGTCAAAGCCTCGCGCCGACCAGGTGTCCGATGCCGAAGACCAACAGCGCGGCCGCCCCGCCAATGAGCAGTTGACGTGTCCCGGACCGCAGCGCACCCCTGCCGTTGAGCAAGCCGATCACCGCGCCGACCACGAACAGGGCCAGGCAGGCCAACGCGATCGCGACGATCAGTGCGGCGAGTCCGGAGCCGAACAGGAAGGGCAGCACCACCACGATCGCGCCGAGCGCAAACGCGAGCAGGCTGGAGAACGCGGCCGACCAGGGTGAGCCGAGCTCGTCGGGGTCGAGACCCAGTTCCTCGCGGGCCATGGTGTCCAGGGCGGCGTCCTGGTCCTTCATGATGGTGGCGGCGATCCGCTCGGCCTCCCGCGGGTCCAGGCCTTTGGCCCGGTAGATCAGCGCGAGCTCTTCGGCCTCGGCCTCTGGGTCGTCGCGCAGTTCCTCGGCTTCCAGGGCGATCTCGCGCTGGTAGGCCTCCCGCTGACTGCGCATCGAGATGTATTCGCCGGCGGCCATGGAGAATGCTCCGGCGAGCAGGCCGGCGAGGCCGGCAAACAGGATGGTCGTGTTGGCCGCGCCGGAGCCGGCGAAGCCCATGACCAGCGAGGTGTTGGAAACCAGGCCGTCGTTGACACCGAACACCGCGGCGCGCAAGGCGCCGGAGCGATCACCACGGTGCCAGCGCTCGCGTTTCGCGATGCTCTTGGGATCGTCGGGGTCGGGCGTCCCGTTCCCGCCTTGATTCCGCAGGCGGGTGAGGACCCTTGCATGTGAGCGCTCGTCGACCGCCATCGCCGCCGTGGCAGCAGGGTCGCCGGCATACATACCGGCGTCGGCCTGCTCGGCGCGCTCCACAAAGGGCAGCACGGCATCGGCGGAGAACCGGCGGGCCAGCCAGGACAGCACCCAGGTGCGCAGGTCGGAGCGGCCCGGGCCGGGCACCGGCTCGCCCAGCTCGGTGAGCTTGTCCGCCCAGTGCGCGGCGTGCTTGCGCTCCACCGCGGCGAGCTCGGTGAAGATCTCCCGCCGCTCCCCGGTCGCGCCCTCGGCCAGCCCGGAGTAGAGCTCCGCGCTGCGTCGCTCGGAGTCCAACAGTTCACGGAACCGGCGGGCCTCCCCCGGGTCCGGGTGAGCCGGTGTGGTCTTGTCGATGGGGCCCGAGCTCACGCGTACACCTCCTCATCACCGGTGGCCGACGAGGCGGTGATGGCCGAGGCGACGTCATCCCCGCCGTGCCCCAGCGCGATGGCCTGCTGCCAGCGGCCGAGGAGCGCGGAGGTGAGTGGCAGCTCGGCGCCGTGGCTGTGCGCGGCGTCGGTGGCGAGCGCGGCGTCTTTCGCCGCGTGCCGCAACGGAAAGCCGGGGGCAAAGTCGGCGTCGATCATCGCGTTGCCCTTGTTCGTGGCATATGGCGAGGCCAGCGGTCCGCCGGCAATGGTCGCCACGAAGAGCCGTGGGTCCAGCCCCAGTGCGCTGCTCAGGGTGAGGGTTTCGGCCATGCCTTCGACCAGCACCGCCAGCCAGTTGTTCAGCGCGAGCTTCAGCCGGCTGCCGTCGCCGACGCGCTCCAGCCACAGGGTCTGGCGGCCGAGGACGTCGAAAACGGGCTCCAATCGGGACTGCTCAGCTCCGGCTCCGGAGGCGAGAATGAGCAGCTGCCCCTCCTCGGCCGGCTGCGAGCTGCCCGATACCGGGGCGTCGACATAGGCCACGTCGTATTGGGCCGCCAGCTTGGCGAACCGGTCGGCCCAATCGACCCCGACCGTGCTCATCTGGATCCAGACCGCCCCCGGCTCGAGCCCGGACAGCACGCCGTCCGGCCCGGTCATCACCTGTTCCACGGCGGGGCCGTCGGCGAGCATGGTGATCAGCACGTCGACCCCGGCAGCGGCGGCCGTCGGCGCGGACGCCAAGATCGCCCCATCGGCGGCCAAGCCCTGGGCCCTGGCTAGGGTGCGGTTCCAGACCCGCACCTCGTACCCGGCTCGGAGCAGGTTCCGCGCGATGGGGGCGCCCATGGTCCCAGCGCCCAGCACAGCGATCCGCTGGACGGCACCGGTGGACGAATGGACGGTAGTCATTGTTCTCCTCAATGAATCTGATGTGCCGGGCCGCGCGATGCTGCCCTCGGTGGTCGATCACCTCGTCGCTGGCATCGCGCGGCCGGACATCAGAGGTAGCGGCCCCGCCCCCTTTGGCGTCGGGTCTCGCCTGCCGCGTGAGCGCGGCTGATCAGGACTTTCCGTTGCGGACGGCGGCTTCGATCTTGTCGCCGGTCTCTTTGTCGATGTTCTTCCAGTACTCGAAGGCGCGCAGCAGGATCGGCTCGGAGACGCCGCCGAGCAGGTGCCCGGCCACGTTGTTCACCAGCCGCGCGCGGGCCGCGTCGTCGAGCACCTCGCGGACCATGATGTTGGCCTGGGTGTAGTCGTCATCGTCACGGCGCAGCGTGTAAGCCGAGCGGACCATCTCCCCGTCGGAGTACCACAGCACCTCACCGGTCCGTGCCGGGTCGGCCTTCGGGCCGCCGTAGGAGTTGGGCGCGTACACCGGGTCGGAGGCGTTGACCGTGCGACCGACGCCGTCCTTGGAGTAGCTGTGCACCTCGACCTTGGGCGTGTTCACCGGAATCTGCCGGTAGTTGACCCCCAGCCGGGCGCGATGCGCGTCCGAGTAGGAGAAACCACGGGCGAGCAGCATCTTGTCCGGGGACAGCCCGGTGCCGGGCACCTGGTTGTTCGGCTCGAACGCGGCCTGCTCGATCTCCGAGTGGTAGTCGGTGACATTCCGATCGAGTGTCAACCGGCCCACCTCGTGCAGCGGGTATTCCGCGTGCGGCCAGGTCTTGGTCAGGTCGAACGGGTTGATCCGGTAGGTCTTGGCCTCCTCGAACGGCATGATCTGCATCTTCAGCGTCCAGCTCGGGTACTCCCCGCGCTCGAGAGCGTTGTACAGATCCCGCTGGTGGTAGTCACCGTCCTTGCCGGCCAGATCGTCGGCCTCGGCCTGGGGCAGGAACTCGATGCCCTGATCGGTGATGAAGTGGTACTTCACCCAGAACTTCTCGCCGGCGGCGTTGATCCAGCTGTAGGTGTGGCTGGAGTAGCCGTTCATGTGCCGCCAGGACTTCGGGATACCCCGATCCCCCATCAGCCAGGAAAGCATGTGCGCCGATTCGGGCACCAGCGTCCAGAAGTCCCACTGCATGTCGTTGTCACGCAGGTTGTTCGCCAACCGCCGCTTCTGGCTGCGGATGAAGTGCTGGAACTTCAGCGGGTCCCGGATGAAGAACATCGGACAGTTGTTGCCGACGATGTCGTGGTTGCCCTCGGAGGTGTAGAACCGCAGGGCGAACCCACGCGGGTCACGCCAGGTGTCGGGGCTGCCCCGCTCGCCGGCCACCGTGGAGAACCGGATCAACGTCTCCGTCTTGGCCCCCGGCTGAAACACCGCCGCCTTGGTAAACGCGCTGACATCGCCGGTCACCTCGAAGTGACCGAACGCGCCGCCGCCCTTGGCGTGTGGCTGACGCTCCGGGATCCGCTCCCGGTTGAAGTTCGCCATCTGCTCAATCAGGTAATGATCCTGCAGCAGAATCGGACCATCCGGACCGACGGTCAGCGAAAGCTCATCACTG
>DATHIT010000780.1:0-2261 GCA_035489915.1 Pseudonocardia sp. | reverse complement strand
TGTCCACCGGGTTTGACCGGATCGAAGATCTCGATGAGGCGCTTCCGGCAGGGGAGTTCGACCGCGAGGCGCTGCCCTACGAAGCGGGCTTCGTGGCTGGCAAGGCTTTTCTCACCTATCGGCAGCGAGGGGGTCTGCGCCGTTCACCACTGGCTGACTTCTACATCGGCGCGCACGCCGCTGTGCGGCGCTATCGCCTGTTGACTCGATACGGCGGCCGATACGCCACCTACTTCCCAACCCTGGAATTGATCGTGCCGTAGTGCCGTCGGCCCGGGCGGCCGGGGTTGGCGAGGGTCGCCGGCACGGTTGTGCGCAGGCCCAGCCGAGGTACCGTGCGGACAACCGATAGGTCATCGGCTCGCCGAGCGTGGGGTTAGGGACGTGCCGAGGGCAGTCAGGTACTCAACCGGCTGACCTCGCTGTCGTAGCCGCGCTTGACCTGCTCGGGGATTCGGCCCCGCCGGTTGATATGGACGTTGTGTCCCCGAGCCCAGGCGCGCACGGACTGATTGTGCTCGCGCGCGGCGCGCTGTTGCTGGGTGAGCGCGGACTGTGCGCCTGGTCCCCGGCGTGCGGCCCGAGCAGCGGCGATGAACGGAGCGAGCGCCTCACGCAGTTGGTGGGCATGTTCGCTGCAGAGATCGATCTCGTAGGAGTGACCGTCGCAGTGGAACAGGATGGTCTCGTCGGCCGGTCGTCCATCGAGGTCGTCTACGAGCAGAACTTCGTGCATTTGGACCATGTTCTGGCCTCCTGGCAGGTATTGGTGCGCAGGGCTTTCTGGGCGCGGGGCGAAGGGCAAAGTCCGGTTGGACCATGGGGACGGACGCCGTGGGATGCGTCTGGTGACCCACGCGGGGTGCGCGGGTCGAGCCTGGCCGGTCTTACCAGCTCAGGGGTGGGCCCCTCGGCACTTCGCGCGAGCGCACCGGCTCAAGCCCGAGGCGAACCTGGCGCCAGCCGTGGCACGCCGCGATCCTGGCGGCCATGAGCAGGGCCAGGCACAGGCGGGTGGCCTGTTCGTGGAGCGAGCCAAGCGCGGCATCGACGAGGCTGGCCGGGCGGAGGATTGATATCGGCCTCGGCCGGCAGCCGGCAGCCTTGTTCAGCTCAGCGGGGGATGTCCGGAACAGGGGACGCGCAGCGGGCCAGCCGACGAGCCGGAACAGCCACGTCAACACCCCGGCCATTATTGAACTCCCCCGACACTTAGGCCCACCACCGCACGACGCCGAGGTGGACCTCAACTCTTGATCAGATCTTGAGGCCAACTATTCAACCACGTCAAACCTAGCCGCACCGGGCCCGGACCCCATCCTCCACCGGGGTGATCCTCACGATCTTGGCCGGATATTCAGCAGCGGAGCTCCTCCCCGACATGGGTGTCGACCAGCGGCGTCGGCGGCGCCACGGGGTAGGGTCGCTCGGCGTGATCATCTCGCTGCCCTTTTCCGCCGCACACCCAGTGCCTAGCGTCGAGCCGCGATCGTGAGCGAGGCGGAGGCGGTGCTGCTCGGGGTGCTCGCTGGGCTGACCGTTTTGTTGGGTATGCCGCTGGCCCGTCGATTGCGTGGTGGTCAGGTGCTGCTCAACTCGTTGAGCTGCGGTGTGCTGGTCTACCTGCTCGGCGATATGTTGGCCCGTGCATTCGTGCCGTTGAACAGTGCATTGCTGCGGCAGTACGACAACCTGGATGGGGCCGAGCCCGTCGTGTGGTTGACCGTGGCATTTATTGGCGGGTTGGTGCTGGGTTATGGAGGGCTCACCGCCTATGTGGCTCTGTCCGGTGTGAGTGATGCGGCCGAGACGACAGCGCGCGGCACACCGCCCGAGCCGTCCCCGACCGCCTCGTCCAGTCGGCTCGCGCTGTTGGTCGCCATTGGCATCGGGCTGCACAACCTGGGTGGGGGCCTCGCGCTGGGCAACCTGGCCGGCAATGACTGGATCTCCATCAGCGTGGTCCTGGTCGTTGGCTATCTGCTGCAGAACCTGGTGATGGCCGGCGCTATCACCGCCCCCTTTGCCGGCGACCCTCAGCCACCGAAGTGGTCGTGCCTGCTATTGCTCGGTGTGATCGCCGGCGGACCGACCGTCCTGGGCACGTACCTGGGCTGGCGGTTGGTCGACGTGGCAAGTGGCGAGACGGGCGATCTGACCAGCACCGCGGTGCAGGCCCTGGCCGCCGGGGCAATCCTGTTCGTGCTGATCCGGCTACTGTCCCTGGCCACCACACTCGGACACCGAACGACCCGGCACCT